>PMUM01000133.1 GCA_003166855.1 Acidobacteriaceae bacterium | reverse complement strand
TGCACTTGCCGTCCTTCGAATTCACCATTGCCCTTGGCCACGTAGACGAACTTGCGCATACCCGTATCGAGAACGGCAGAGCGCGGTATGGCTAGAACGTCGTGTCCTGCGGGTGCGGCAAATTTAACTTGCACGAACATGCCGGGGCGTAATCGCATGGTGGGGTTCGGAACCTCGATGCGAGCTGAGGCCGTGCGGGTCTGAGGGTTAATGGAAGTATCGAGAAATCCGACCCGACCGTGTAGCGTGGTGCCCGGCAGTGAGTCGGAGGTGATCTCAACGGACTGGCCGGTGCGGACGGAAGGCAGGTCGGGCTGGTACACGTCTGCCTTCACCCAAATCGTGCTCAGGTCGGTGACGGTGAAGAGGACTTCTCCGGCGTTTACATATTGCCCTTGCGTAACTTTGCGCTCCGTCACAATGCCGCTGACGGTCGAGTAAATGGGAAGGTCGATTTGTGGCTTCGCCGACGTTGCGATCTCATCAAGCTGCTGTGGGGTGAGTCCCCAGAGTTCCAGCCGGCGGCGGCTGGCGTTCACGAGATCATCGGCACCCGAGACGGCTAAGGGTTCGGCTCCGACACCAAGACGCTTTCGGTTCTCAAGGGCAAGTCTGTATTCCTCGGCGGTCGAAAAGACTTCTGGACTGTAAAGGGATGCGATGATCTGACCACGGCGCACTTGCTGGCCCGTGAAATCAAGGTAAAGCTTGTCGATGCGGCCACCAATGCGCGCACTGATCGAAGCCAATTGTGTTTCCGGCTCGTCCACCTTGGCGACGGCCATCAAAGCTCGTTGAAGGTTGCGGCGGCTGACTTCGACCGTTTCGACACCAATGTTCGCCTGTTCCTTCTGGTCGAGTTGAATGCTGGAGACAGGAGCGGTCGTTTGCACTTGTTCTTGTTCTGCGCGCTGAGAAGTGGCTTGTTCAGGCGCTGCCGCGTACTTGAGAGTCGGCGCTTCCTGAGATTGGGCGGCGCTACGGTCGGGATGCCAAAGGCGCATTGCCGCGTAGGCGACAAAGGCCAACGCCAGCCCGAGAGTGAGTCCTGTTACAAGGAATTTCTTTTCATGCTGCGTCATTAGCGCACCTCCGGAGTGATCTGAAGCAGGGAAGCNNATCCGCGATTCCAGTTCAGACGCGGCGCGGTAGTAGTCGAGCTCAACTTCGAGAGTTGTGTTCTGACTGTCGAGCAGATTGAGGAAGTCGGTACGATCGGCCTCATAGGCAGCGACGGTTGACTTCAACGTCGCCTGTGCTTGCGGACGAAGCGTCTGGCTATAAAGATCAACGAGGCGCTTGGCAGATTGCGCGCGAATCAGAGCTTCCTGGATTTCTTCGAACACGAGTGAACGCTGGTTGTCATACTCGGCTCTGTCGGCCGAGAGGTCAGCCTGCGCCTCCGCGATCTCTGCGTCGTGACGCCCGCGGTTCAGCCAGGGTAGTGTGACTGCGAGCTCCGCCATGTACGTGTTGCGATAGCGGGCGCCGTCCGGCATGAGCATGTAACCCGCGCTGAGGTTGTAATCGGGCGTGTATGCCTTTTCCGCGAGCTTGGTTCGGGCCTCGCCCTGCCGCACACCGGAGGACGACATCGCCAGTTCGGGTCGATTCTCCAGAGCGTCTTTTTCCAGATCCAAGAGTGCTGGAATCTTCTGTGGCGGAGAGTATTGGCCCTGAACTTCGAGTGGAGATCCGGGGTCCCGGCCCAGTAGAGTATTCAGCCTGGCTCGCGCGAGACCGCCGTCCTGTTCGAGCATCACGAGGTGCTCGACCAGTTTGGTAAGAGCGATCTGTGCCTTCAGCACGTCCTGCTGCGGAACACGTCCGACAACATACTTGATGCGTGCCGACTCCGAGGACTGGCGAGCCAGCGCCGCCTGCTCGTCATGCAGCAGGAGTTCGTCCTGATTGCGAAGCAGGTCGTAGAACGTCTTTCGGACTTCGGCCGTCACATCGCGCTTCTTAGCCTCCAGTTCCGCCTTGACCTGTTCCACTCCCTCCGCAGCAACTTGTGTGCGCAGTGCGCGCTTGCCTGGACCAGGGAGCGACTGGTTGAACATGAACATGTGCTGCGTCTGGTTCAGGTCCCAGGGCTTGGCGAGTGGCGTCCCCCAGCCGCGATACATGAACTCGGGGTCGCTCAAAGACCCGGCACTGCGCACCCGTGTCTCGGCGATGGCGACGCGACGCATAGCCACTCGGATTTCGGGATTGTTGGCCAAAGCCGCTGCTTCGAGTTCGGTAAGGCTCAGCGGTGGCGTGGACGGCCGAGAGTGCTGATGCTCCTGTGCCAGCAGACCAGTAACACCAGACCAAGGATCGACATCGGCGGCCGGCTCACCGGCAAAGCCAAGCACACCGCTGAAGATGATCAGCAGACGAACACCTACACGTAGAGCTTTCATTACTCCTCCGTAAACAATTCACAAATAGAGGGATAGGAGGCGTGTCAGCATCAGAAGCACCAACGCGCAACAAGGCAGAGCACGGGCTCATCTGTGCAATGAAAGGTTTCTAGATTCTCAGAACGGAATTACAGCCGGGAGAAGGTTCTGGGGGTGGCGCATGAAGAAACGAAAGATGGCAGCGCACTGTCACTGCGGGCAATGTTGCTAACGAAGCGACCGGCGGTGTCACAGCAATTGTGAGAGGGCGAATCGGCCCGGCAGCCTGCGCTTGGGGAAGAACGGTGTTCGTTGGTCCCTGGGCCTTACAGCAGGAATGACTGGCCGGCATCATGGAACTTCCACATTGCTCCGCCATGTGGTGGCAACACTCCCGTTCCGCGGGAGTCATCGTCGCACCTGGAAGGACACAAGCCACGGCTGGCGTGACCGCCCACAGCAGGGCAATCGTCAGCAGTGCGAATGCTCGGATCCTAGTCATCCTCATGAGTGTACTGCTTCCGCCGACTACCAGGAACAAAGATAATACTTCCAGCTATGATGTTAGCCCGCCCTTGACGACGACTGCTGTGACGGTGATCACAGCCCTAAAGCTCAAGGAGGCAATTACCTCGCTTCGGCTCATGACACCGATAGAGCGGTTTGGCGAGCCTTCGTTCCAGGAAAAACAGCTTGACTCTGGAATGCGTTCGAGGGTTGATACTTCTCATGGTGCAAAGCAAAGGTCTGAGTTCGGGGACTCTGGCCAAAGCGGCAGAAGTGAGTCCAGACACGATTCGACACTATGAAAAGATCGGTGTTCTCCCACGAGCATCGCGGACTGTGTCTGGCTACCGCGTCTATCCCGCGAACTCGGTGGAGAGAGTCCTTGTGGTGCAGAGGGCGCTTCGAATCGGCTTCACTTTGGCGGAGCTGGCGGAAGTCCTAAAGGCTCGTGACGCCGGAGGGGTTCCCTGTCACCGTGTGTACGAGCTTGCCCAGGGAAAGCTCAAAGCTATCGAAGCCGACATTGAGGCGCTAAAGCGCACAAAACGATATTTGCAAAAAGTCTTGGCGGATTGGGAAGAACGCACTCAGCGTGCGGGTCCGGGGCAGCAATCGCACTTGCTGTACTCCCTCGGTGAAGCGGTGAAGAACGCTGGTCTCACCGCAAACCAGTTTCGGAGGAGAAACAGATCATGAAAGTACTGATCACAATCCTTTTGTTCGGCGCGCTTCAATTAACGGCTCAAGATATGCAGTCTTGCCCCATGCACAAGGAGCACATGAAAGCGGCTTCGCAACATCAGGCGGATGTGGAAAAACACGGTGATGAGGCAATGGACTTCCCGCATGACAAAACCACTCATCATTTCCGCCTGTACTCGGACGGTGGGGCGATCGAAGTGACTGTCAATGACAGCAAAGATTCCGAAAACATGCAGGCGATTCGCTCTCATCTGACGCACATTGTCGCAATGTTCTCCAACGGTGAATTCTCCATTCCCATGTTCGTCCACAACCGGGTGCCGCCCGGCATTCCGGTTATGAAAGACAAACACGCGGAGATTTCTTACAAATTCGAAGAGTTGCCGGCAGGTGGCAGAGTGCGTATCAAGACCACGAACCCCGACGCGCTAAAAGGGATTCATGAGTTTCTTAGGTTTCAGATCGAAGACCACCACACGGGGGACACAACCGAGATTGGGTCGATGTAACGGGTGCCCGCACATGTCGGCACAAATCGGAATTGTCTCTAGTGCACGGGCAAGAGCAATTTGATAGCAAGGCCGAGCACCGCCGCAATGAAAATTCGCCGCAGCCAGACCGTGCTCAAGAACAGTGCGATGCGGGCTCCCAGCAGCGCACCCAGAAACATGGAAACGCCGAGAATTATGCCCAGCTTCAGATCCACGATACCGCGCCAAACGAATATTACTGTCGCAACGCCCGAAGAAAACACGTTGATCACCTTGGTGGTAGCAACGGCTCGCAGAAAGGTCATGCCGAAAAACAGAACAAAAGCGGCAGTGAGCATAGTGATGTAACCACCGCTGAAAAAGCCGCCGTAGATTGCCAGAAGGAAAGTAGCGGCATAGCCGGCAACTAATCCAAACTGTGACGCCGGGACATCATGACTGGCCTGTCCCAAGTTCTTATTCAGGAGGGAGAATACAGCCACGCCAATCATGGCCACGGCGATAGTGATTTGCAAAGCCTTGAGCGGCACAGTGAGCAATAGCAATGCACCCAAACCAGACCCAATGATCGTGAGAATGATCGAGGGCAGCAAACGGCTCCGGCTTAGTACGCCTTTCCCCATGAACGGCAAGGAGCCGCCCACGCTCATGAAGGTCAAAGCCAGCATGTTGGTTGCAACGGCAACGTGGGCTTCAATTCCCAGAGCGATCATCACAGGGACGGTGATGAGAGATGTACTCCCGGTCACGACGCTGATCACGCTCGTGAGGAAGAACACTGTGACTAGAGTGAAGAGTTTGGCCCCGGACACGCGCCTATCATAAGTGCTCGTCACGATTGCACTCGTGAATTGACCGTTGATTGAGTTTTCGAATTGAATGTTGTTCTTGGGATCAGGGTCGGTGAGCGGACCAGAGGGTATCCGATTCAGAAAACTACGCTTGCTTACAAACAGAGTTGAATTGCGCACGCTGAACGGATCACTCCTGGAGAGACCCCGATGCTGCGGCTCAATCAAAAGAACAAGACAGCGAATCCGGCAACCAGCAAGGCGATAGCCCAGAGAAGGTCAAAATTGAGCCATGCGTTCTGCAGCAGCCGCAGCCCTACTTTTTCATAGGTCTCAAAGAATAAGAAGGCAAGGATTCCAGCCACGGCCAACATGCTTGCAGTGTGTATCAGGACGGCCAATCCAACCGCGGATGGGCTTAACGACGAAGGCGCCACAGTCATTCCCCCCATCGTGTGCGTCATCCCAGGCATTGGTTGCGCCATCAGAACGGGCAGCAGCATCAAGCCGGCGCCGTGAGCAGATGCCATGAGGAAAGACCAGACGAACAGATCTTTCCCTCCAACTCGCATGCCGGCTCCCCGCGGATGGCTCGCGCGAAACAGTCGATACAGACCAAGGGCAAAGAGAATTGAAGCAACGCCCCATTTCAGAATACTCATGGGGAGGAAATGCTGGACGAAGCGCAGGACGAGGATCGCCAGCGTGATGGCGACTGCGTGTCCGAGAGCAATCGGGATCAGAGCTCCGACGACCGCGGAGCGGCGCTTTTCCTGTAGTCCGAGCGCCAGGGCGAACAGCCAGCCCATCGCGGGATTCAGACCGTGGTAGGCGCCGAGAACCGCCAAGGCAACCCAGGGCCAGTTGTGATTCATGGGTAGCAGTAAAAGTCCGAGGAAGCGTCGCCACCCTGTAGTTTGACTTGATGCCCACGCAGATCGCCGAAATCGACAAACAGCTTGGGATCAAGCTGAATGGCGCCATCCTGTGCGACATCGAGCTTAACCATCCAGCCCCGAATGCCGTCGGGATAAAACTGTTTGTCCCAGGCTGCGTATAGCGAATTGGTGAAATAGACGCGGCGTCCGTCGCGGCTGATTTCCACCATCTGTGGGCCCCCGTTCAACGGCTCGCCCGGCTTGGCAGGATGAGAAGCGCGACGTACGATCCCGCCGACGTGCACGGAACCGATCAGCTTGGGATTAAACGGATCGGAGACATCGTACTGGCGCATCTCTCCTGTGCCCCAGCAGGAAGCGTAGAGGAAGCGATCATCGACAGAGAGGTTGATGTCTGTAAGCAGAGGTGGCACAGCTTTGAAACCCTGCAACAGCGGAGGCAGCTGGCTCGGTTCCGCTGGCTCGGCCGGAATCTCAATGACTTTCTTCACTTCAAATTTTCCATTCGACCCTCCGTTAGGGCGATGCCACAACCAGATGGAACTGGAGAGATCCTTCAGCGATGTCACGACCCCGACAAAACCATAAGCCTTCGTCGGATCGTGCGCCGCGCGTAGCTCAAGCACCATCTGCTGTTCCGCTCCCAAATCCAAAGCCTGAAGATGGCGTCGCTTTCGGAGGTCCCAGATGTGCAGACTATGCCCGTACTTTCCGCCGAGCAGCAGCTCGGGATTTACCCCGTCTTCGACCATGTTCGGCGTGCCCCACTCGCTGGTGACAGCGATGTCATGGCCCAAATGCCACGCAAAATCGTAACCGAAGTATTGAGGACCGCGATCAACCTCCCATCGACCGAGAGGCTCGAAATTGTAGTGATCCAGCGCGAAGATTCCGCCGGGACCATCGCCGCTGGGCGAGCCAAGGGCGCTCAAGTAGATGCCATCGGGTCCGCAGTGGATGGTGTGAGGGCGGCTGTAGCCGGTCCTCTCCGCGACGTCCTTCGGCTCAATCACTTTCACAATCTTCGGCTGCTTCGGATTGTCCTTGGTGTCGATCACATGGATGCGTGACGAGCGCAACCCGGGAACAATCAGATACCGCCGTTCCACATGCGGGTGGGGAGCATAGGGGCACAAGGCTGAACTGCAGGCGTTCCAGCCAAAGTGATGAAGTTCATCTCCCACGTTCGGCATATCGACCCGGCCCACGATCTGACCATATTTGTCCGACTCGCGGTCCACATCCACGACGACCAGAGCGTCAGGCTGATGATTGCCGTTGGCGTTCAAAGCGGCCACATAGGCCAACTTCTCAGCGGGCGCCTGCATGGCAAGTTTCGGAGAGGGATAGAAAGTCGGATCGGTCTTCCACAGCATTGAGGTCACCTGTGATCTTTAAGATTGCTATCTTACCGCGGGCACTTCTAAATTCGCCTAAACCTCGACACTCGGTAGTGCGTCACTTTGAAACTGAGGCACTACCCGACAGTCAGCAAGGTCACGCACTAAACCAGGTAATAGAGCCCTTCCCGATCCGCGCTGACCAACTCACCTCGCCCGCAATGATCGCAGGAGTTCTGGCCCAATAGATCATAAGCATGGCGGACTGCCTTGAGCGTCGCGGAAAATTTCTCGTCTTCTTCCGGGAAGATACGGTCAGCAGGAAGCCATTCCTGGAAGCGCAGATTCGCCATCGCCTTGGCAAACTCCGGACGAACACCACAGAGCAACACCGTCACGCCGCGGGCCTGCATGTCGTGGAGGAAATGGTCGAATCGCTCCAGTGAAACCATGTCGGGATTTCGTGTGCGCTTGAGGCGCAAGACGACGAAACGAATGTTTTCGTCCCGTGTCCGTTGCTTCAGCTGATCGAAACAGCGATCCAGTTCCGGTGCGGCGCCAAAGAACAGTTCACCTTCCAAATCGAAAAGCAGCATTGCCGTGCAAGGCGGGTCGTCTGGCAAGCGCTCGCGAACGACGCGCTCGCTGCTAACCACGAGTTCGGACCAGCGCAGAAGGGCGGCGCGGGGAACGAACAAGAGAATCGACAAAGCCACGCCGATCAGAATGGAAAACTCGACGCTGATAAAGACGGCTGAAAGAGCGGTAACCAAGACTAAGCCTGCGTCGTAGCGGGAGGCCCGCATGGCATAGCTGAGCCTCTTCCAATCGACTAGTCTTGCAGCCGTGACCAGCAGGAGCGCGGCCAGAGCGGCTTTGGGAATGTAACGGGCGAAGGGCGCGAGCGCGACCACTACCAAGGCGACCGTTCCCGCTGCGAAGATACCGGAAACGCGGCTCACTGCCCCCGCCTGAAAGTTGATTGCCGAGCGGGTCAGGGAGCCGGAGCCCGGCAAGCACTGAAAGAATCCACCGGTAAGATTGGCCAGACCCTCAGCAAGGCACTGCCGGTTGTAATCGAGCGATTGACGTGTAGTGTTGGCAATCGACTTGGCAATCGCCAATGCTTCCAGAAGTCCGAGGAAAGCGATAGCCAGCGCGCTTCCCGACAATTCCTTCACCCACCAGAACTTGATTTCAGGAATATGAGGTAACGGCAGACTGCGGGGAACGCTGCCGACCACCGATATGATCGTCTTGCCGTCGAGTGCAGGCTTCGACCAACCGAAGGCGGCAGCTACTACGGCTGCAACGATCAGGGCCAGGAGCATGTCGAGCTGCGGCAGACGATATTTGCGCGCCAACTTTCTGAGCAGGACAACCAGGACAATCGTTCCCAATCCGATGCCGAGGGCGCGGGGATTCACGTGGCCCCCGCTAAGTGTGAGCCACAGCCGGTAAAGCACATGCTGCTGTCCAGTACCTCGGTCGCGAATGCCGGTCAGATTTCCGAGTTGCGTTAGGCCCACCAGAGTGCCCGCTCCGGCCATGAAACCAATGACGATTGATTCAGAGATATAACGGGTCAAATCGCCGAGTTTGAAAACGGCGATCAGAATCTGGATGCTTCCAATCATGATTCCCAACAGGAACATGGCCTGGTAGGCATCGAAGCGGGCATCGGGATCAAAGAAAGCGAGCGCGCTGAAAACGACGAGTGAGATTGCGTTGGTTGGGCCGTTGATCAAATGGGACGATGAACCAAAGATCGAGGCCACCAACGTAACCACGATGGCGGAGTACAGACCAAAGCGCGGGTCGACGCCGGCGATGAGAGCATAAGCCATCGCCTGGGGCAAGGAGATGGCGGCAACGGTCACGCCCGCGAGCAAATCATGGCGTGTATTTCCCCAAGAGTAGTCGAGCTTCATTGTTTTGCCTGCCCCAGTTTTGCCTGCACTGGATGAATTGCGTCAAAAATGCCGGCCTCAGCAAAGAACTTCTGCTGAGCATCGTCCCAATCTTTGGCAAGTATGGTGACAGGGAAGAGATCAATCTGCGGAAACCGATTCGCGTGTTTCTTCAGTACTTCGGGCTTGATGGGGCGATAGCCGTGCTGGGCGATGGCTTCCTGTGCCTGGTCAGTGTAGAGGAATTCGAGGTATGCCTTGGCATAGGCTTCGGTCTTTCGGCGCGCGACATTCGCATCCACCCAGGCAACGCTTGGTTCGGCGCGAATGCTCATCGGAGGATACACAACCTCCAGATCGCCCCGGTATTCCTCCACTTCGAGAAGAGCCTCGTTTTCCCACGTTAGATGGACATCCCCGAGCTTTTCTTGAGTGAAGGTATTGGTCGCGTCGCGAGCGCCGGTGTCGAGAACGGGTACGTGCTCATAGAGCTCTTTGAGGTATTGCAGAGCCTGCGTTTCCGTCCCCCCGCGGTAGATTACCGATCCCCAGGCGGCCAGAACGCTGAGTTTTCCGTTTCCCGATGTCTTCGGATTCGGCGTTATGACGGAAACGCCGGGGCGAACCAGGTCAGGCCAGTCTTTGATGTTCCTGGGATTTCCTTTGCGGACGACGAAGACAATCGTCGAAGTGTACGGCTCGGAATTATCTGGCAAGCGCTGGGTCCAGCCGTCGGCGATCAACCCCCGCTTATGAAGCGCCTCGACATCGGAGCGCAGCGCCAGGGTGACGACATCGGCGGGCATGCCATCGATGACCGCCTGCGCCTGGCGCGATGAGCCGCCGTGGGACTGCTGGATCTTTAGTTTCTTGCCGGTCTGCTTTGCATATTGCGCGACGAACTGGCGATTTAGATCCTGGAACAGTTCACGGGTCGGATCATAGGAGACGTTCAGCAGTTCGTTCGAGGTATCGCCTTGAATGTTCTTAACCACGACCAGCGTGACGGCAATTACCACAGCCGTGACGGCAAATGCATTGAGCCAGAGGGTTCGCATGAGTGAATGGTTCCGCGATGCGACGGGGCAGATCGCCTAGTTCGCCTTCCGAGACATCAGGCAGCCTTCCCAATTTCGCTGGCGCCTTCCACTTCAATCAACTTTCCGGAACGCACGTCGTAGATGAACCCGAATACAGGGATGGACTTTGGCACGAGGGGGTGAGTGCGAATACGCTCGACGTCGTCGATGACAGCCTGGGCCTGATCGCGGATCGTAAGCCATTCGATGTACTCACCGGCAGTGGAACCGGGACCGTGGCCCACGTCGCGGAAACCGCTCGGCGTCAATTCCGCGGTTTCCAGGCTCGAAGCTAGCAGCCCGCGCATGACCTCATTCGTGAAAAACTCCATCCCGCAGTCGGTGTGGTGGATGACAAAGAATTCCCGGGTGCCCAGCAGTTTGTAGCTGATCACAAGAGATCGGATGGCGTCGTCGCTGGCCCGTCCACCAGCGTTGCGGATCACGTGCGCGTCTCCTTCGGCCAGGCCGGCGTATTTGGCCGGATCCAGCCGGGCATCCATGCAGGTGAGAATTGCAAAGCGGCGGGCTGGCGGCAAGGTCAGTTTGCCCTTGTCACCAAAATTAGTGGCGTAGGCGCGGTTGGACGCAAGCACTTCCGAACGAACCTGACTCATTGGAATCTCCCCAGTTGATCAATTTGTCTTACGGCCCACAGAGCCGCGACTCTCTTGAACTCAGACTTTCAGTCTTAGGTAGATAGGCGGCTAGCGGTGCCCGACGGAATTTCGTCTGAAGCCGTACACGCTTGCCGCTCGACGCGGGTACTTCGAACTGCGCTGTCGTCTGTGTGAGACGAGAAAAGATGGAACCAGCGCAGAATCACCAAGGTCGCCAAGATCCACCACAAGAACCAAGTCTTCTCAATGAAAGGAATCACGAATTCCTCCGCGAACGCCCACAAGCAGCGCATCCCTAGCGTCCGTCTGATCACCACCACTAAAGTGGCATGGCGACCAGTTTCCGGAGACTATACCATATAGTCGATGGATATACTAGACATTAGCCGATGGAATTCCCATGCATTTCCAGAGGAGTGGTGAACACGGCAAAATATTTCCCTCAGGATGAAACGGATTGTCTTCCCGGAGAGCCTAGCTGTTCGACAAAGCAGTTAAAGGCTCGGAAAAGCCATACCAGTGGTCCCTGAATTGCATGTCTAGTAGGTTGATCGACATAGATTTAACACCTGGAGTCAGGATGGACACGAATCGAAGTGCAAGCCTGGTGGGCTTCCAGTTCACGGTCGCAATCATCGGAGGGGGATTCACGGGAGCGACGCTCGCGGCCCAGTTGTTGAGCAAGTCCGGCGGCTCCCTCTCCGTAATTCTCATTGAGAGAAATGCTCGCTTAGGCCGCGGTGTGGCCTACGGCACCCGGTGCATGGAACACCTGCTCAACGTCCGGGCGAGGAACATGAGCGCCCATCCGGACGATCCCGAGCACTTTCTGCGCTGGGCACGGCTAAACCACGACCCCGGCGTGACTCCCGACGATTATCTCCCGCGCCGCGTTTATGGGGAGTATGTTGCATCCCTGCTGCAGCAAGAGATCGAACGCCATCCCGGCCGGCTCGAACATGTGCAAGATGAAGCTGTCTCTGTAGCTCGGGTTGAGGGTGCGGCAGAGATCCGTCTTCGCAGTGGCCGGACGCTGTTCGCGAACAAGGTGGTGATTGCACTCGGCAATTTTCCGCCCGGCGATCCCCGACTCCCGGGAAAGACACCACACAGCCAGCGCTATGTTCCCAATCCCTGGGCGGCGAGTGCGCCTAGCGACCTCGCCAAGGACCGCAGCATTCTGCTGGTCGGTTCCGGCCTCACCAGTGTCGACGTCGCCATTACGTTGCGCGAAAGCGGCTTCGGCGGCACCATTCACATGCTTTCCCGCCGTGGCTTGCTGCCACAGACCCACAAAACCAGTGCTCCTTGGCCGCCGTTCTGGACCGAGAAGTCCCCTAGAACTGTTCGCGGACTCTTGCGCTTGATTCGCTCGCAGGTGGAAGCCGCGGAAAAAGCAGGCAGCGGATGGCGCGCCGTGATCGACTCCCTTCGTCCTTTCACGCAGGAAATATGGCGCTCCCTCTCGTTCAAAGAGCGACGCCGTTTCCTGCGCCATGTCCGGCCCTACTGGGATGTGCATCGCCACAGGATCGCGCCCGCAATCGGCGCTCGGATAGATTCGCAGATTCAGGATGGCCAGATCGAAATCCATGCCGGCCGGATTGCTGCGTACGCCGAGGATAGTGACGGCGTCGATGTGACCTACCGCGACCGGCAGAGCGGAGAGCTCAGACGCCTGCGCGTGGACCGCGTCATCAACTGTACGGGCCCGGAGAGTGATGTTCACAAAGTCGACAATCCTCTGCTGACAAACCTTATACGGCAGAGATTGGTCCGCCCCGATCCTCTGTATCTTGGCCTGGATGTCTCCCAGGATGGAGCTTTGGTCGATGTCGACGGTGTCGCCTCGGATTTTCTCTATACCATTGGACCGGTTCGTAAGGGGAGCTTGTGGGAGACCATCGCTGTTCCCGAGCTTCGGGTCCAAGTCTCAGAGGTGGCAAATACTCTGCTAGCCGCCTGCGAGATGGCACATCCCGCCCCGGAGGCAGATCCCAAGAGCGTTCGCCCAGCGTCGATAGCAGCGATTGCTCAGGGCGAAGGATCGACAACGTACTTTGAACAGTTTTATCTGAGCTGCTTGGCTCACGCTTCTTACATGCTGGCGTCACAGGGGGAAGCGGTCGTGGTCGATCCGCAGCGCGACGTGGACGTTTACCTGAATGCCGCAGGGGAGCATGGACTAAAGATCCGCCACATCTTTGAGACCCATCTGCATGCTGACTTCGTTTCCGGACACAAGGAGTTGGCGGCACGTACCGGGGCCAAGATCTACATCGGTCCCAATGGGGGAGCCACTGTTCCCCACGCGGAGGTACGCGACGGTTTCGAACTGCGGGTAGGTAAGGTGCGAATCACAGTTCTTGAAACGCCGGGGCACACGCCAGAGAGCGTCTGCCTTGTGGTGACGGATGAAGAAAAGTCTCCGAATCCCTACGCAGTTCTGACCGGAGATACATTGTTTTTGGGGGATGTGGGGCGCCCTGATCTGTCGAAAACTCACACTCCCGTAGTGTTGGCTGGGATGCTTTACGACAGCCTGCATAACAAACTGCTCAAACTCCCCGACGATGTGCTTGTCTACCCCGCCCACGGTGCGGGTTCTCTATGCGGGCGCAAGATGCGCGCGGAGCGATTCTCGACGGTCCGCACCGAACGGCTGACTAACTACGCCCTGCAGATCGGCAGCAGGGAAGAGTTCATTCGGCAACTCACCACCAACTTGCCTCCTCGTCCGGAATACTTCCCGCAGGATGCACAGATCAACCGAGCGGGCGCGCCCGCGTTGTCAGACCTTTCCACACTCGCTCCAATTTCGGCCGAAGAACTGCGCTCCTTGCTAGATGAGGGGGCAATCGCACTGGATGTCCGCCCGGGTGATCAGTTTTCTTCCGGGCATGTGCCCGGATCGGTCAGCATTCCGCTCTCAGGAGAATTTGCCTTTTGGGCGGGGAGCCTGTTGGGGCTGTCTTCGCGGCCAGTGCTGATCGCAGAATCAGACGAGCAGTTATCGGAAGCGCGAACGCGGCTGGCCCGAGTCGGAATCGACGACGCACGCGGCTACTTAAAAGATGGAGTCGAGGGATGGACCGCGGCCGGGCTGCCTCTGACCGCGTTGAGCCAGATTAATGCTCCAATCTTGAACCATCGTTTCCAGAATGACAGGGTTCAAGTATTGGACGTGCGCCGCAAGCCGGAGTGGGAAGCTGGGCACATCGAGGGTGCGATCTGGCTGTCTCTTGACGATTTCAAAGACTCAGTGCCACAGATCAACCCCAGCGTGCCGATTGCCGTTCTTTGCAAAGGTGGCTATCGAAGCCTGATTGCCTGCAGTTTTCTACAACGAGCCGGATTTCGGAATGTGGCGAACGTGATAGGCGGTTTTAGCGCTTGGGAAAAAGCCCAACTGCCGTTCGTGACTGAGTCGGCCATCGTCGCTTAAAGAACATACGGAGTCTCCCGTTTGCGTTTATGCAGCGTTGCCAATAAACGTCAAGATACACTAGTATATAGATCAACTAACTTGTATTAGGCAAATGCTCAATCCAAGGAGGGTTTCCCGCGCATGAATGTCGACCTCAAGAAGTTGCTGGCACTTATCATGCTTCTCGCTATCCCCGCTTCTGCTACCGACGGATACTTTTCGACGGGCTATGGCATTAAGCAGCAGGGGCAGGGAGGCGCCGGCATTGCGTTTCCCCAAGACAGCCTGGCGGCTGCGACCAATCCCGCGGGTATGGTTTTTGTCGGGAACCGCTTTGACTTCGGGATGACTTATTTTCGTCCCAT
>PMUM01000068.1 GCA_003166855.1 Acidobacteriaceae bacterium | reverse complement strand
CTCTGCGACAGGCCACTAGTCGGCTCCGATCAAACTGGTGGTTCCATCGAGTGCCTCCCGAACCTTGCGGGCCAATGCTTCCCGCGTGAATGGTTTCGGCAGAAAGAAGCTACCTTCAGCCAGAACGCCGTGTTCGCCAACGGTCTGGCCGGTGTATCCTGACATATAGACCACTCGAGTCTCTCGCCGATGTTTCACTAGCTGGTCGGCCAACACTCGTCCACTCATTCCGGGCATCACAACGTCGGTCAGGAGGAGGTGGATTACTCCTGTGTGCTCCTGAGCTATCTTCAGAGCTTCAGCTCCGCTTCCAGCCTCAAGCACGCCATATCCGAAAAGCTCCAGTAGATGGCGGCTCAGCTTGCGGAGAGATACCTCGTCTTCCACCAGTAGCAGCGTTTCATTTCCATGGGGAGACGCTGGCAATTCTGCGGGCGGTTTCTGCGGATCGGCAGTAACCTCTATCTTCGGAAGATAGATTGTGAACGTTGCGCCCGCGCCCGGCTCGCTGACAACCTCGATGTAGCCCCCACTCTGTTTGACCACGCCATAGACCATGGACAATCCAAGTCCTGTACCTTTCCCCTTTTCCTTGGTGGTAAAGAAAGGCTCGAAGACCCGGGCACGCGTGGTTGCGTCCATTCCTGCCCCGTTGTCACTGACGGTGAGGCGGACATAGTCTCCAACTAATACTGGATACGGATAACGGCGAATAAAATCCTCATCCATGTAAAAGTTCGACGTATTGAGTCTTAGCTCACCACCGTTCAGCATCGCATCACGCGCATTCACTGCCAGGTTCATAATGACTTGTTCGATCTGTCCCTGGTCTGCCTTGATCCGCATGAGTGACGGATCGAGCGCGGTCTTAAGCTGTACGTCTTCGCCGATCAGTCGCTTCAGCATCTTTTCCATGTCCTTGACCACAACATTCAGGTCCAGAACTCGAGGATCCATCACTTGCTGCCGGCTGAATGCCAGCAATTGCCGCGTCAGGGCGCCAGCTCGATGACCCGCCTTCAAGATCTCATCGATGCAGGTGCGCAACGGACTAGCCTCCGGTGTACCCTCCTGAACAATCTCTCCGTAACCGATGATGACGCCAAGCAGGTTGTTGAAATCGTGGGCTACGCCTCCGGAAAGCCTTCCGACCGCTTCCATTTTCTGCGACTGCCGGAATTGCTCTTCTAGGTGCTTGCGTTCGGTCACGTCGCGATTTACGATTACGAGCTTCTCGACCTGTCCACCTTTCAAGATCGTGCTGGCTCTAGACTCGAGCGTGCGCCAACTTCCATCCTTGTGTCGCATGCGGTATTCCAAGTTAGTGCCCATGCCTGTTCGACGGGCATCCGCTGCTGCCTTCAGCACTTTCTCCCTATCTTCCGAATGGATCTGATCCCAGGCCATTGTCCCTCCGAGTTCCTGGGGTGTGTATCCCAGGATCTTTTCGTACGAGGGGCTGTTGTAAAGCCTACGGCCTTTGGTATCCACCACCGCGATCATGTCAGCGGCGTTTTCTGTGATGAGCCGGAAAAGTTCTTCGCGTTCAACCAACTGCTTTCGAACGCCCTGGATCTGGAAATGTTGGTAGACCGTATAAATGTCGAAGAGCAGCACCATTCCCACTAGGCCAAGGATGGTGTCGTTGAACAGGGTAGAGTTCAGTTCGGCAGGGCGGAAGTGGACCCCGGGAAAGCCGAATGAGACAATACCGCCAGTCAGAAGCATGGTGATTAGGACGGCGCATATCCACAGCCACCAATCTCGGCGCTCAACGACACTCATACGATCGCCGAGGCTGGATCCACGATCCATCGTTTCCATCTCTGGACCGATCGACCGCGCTGATTCCACAGAGGGGAAGCCCATGATTCCTTTCAATGGACCTGTACAACAGTTGAATGGCCCAATTTCAATACGGTGATGTTCGGGGGAAGACGCCAAAGAAAGTGCACGAAGAGTGCCATCCTGCTCGGGCACATGAAACCGACCGCAGCCGGTAAGCCTTTTGTCGAGAGTCCCTTGCGTAGAAAGGGTCGGACGGGATCGAGAGCAAAACGGAGTAGATGTCCACGCGCTGGAATCTCGTCCACTTCCTGGACGTCGGTCACATATTTCTTGGCGTCCGCAGCGATCTAGCAAGGAATCCATCTTCGATCGTTGGACTAACGATCAACCGACTCATGTCTCTCCTCCAGCATGTCTCGCATCGCGTCCGCAACCGCAGATACTTCGGCTTGGAATGATACCAACACGTCAGCCGCGGGCTGCAAGGTGCGTTCATGCCCCATTCGCTCGAGATCTCGGGCCTTCTGCGCAACACTGGGCAACCCCAGATAGCCCAATTCTGCCTTGAGACTGTGGGCGGTCCTCTCGATTTCCTCCGGATCGGCTGTTTCGATCGCGTGCTGCAGGCGGATGAGTTGCTTGGGGCTCTCGTCCAGGAAAATCTGCACTAGTTCGCGCAAGAGCGATTCGTCGCCATCCACACGTCCGAGGGCGGTACTGCGATCCCACAGCGACGAAGAGCCTGGAAGAAGTGGAATTGCCGAGTGCGCGTGGATGAGGGGTTCCAAGGGGAAGAATTCGGCGATCGTGTCTGCGATTGCCTTGCTGGTCACGGGTTTGCTGATGTATGCGTCCATGCCCGCTGTCAGACAGAGTTCCTTGTCACCCTTTAGAGCGTGAGCCGTCATGGCGATAATCGGGATGTGAGTTCCCGTTTGAGTCTCGCTCTTTCGGATATTTCTGGTCGCCGTCAGGCCGTCGACCTTAGGCATTTGCACGTCCATGAACACGAGATCAAAGCTCCCGGCTGCCCCCAACATTGACAACGCTTCTCGGCCATTGTGGGCGATTGCTGGCAGGTGCCCCATCTTTTCCAACATCCGTACGACCACCCTCTGGTTCACTGGGTTGTCCTCGGCTATCAGAATCCGAAGTTGTCTGGAGGTCTTTCCCGGACCGTAGCTTGTTGCTGGTTCCGGTGCAACACCAGACGACGAGTGCCCGAGGATTGTCAGAACGGTTGACTTCAATTCCGACTCTCGAATGGGCTTAAGGAGACATGCTGCGATGCCCGTCTCTCGGGAGCGCTCAACCTTCGCGCGTTGGCCGGAAGTCACCATCATCACGATCGCAGGGCGGCAACGCGGATTCTCCATGACTCGTTCCGCCAACTGAAATCCATCCATTCCGGGCATGTGACTGTCAATGATTGCCAAGCGAAAGCCAGCGTCCCCTGCCTCGTGAATAGCTTTTAATGCCGTGCGTCCACTCTTGGCTGCGGTCGGGGTCATGCCCCAACTTTTCGTGATTTCCAACAGAATCTGCCGGCTCGCCTCGTTGTCATCCACTACAAGCACGGGAATCTGTATGAGTGCGGCTTGTTGAGCCGGTACTTCAGAGCTGCAATGCGTTTCACCGATCCCGAGACGGACCGTGAAATGAAAAGTGCTGCCCTTTCCTACGGTGCTTTCCAGCCAGACCCGTCCGCCCATCAGCCCAGCCAGTCGGGAGGAAATGGCTAGTCCCAGACCAGTGCCGCCGAAGTTGCGAGTTGTGGTGCCGTCGGCTTGCGCAAATGCTTCGAAGACGAGAGCGTGTTTTTCCACAGGGATGCCAATGCCAGTGTCGGCGACGCTGAAATGCAGCCCGAGTTCATGATCGCTGTAGGAGTCCATCTGTACCTGGACGACTACTTCTCCTTCGGACGTGAACTTGATGGCATTTCCCACGAGGTTCACAAGTACCTGGCGCAGTCGCCCCGAATCGCCGACTACGCACTCTGGTATCTGGGGATCGGCGTGGTAGGCGAGTTCGAGGCCCTTCTCATGGGCTCTCAGGGCCATTCCCCGCAGAGTGTCGCCGATCGTGTCCAGCAGATTGAATTCAACCGGGTCGAGCTCCAGTTTTCCAGACTCCACTTTGGAGAAATCGAGTATGTCATTGATCACAACGACCAGGGAATCCCCTGAGCATTTCAGCATCGTCAGATATTCGCGCTGTTCACGAGTCAGTTCCGTGTCGAGCACCAATTCAGTCATGCCGACAATTCCGTTGACCGGGGTGCGGATTTCGTGGCTCATATTCGCCAGAAACTCGCTCTTGATCCGGCTGGCTTCCTCTGCCTTGTGCTTGGCGGCAACCATTTGTGTATTGGCGTCCAGCAATTCGTCGGTGCGTTCGAGCAACTCAACCGCGAGTCTGTGCCGCTCCGTAACGGCTGATCCTACGATGAGTCCAGTGGCCGAGACGACAAACATGAGGAGGCCGTATTCCGGGAGCAAGCCAGCGGTCGGTGGAAAGAAATGCAGACCGACTACAATGCCAAAATTCAGCGCGAGCAAACCACAGACAACCCTCTGGATTCCTTGACGCATGGCGATCCAGATGATCGGAACGAACGTGATAAAGAGAACCGGGAAAGAAGCCCCGAACACCATCCACAAAGAAAGCAATAGCGCGCAGATTTGGCCACCCAATTCCACAACCGTCTTGGCGATCGACGTCATCCTAGGTGGCTTGTTCCGTGGAGGTGCTTCAGCCGACCTGGGCGACAGTTGTCTGCGCACCCAGGGAAATGCGTGGATAAGAAGGAAGGGCGCCACTCCCAGCAATCCGATCTCGTCTCCGAGAAACCACGCGGAAGCGGACTGCCAGAATGAACTCCAATGGATTGCGTGATCGGCGGCCAGGCACATAACACCAACACCCGTTGATGCCAATGCAGCGGTCGTAGTCACCGCCACGTAGAGCACGACGTCTCGTCGTCTGCGTAAGCCCAGATCGATTTTCAGCGGCCCGCGCAAGACCCATGCGGCGGCGCCATAAAAGCCGGCAACCGCTACAGCCCCGATCGTTCCACTGAACGTCATGATGGATTGGTCGTAGATCAGTATTCCCGCAAGCGCACCAGAGAAACCGACCAGGAACGCATAGCCAGGGCTGACTCCCAGCATGAGAGCCAGCACCAACCCCGCAGCCGGATACCAGACCACAGCGCCCAGGTGAGAGATTACGATGACTTCCGGTCGGTTGAGCAGAAGAAACACCAGCACGAACGCAACGGAAAGAAGAGCGTGGCGGAAGATTGTGCGCTGGTCAGGCATGTGAGCGTCTCACTCGACTATTCTCTTGGCGCAGTGAGCAGCGTGCTCCGCTCCGTGGCCTTTATGGGCTGAGTCTGGCTCGCTTCGCACGAGCCGATCACGACCCGGTTACGGCCAGATCGCTTGGCTTCGTACAGAGCGGCGTCAGCAGCCGAGAGCAGTTCGAGATCCGAGGGGCCACTCAAGGCCGTTACACCGCCGATACTGACGGTGAGACTCACTTCTGCAGTGCCCGTCGAAATCGGTTTTTCGGAGATGGCATGGCGCGCCCTTTCTCCTATTTTCTCCAGATCCTCGACCGTGCAGTTCGAGAGGACGGCAAGAAATTCCTCGCCGCCGTAGCGCCCAACAAGATCGTACTTCCGCACGGCCTGGTTGATGCGGCGTCCACATTCCTTGAGGACGGCGTCACCAGTCAGATGACCGAAAGTGTCGTTAACGCTCTTGAAGTGATCGAGATCAATCATCAGAACCCCGGTTGGGGTGCGGGAACGGAGGCCTCGCTCAAGTTCGCCATTCAGCAGGAGCAACGTCGCACTGTGGCTCCAAAGACTCGTCAGGTCGTCATGTGTTGCCTGGAACCGAAGGGCCTCCCGGGCCTGGATCAATTCGTTTTGCAGCGTGAGAACTCGGTTGCCGGCCCGCAGTCGCGCTCGCAGTTCGCTGACGTCAAATGGTTTGGTCAGGTAGTCGTCAGCCCCTGCCTCCAGCCCGTCTACGACATCCTGTTTTTCATCTTTGCCGGATAGCAGCAAGATGTATTGATACCGGTCTCGCTGTTTCGCTCGAATCCGACGGCAGAGTTCGATACCGTTGACCCCAGGCATGAGCCAGTCCAGAAGTAGGAGATCGGGTGTGTTCGGTTGTTGCAGCAATTCCCATGCGCGCGTTCCGTCCTCCGCAGTGATCACTCGATAGCCCCAGCTCTGCAACCGGCTCTGCAGCAGCCTGCGGAAAATGGGGTCGTCTTCCGCAATGAGGATCGTTTCGGGAGCGCAGCCGTCCGCCTGGATGTGCGCAACAGAGGGCCCGGCCTGTTCAGCGGTGCGGATGGCGATTCTCCCCCGACGCGGTTAATTGAAGATCCACAGACCGATCGATCTCCCCGCAAGCGTTCAAGCGACAGTACCCGAGTTCGCGGTGTTGACGCGGGCTAGAGTCAATTCCGCGCAAATGTTCTTCACTAGGTATCCCCTGTCGAGCTGCACAATCCGCGAGTGACTCGCGAAGAAGCCTTTCTCGGCCCGATGCTTGATTGGCCAGGGACGATTGCGCCTCGACTGCGTCGTGTAAAGCCAAGATCCGCTCGCCCACTCTTACTCGAGCTCGGAGTTCCGCGGGTATAGGGGGCTTAGTGAGATAGTCATCGGCCCCTGCCCGCAATCCAGAAACGATGTCCGCTTCGTTGTTTTTCGCGGTCAAGATGATCAAATACGTGGAAGAAAGAGCCGCGCACGATCTCACCTTCCGACAGACCTGCGGGCCGCTCAATGCGGGCATGACCCAGTCAAGAATCGCGAGCCGTGGCGCGTTCGGAAGCTGAAGCGCTGCCCACGCCTCATTCCCGTCGTGGGCGAGAACGAGCTCGTGGTCTGGCGTCAGAATCTGCTTCAGCAGCTCTTGGAAAAACACATCGTCTTCGGCGATCAGCAGCTTCATGTTCTACTCCTGGTCTCTAGCTCGCGATTTCTCCCGGCATCTCAACCTGTATCGAGGCCCCCTGAAGCCAGAAGACTCGACCTCGTCTGCTTCGGCAAACGGAGCTGGCAAGAGGAGAAGATCTAACTGGCTAATTGTGAGCTTCGACATGGTCATAGTCGACTAGCACACGGGTGGTGCACGAACTCTGCCATCGATGATCGTTGACGCTAAACTTGATAGATTTGGTAAGTGTTCTTATTGCAGTGTCTTGCGGGAGAACTGATGACGGTCGCAAATCCGCGCATCCGCCAAGGCGGTGCGGGGTGTCTACTTCAAGGATGGATGTCCATTTGTGAGACAGTGCTCCTACAAGGATCTATGTCAGCCGTTTGCCTTGCTTGTCGTTACGTTCTCCGAACCGATCGGTAAGGCGTAAATCTCGCCACGCCATGTGTGACTTGCCTGCCCGCTTGCTCGGTAGGCATCGGGGTTGGGGCAGATGCTCGCTTACCAGGACGGGCGAGTCGCCTGCCGTGACTGTGCCCCTGCGGAGGGTCCGGGAGTGCTCGAGCAAAAATGGGATCCGCCTTTCCTGGTTTGAGTGTGGCGCGGCAAAGCAGTAAAAACGATGGCGGAAAGATATGGAACGGTAGGCTGTATAAACCTCCTTAACGCCTGTCTCGAGAGGCCGAGTGTGCTCTCTTTCCGCCAAAAGTACACGACGGAACCGGACGCCGCACTACCGGATCTGCTTTAGAAACAACAAATAGCGCGGTTGATGCCGAGGGCCACTTGCATGCATGGGGGTAAGGGGAGCGATATCCTTACTGCTCGGCAGGGAGACGCCCAAATGAAACAATTGACCACGGAGTTCCGAGCCGAGTTTGACCCAGAAACCAGAATCCTGCTGATCCGAGTTGGGGGTCGGCTCACGGATGAATCGCTGGCGGAACTTTACGAGGCAAGTCGGGAGTTTTCGGCGACCACCAACGCCAAGGTGGGTATTGCGGACTTGTCACTTGTTACTGAGTTTGCTGTGTCACTTGAATTTATCCGGTATCAGGCACGTGAGGAACCAGCCACGGACGACCCTCGCATCATAGTTGCCCCGCAAGAATATGCATTTGGTCTGTTTCGCATGCTTCAACTCCTGGGAGAGTTTACACACCCACAATTGCAAGTTGTACACACGCTGGACGAGGTATTTTCAGCACTCGGCATTCCGCCCCCACACTTCAAACCTTTAGTCGTGCCGGCACCGTTCAGAACCGAATATCCCAGGCACATAGTTGCCCATGAAGGCTGAGAAGCATCCCATTTGGCGGAAGCGTAGATCAAATGAATGGGAGGAATTGGGAAGCGTGATGGCAGGGGCTAATCAGCTTGCGGTCTCGTAGACTCACTGTGCAGGACTGAGTAAACCTTCGCGAGCAACGATTTCTTGGTAAAAGGCTTCTCCAGAAACAAGCCCTGATGTATCAGGACGCCTTGTCGTCCAACCAGATCGCTAGCGTATCCCGACATAAGCAACGAGCGAAGCTTGGGATGGCCGCCCTCGGCCTGCCTGATCAGCTCAGTTCCGCTGGTTCCGGGCATGATGACATCTGTCAACAGCAAATCGATCTCGGTTGGAGAAGCCGCTACGATCGTTAGCGCGTCCTTCGCATCTTTGGCATTGGCGACTCGGTAGCCGGCATCTTGCAAAAGCTTCACCGTAATTTCGCGCAGGGTCTCATCATCCTCGACCACTAATATCGTTTCCGATCCTCGCGGCAGCTCGTCTTCTTCACGGAGCGAAACGAGTGCGTCGGCTTTTTCGGCCAATCTGGGAAAATAAATCTTGAACGTAGTGCCGTGGCCGAGTTCGCTGTACACCAGAATGTAGCCCTCGCTCTGCTTCACGATGCCATACACGGTCGAGAGTCCGAGGCCCGTTCCTTGCCCAACCGCTTTGGTGGTAAAGAAGGGTTCGAATATTTGAGATTTCGTTTGTTCATCCATCCCGCAACCGGTATCGCTTACCATCAGGACCACATGTCTTCCGACATGGGAACCCGGGTGGCGGGAAACGTAGCCCACGTCCAGTTCAGCTTCGCCAGTCTCAATGATGATCTTTCCTCCGGTCGGCATCGCGTCTCGCGCATTCACGACAAGATTCATCAGGACTTGTTCAATCTGGCTCGGGTCGGCCTTGATAGTGCCGATCGAGGTGGCCGGTCGGAACTCAATCTTTACGTCCTCGCTGACTAGTCGCAGGAACATATCGGAAACGGTATGCACCACATCGTTTAGATCTAAGTTTTTGGGAAAGACAACCCGCTGGCGGCTGAATGCCAGGAGTTGCTGCGTGAGCAATGCCGCCCGCTTGGCGGCCTTCCTAGTCTCCGACAGGTACCGATTCACCGGATTCTCCGGTCCAATCAAACCTAGCGAGAGGTCGCTGTAGCCCAGAATGACACTTAGTATGTTGTTAAAATCATGCGCAATGCCGCCAGCTAAACGTCCGACGGCTTCCATCTTCTGGGCTTGCCGGAACTGAGCTTCCAGTTGCCGGATCTCGGTGACGTCGCGAGTGATTCCCAGCAGGCAGGGTTGCCCGGCCAATTCGATCGATTCCACCCACACCTCGGCTTCCCGCACTTCTCCCTTCGCGGTCCGGTATTGCATATGGTGCTTCACCACTTGTTGCTCATCTTTTAGCTGCCGCAGCATTTCCATGCGGTCCAAAGGTTCGCTCCAGAAGCGCAGGTCGGCCGCGGTGCGACCAATCACATCTTGGCGCTTATACCCGAGCAGATCGAGGAAGGCGTCATTTACCTCCAGATAGCGACCTTCCGCTTCCGTCAAGATCGCGATGGCCAGCGGGTTATTGCGAAATGCCTTGCTAAACCTCTCTTCCGATGTTCGTAAGGCCTCGTCCGCTAGTTTTTGCGCCGTGATGTCCCGCAGCACGCATGCGATTCGTTCGACACCGGCCGGTCCCTCGATGGGGAAGTACGATACCGACAAGTCCTTCTTGCCCAAACCCGGAAAATCGTAAGCCATTTCGTAAAGCACCACTTTGCCAAGGAAGCATTCGTCCATCTTTTCCTTGATGAGAGCTCCAAAAACGTCTTTTCCCACTACGTCGTCCACAAAATGTCCTACAACCTGTTCGGCAGACACACCGCGAAAGTTCAGAAACGCGCGATTGGCAATCACGTAGCGGTATTGCCGGTCCACCACCAGGATCATCTCCTCCAGGCCTTCTACAACTCTCTGGTACTCCCGCAGAGTTTCTCTCGCCTGCATGCTTGCAGTGATGTCCCGGAAAGCGACCACTCCGCCATTCACGATGCCGCGCTCATCCTTCAAAGGGCTGGCATTGGCCTCTACGAAAATATCCTCGATAAACTCGGGATTGTGTACAAACATGACAGCGGAGCTTGTCTCCCCACGAATAGCCCGGGCCAATGGGAGTTGTTCAGACGGGAATGGTGTCACCTTGTCAGGTAAGTAAAACCCAAAGTGGGGGCTCCATTCCTGGATACCTACGTTCGCCGCGCCTAGGCCAAGCATCTTGCTCGCTGCCGGATTCCAGATAACGATACTGCCCTGCGCATCGGCCACAATCAATCCCTCGGTCATACTATCCAGCACGGACTGGAGCATGAGCGTCTTGTATTCGAGGGCCTTGGCTTGTCGAGCCAACTCGCTGACTTGGGCGGCGAGGATCCCCTGCGATTGCTTGCGGGCGGTAATATCACGAATATTGCACTGAATTACTCTCTCGCCATTTACTCCGTAGACGTTGCTGACGAACTCGACGTTGACGCGCCGCCCACTCCTGGTCTCAAGGGGCAGATTCTCGTATCGGATATATTGCTTTTGCTGCAGTTCTCGAAATGCTTCCTTCGATTCTTGAATTTGCCTGAAGGGTCCGATGTCCCAAAGTGTTTTGCCAATGAAGTCTTCTCGGGAATAGTCCAAAAGACTAATCAAGAATGGGTTAACATCGGTGATGAAACCGGTGTGCGCATCGAGAATCAGTATCCCGTCTTGGGCTGTTTCAAACAGTCGGCGGTATCTAGCCTCAGAAGCCCGAAGGGCATCTTCCACTTCTTTACGCTTTAATTTGCGATCATCTGTCACAGGGTTCGCCGAGGACTCGTCTTCCCTCTCTTGACGCCCGGACAAGCGCAGGCCTTGCCCAAAGCGGCACCAGCGGGGGAGGGCCGGTCGACCTTTGACGCCGATCTCTGTGCTAAACGCCTTCTTGTCTGCGTCTTGTGTCCAGACTTCAGTTGCAAAGTTCAGCGATCATTGGCAGCAGTTGTTTGCTGGCTTCCAGCTTAAGTACAAAGGCATCCACTAATGCTAGCGCCCGGGTTGGCACGTCACTCCCGGAAAGCAGGATGATCACAAGGTCAGGTCTTCGGAGTTTCAATTCGAAGGCTACGTCGTGCCCGTTCATCCAAGGCATCTCGTAGTCGAGGACCACGGCATCGCAATGGGTCGTCGCTACCAGCCAGAGTCCTTCTTGCCCCGACGCAGCAGTGATGACGGTGTATCCGTGCCTCTCGAACAGTGCCGTCTCGTACCTTAAGATCGAGGGATCGTCATCAATGCAAAGGATGACCTTCTTTGCGGAGGGATCAATCGGGATCACGTTGCCTCCTGCCAACTTCAGGCCCAGCTTGCGAGAGACGTATCTAGCGTATAAGTGTAAATTCGATGTTGCTTGTGCACCAAATCGCCCAGCAAATACGAGATCTATGTTGAAAGTATGCCGGAATGCTATCGTCATGTCTGTTCAAGAGTGAACACTGATGCTATCTGATTGGTGGCGAAGTGACGGCAACCGCATCGTTGGTCGGCGGAAACACAGCTTCTGTGGCCGCTGAGGTCCCCGCTCGACCTCAGAATCCAAGTAGTAACTGACCCAGGGCATTTACCCTCACGCCCAAGTAGGCAGCGCATAGTGGCAGATCGGAGCTGGCCGGGACAGCAAGGCGGCGAATGGCAGGAGTGGTCGGAGTTGGCACTGAGAGCCAGGCCTCGGAATCGGACTGGAGCGTAAGCGCTAGCCAGCGCCGTCGGTTGCTCGGATGAGACTTACCTGGTGCAGGACTTATTCGCCATACATTGTCCGGCGGCGAGGAAGATGCCTTGTGCAAGGACTCATTCGGGAGACTGAGCCAGAGGGGGAGGCGGCAATCCCAAAGCGAACGAGCTGTCCGCAAATTGGACAGCAATCCATGAAAGCGACAGTCGCAGAGGAAGCGGAGTAGAACCTGGGAGCCGCCCAGGGTAATCTCTCTTAGTTCTACAAGAGTTAGAGGCTCTATCTTAGCCTATCGAGGCTCAACAACGGCTTCCTGCATGCAGGGTGATGTAGCTATAGTTGTCCCCGATTTCACACAAAACCCAGCAATCGTCCTAGTGACGCCCCGGAGCGGCCTGAGACAGGTAAGTCTCCCCTAGCCACCGGAAAGGATTAACAGAGTGGAAACTGCCGCCAAAATGGCCCCGACGCCGATCGTATCTGCACCCAAGCCCGTGCCGACCCCCGCTATGTTGCTGGCCATGCTTGGCGTCTCCAGCAAGGTAAGTGACCTCATCCTGTCGCCGGGCAGCTTTCCAGTGGTGGAACTCTCCGGCAAATTGGTTCCGGTCAAAATCTCTGGAATGGCTCGGCTAACTCCCGAGGACACTCGTCGCATCGCTTACGAACTGATCGAAGGCAACAAGCAAGCCACAGACTCTTTGCAGACCCTGGGATCGTGCGACATTTCGTATCGTGTGCCCGGGCATTGTCGGTTTAGGGTAAATATATTTCAACAGCGCGGCAGTCATGCCATTGTGATGCGCGTGATACCCCAGGTCATTCCCACTCTTGCCGACCTGAACCTTCCGCCACAACTCGCCGAAATCGCCGACCTCCAGAATGGAATCGTTCTGGTAACCGGCCCCACCGGATCAGGCAAATCCTCCACGCTAGCCGCGATACTCGACCGAATCAATGAGAGCCACGCTTATCACATTTTGACCATTGAGGATCCCATCGAGTTCATGCATCGGCACAAGCGCTCGATCGTTCACCAGCGGGAACTGCACAGCGATACGCCCAGCTTTGCCCTCGCTCTGCGGGCCGCATTGCGACAAGCTCCCAAAGTCATTCTCGTGGGCGAAATGCGAGATAGAGAAACCATCGAAATCGCCCTGGAGGCTGCGGAAACGGGACATCTGGTTCTTTCGACGCTCCATACAATTGACGCCTCGAAAACCGTGGAGCGAGTGATTGGGGCTTTTCCTATGGGGGAACAACACACAATTCGCAACCGATTGGCGAAGAGCTTCCGGGCAATCATTTCCCAACGTTTAATACCGCGAAAAGACGGAAGCGGACGCGTGGCGATCGTGGAAATTCTGAAATCGACGCTTCGGACGCGCGAGTATATAGAAAAGGGCGAGCAGGATGGTAAGACCCTTCTCGAAGCGATGATAGATGGAGACACAGACGGAATGCAGCACTTCGATGGCGAGATCGAACGACTCGTCCGGGTCGGCTTGATAGACGTCACTACTGGACTAGCCTATGCTACGAATCCTGGGAACTTGCGGCTCGTGCTGACAGACATGGGTAGTGCTGCAACGGAAGAGGAGCCCATCCCGCTTGTGGAAGTATTGTCGCCCACCTAGAAGGGTCGATCCACCCGAATGACGTTCCACCGGTCGTCAATCACCAGATTGGGTGGCCTAAGAACTCGGTGGTTCGGACGACCGGGTCATCCTTTTCTCCATCACTGAGCCGCCCATTCTCCGCATGGTATCGGGTGGCTTTCTGTTCAAGCCCAGCGAATCATAGCGTAAGCGTCCGGTTATGACCGTCTGGACATCTGGCTGGTAGGAAGTCATTCTCCCGAAGTGGACACTTCGGATAGGTGTCCACTTGGAGCGGAGATGGACACTTCCCGGCAAGTTACAGATGGGATCATGAATAAGAGTGAGTCGTTGGGTGCGGCCCCGCGGCAGCGGCGCAGTATCGCGGAGAAGCGGCGGATTGTCGAAGAAACGTTGGTGGAGGGCGCGTCGGTTGCGCGAGTGGCGCGGGCACATGGCATCAACGCCAATCAGGTATTTGGCTGGCGTCGGCTGTACCGGGCAGGAAGACTTGGGGAGCGCAAGCCGGCCATGAAGTTACTGCCGGTTCGGGTGAGCGAGAGTGTACCGGCGCCTCTGCCGGTGGAGCGCCGGTCCGCCGACTTGGCGAAACCACAGCCGGGCACGATTCACATCGAACTGCGGCAAGCGCAGGTGCGAATCGAAGGCAGCGTCGATCCGGCGTTGGTGCGCGTGTTGCTGGAGTGCTTACGGGGATGATTGGGCCGCCGACGAACACGCGCGTTTGGATCGCAGCCGGGGTAACGGACTTGCGGCGCGGCTTCACCGGGCTAAGCGCGCTGGTGGAGAGCAAGCTGGAGCAAAAGCCGTTCTCGGGGCACGTCTTCGTGTTTCGCGGGCGGAGAGGCGATCTCATCAAGGTTCTGTGGTATGACGGCGATGGGTTGTGTCTGTTCGCGAAGCGGCTGGAGCGTGGGCGCTTCGTATGGCCACAGGCGGCAAGCGGCACAGTTTCGTTGACGCGGGCGCAGTTATCGATGCTGCTGGAAGGCATCGACTGGCGGCGGCCGGAGCGGACGTGGGAGCCGCAGTTGTCGGTGTAACCTGCGAGATTCTTTGCACAACTTTTTTTGCGCGCACCGGGATGAAAACGCGCGTGTTCATGCGATACTCCGCGCATGTCAGCGGTGGCGCTCCCCGATCTCAACGCTCTTCCCGCAGATGCGCTGCGAGCGCTGATCCTGGCGCAGCACACGCAACTCCTCGCCAAAGACGAACAGCTGCAATCGCGGGAGCGCGAGATCGAGCATCTGAAACTGCTGCTGGCCAAGCTGCATCGCATGCAGTTTGGGCGCAAGTCGGAGAAGCTGGAGCGGCAGATCGAGCAGTTGGAGTTGCGGCTGGAGGAGCTGGAATCGAAGCGCAGCGAGCCAGAGGCAAACTCGCCAGAACCGGCTCCCGTCACCGCCTCTTCGACTGCTGCGGCAGCGAAACCCTCGCGCCGCGCACTACCCGGTCATCTTCCGCGACAAACGCGCAAGCACGAGCCGAAAGAAACGGCGTGTCCGCAATGTCAGAGCGAGTTGCGCAAGTTAGGCGAGGATGTCTCCGAGATGCTGGAGTACGTGCCCGCCAGTTTCGTGGTGATACGTCACGTGCGCACCAAGCTGAGTTGCACCAAGTGTGACTGCATTGTGCAGGCCGAAGCGCCGAGCCGACCGATTGCGCGCGGTCTGGCCGGGCCGGGGCTGCTGGCGCACGTTCTGGTGAGTAAGTACTGCGACCATCTTCCGCTGTATCGGCAATCGGAGATGTACGCGCGTCAGGATGTGGAACTGGAGCGCTCGACGCTGGCGGATTGGGTGGGCGGAAGCGCACAGTTGCTGGAACCGCTGGTGGAAGCGCTGCGCCGCTACGTGACGACCGCGAGTAAGTTGCACGCCGACGACACGCCGGTGCCGGTGCTGGCTCCAGGGAATGGCAAGACGAAGACCGGGCGGCTATGGACGTATGTTCGCGATGACCGTCCCGCTGGCGACACCGCCGCCCCCGCCGTGTGGTTTGCCTACTCGCCGGATCGCAAAGGGGAGCATCCCGAGCGGCATCTTCGCGAGTTTCGTGGCACGCTGCAGGCCGATGCCTACGCGGGATTCAATCAGCTCTACGAAAACGGACGCATCCAGCAAGCCTCGTGCTGGGCGCACGTGCGGCGCAAGTTCTACGATCTGGAACAGGCGCACGCCTCCCCGGTGGCGCGGGAAGCGCTGGTGCGGATCGGAGCGCTGTACGGGATCGAAGAAACGATTCGCGGTAAGCCGCCGGACCAACGCCGTGCCGTGCGCCAGGCGCAGTCGAAACCGCTGCTCGACTCTCTGCGCCAGTGGTTCGAAGAGATCCTGTCGAAGCTCTCGCGGAAGTCGGAGACGACGGCGGCGATTCGCTATGCGTTGGTACGCTGGGACGCGCTGACGCGCTATATAGAAGATGGACACATCGAGATCGACAACAACGCCGCCGAACGCTCGTTGCGCGGCGTGGCCCTGGGCCGCAAGAACTACTTGTTTGCGGGATCGGACACAGGCGGCGAGCGCGCGGCCGCCATCTACAGCCTGATCGGTTCGGCGAAACTCAACGGCCTCGATCCCGAAGCTTATCTGCGCGAAGTGCTCACCCGCATCGCCGACCATCCCATCCACCGCATCGCCGAACTTCTGCCTTGGGCCATCAAATCCACACCTGCGGAAGTGTCCACTTAACTTATTCGTGGACACTTAGCAAGACGGTACACTTCGGACGCTTACGTTCAGGTGTTGCTAGACATGATTCCAAGCGCCCCGGGTAACGGGTGTCGAAGTCGGGAATCGGCTCCGTTGGCGTGTTCCAAGCAGATGCAGCGGCGAGCTCAAAACACAGGTGCCGGAAGTTATCGAGGGTTAAGCAGATAGTCATTCATTCGACAGTTTCCGTAAGGTTTCTCCGTATTCAATGACCGTGCGCCGAACTCCTTCGGTAACTTTGGAGTTGTTCTCCGGTTCGCTGTTGATCGTAACAGTGCCGATCACTGAAGGCCCGTTGAACACCGAGCACAATACACGACCCTCTGCGTCAACGAACTGAACTCGCTCGATATTGTCAACTGAAATTGTCATGGGTGGTGTGCCTCCATTGTTTTGGCTAGCGGTTTTTGGTGAATCCACGTAAACCCTGAATAGTTAGTAAAATAGCAATATCAATATCTCCACCAACGGTGGGGATCATGTTCGCAAATCTCTGATAATCAGCGACGAATCTGATCAAGAACTGCACAAACTCTACTGCATCCCCTAACGAGAAACTGGCGAAATTAGGCTGAAGCTGAGGCTGGCCCCCTGTAGCTTGGAGAAGTCTATGCACCAAAGCAATGTCGCCGCTCATTGTCGTGCCGAATTGGGCTTCAGCTTTCTTAGACGATTGCTTCCCGATTTGTATGACCCACGTTTTCGGTACTTCGTCTATATCCGTTCCGCATATCTGAAAACCGAATGGAAAAATGTTGTCCGGCAATTTACTTAGATCCTTCACCTCTAGGTGAAGCTGCTTCTCAAAATGGAGCAGGAACTTTTCAGCTACAGTATCAACGGTGTTCACAGTCTCCATATTGCGTTCGAGTGCTCTCACTTGAGCCTGCATGCTTTTCTTGTTGACGAATGCGTTTCCGAAGCAGGCGACAGCATACTTATCCTTGAACCTAAATAGTTTCTGCGCGTTCGGCTTCGTGGAGACAGGGAATTGCACGGGAGGCAATTGCAAGTTTTGTAAATCATTCTCGGTACCGCATTGGCGGCACTTTACCTTTGCATTCATCATCCCCATCTGAAGAGCCCCGCCCACGGTGGAAAGGCTGTCAACGCCTATAACAACACCGTCCGGAATTCGCGCCGACACTGCTAGCGTCAAGGACAACCTCCTTCCAGGAAATTCGCGATCCTACAAACTGGTAGTGAAATATCTGTCCGCTTCGTTTCAAAGCTCAGTCCCACCACTAGTTCCTATATTAGCCCAAGAACTGAGGACGTTAACGGTACCACGGCGATGTACCCCACTGCCACGACGATTCACAAATATTACGAATATAGAACAGAAGACACATCTTAAAACCTGTGTTTTCAATGGGTTACTTTACCTCCCAAGCAAGAGTCACTTCGTCTTCGGACGTTCTTTTTTGGGTGGCTTCACTTTGAGCACGTCCCCGATCACTTCCTTGAACGGAAGGGGGATGTGCGGGATCGGCTTGGAGTTTGTGGTTCTCTTTGTGTCGGTACTCATATCAGGGACAGTATATTCGGAAGTTTGAAGCAACGGAATGCGTGACATTTCTTGTCTTGCCGTGAGCGAATAGTTGAGTGACCTGATAGATATTCCCATCGCGGCTCACTCGGGCCACGAATGGGCGCGGAGCGAAATGGGCGTCATGGATGATTCTTTGTTTGCAGGATCGCAACATCTCAATCCATTTCGCGCAGCCCTCACCACGCTTCAATTCACTCAGCACAAAAATAGCGGCCTTCGCCGCCACAATCGCCTCGTGGTAGCGACATTCCAAATCTTTATCGCTAGTGATAATCCGCCAATGTTTTTCCCCTGCAACTGTGATCCATTCGCCGTCTTCCGTTTTCTGCTTAAAGCGTGAACGGTGGACTTCCACAGGCCAGTCCCATGACCGCAACTCGCCAGCGACTATTTCCGCTCCGAGCGAACGATCAAGAAAAAACGTGGGGGCCTTGGGCAACGTTGTCGAGATATTTGACAACTTTGTAGACTTCACTCTTGTCCATGTCGTAGTCCCTTGCCAGATCGGACAACGACTCACTTGCATGGGCGCGAGTTCTCAGGATAGAAGCAAGAACATCGGTGCCCTTTACCACTGGACGCCCCGAACAAATCTTCGGATTGATCGCTAACGGTCCTTCAAGAACGTAGGCCCGCTTTTGGTCTTCGTCTGGTTTTGCTTTGACCATTCGCTTTGCCGGACGAATGGGATGAATTTCAATCGGGAGATCGTCTGGCCCGCGAACGATGCTCTTAAGAAACTTTTTCAACATAGGAGCCATCTTTAGGGAAACAATCTGCCCATAGCGGGACGCCTCAACTGTGTGTCCTTGCAGTTTCTCCAAGAACACACGCTTCCCAGCCGTTTTGAACGCATGCGTCAAGAGAGGATGCGGTCCAGGTAGATTCTCGTTTGCCCATTCAACAGCTATCCGTAATCGCTTTGTATTCACGCGCCTTCTGCGGGCAGCTTCCAAAATGTGGGCTTCGACTAGATTGTAAAAAGAGAGCAGAAGGCGTCTGCCATCGGCGGGCTTAATCATTGGCAAATGGCGCTTGCCAGTCGGGCCACGATAACCACGAAACCACGTCTTCAGGGTAGAGGGCGGGATGGAAAGGTAGTACGCCGCTTCCGTAATGCTGTAGCTCGGAAGCTCACGAATATCTTCGTTCGTCCGGCGTACTTTTTGCCGTGCCATATTTCGATACTGCATTGCGGGCCGCCTTGAGATACACTAATGACGTTATCTCAGGCTACCCCTCGCAGAGACCCTCACAGCCCGCCCAACAGCGGGCTCAACTTTTTACTGCACCTTTGAGTCCCGTAACATCAACCGCTTTCCGCCCGTCGCCTTGAGAGCTTGTAGTGTCCGCTCTCCATCGTTCACTTTGCGGGCGTTGTACCGAAAATCAAACTCGCTCAGATAGCGGTGCAGGTGCTGCTTTCCAACATGGTGATAGACGCCGTTTATACCACGCTTCAAGATGGAAAAGTAGCCTTCAATCGTATTCGTCGTAATGCAAACGCCATCCTCATAACGGACATACTCCTTGGCCACATGGTTCACCTGATCGTGCTTCCGAGCCGTCAATGCACCCTTGAGCACCGTAGAGCTGTCGGTCATTACGTGGGCATCTTCTGCGATCATCTGGTTCACTATTGGCTTCAGGTTCTCAGCCGTGACGCGCTCCACATGCCGGGATTGAACTTTTCCGCCCCGCTGCAATACAGACACGACCGCTGCCTTGTTGGAAGTCACGGAGGGATAGTTTGGTTTTCTGCCGCGTGTCCGCATGTATGGCTTTGCCCTGTACGGCCCGACGCGCAACTTGCCGCCGACATAGGTTTCATCGACCTCGATAACGCCAGTGAGTTTCGATGACAACGGTTCCTGAGTCATCGCGTAACGAATCCGATGAGCCATGAACCATGCGCTCCTGTAGGTAACCTTCAGCATCCGGTGAAGCTGGTGGGCGCTCATGCCCTTCTTGCTAGAGCAGAGCAGGTGAAACGCCAGCAACCACTTGCTTAGGGGAATATGGGAATCAGCAAAGATCGTGCCCACGGTGACCGTGAACTGCTCTCGACACCCGGCACACTTCCACACGCCTTTGCGAACATGGGTATTCTTCGCGGAAGGTTTTGGTTGTAGCCTGTAGGCGTTATTCAGTTCGCCGCAATGGGGGCAGATCGGTCCTTCGGGCCAGCGTTGCGCCTCAAGGAACTCCCGAGCCTTATCTTCATCGCTGAAGTGTGCGGCTAACTCGAATAGGTTCAGGTCTTTGCTGTCCATGCCAGCGATAATAGGGCATTATCGTGGGTTTGTCAAGTGCATAATTCCGAGATTTTGACCTCTAAACCCTTGGGGCTCAAGATTTTGCAGAGCATTTTTGCGGCACCCGCGCCAGTCAAGGCTTTCAGAGGGGTGGGGGAGGGGGGTACCCCCTCAAACCGGGGCTTTTCCCAAAATGAAACAGCCCGAAAACCCCTTTTCAGAACCAGTTGTCGGAGAGTTTTTTCGTCAGATTTCCACAGCGTGGGGAATAAGCGTTACGCGTTCGGTCGGATCAGATCTGCCTCGTCGGATACTTCGTGCCCTTCCGTTCCGTCTTCAGCATTTTGTTCTGCGCTTTTCGTTGTGCCTTCGCGTATTTCTTCTGCGCCTTCTGCTGCTTCTTCGCAGCCTTCCGTTCCTCGCGGCTCGGAGGAACGCCGTTGGCGCGCATCTGCGCCATCGCAGGAACCGACCAGCCAACACCTAAAAGACCGAGCAACAGAAAGGCGACAAGTTTCTTCATGAACGTCTCCGCGAATGACCGTCTTGCTGTAATTCTACAATGGAGTCGCGCCGGTCTTCCAGGTTCGCATCTCAACAGCACGAACCTTCGACGTGGACCTTCCGGAGCTCTAAAGGAACAAGAACCTAGTCCTTCACCGCTTTGTCGGTGATCTCGAGTCCTTTGTCGATAATGGCGAACGCCTCTCGCAATTGCTGTTCGTTAATGCAGAGCGGAGGATTCGTGTAGAACGAGTTCCAGCGCACGATCGTGTAAAGTCCCTGCTCGCGGAAGAAGCGCCCAAGCGCTCCCATCTCTTCGGAAGTCCCGTTGAACGGAGCCATCGGCTGACGCGTTTTCCGGCTGCGCACCAGTTCCATGATGCCGAACAGCCCAATCGACCGCACCGCCCCAACCGACGGATGCTTTGCCTGTAACTCCGCTCCGAGCTGCTTCATGATCGCGCCCATCTTCCTCGTGTTTTCGATGAGATGATCTTCTTCATACACGCGAATCGTGGCCAGCGCCGCCGCGCATCCCATGGGATGCGAGTTGTAAGTCAGCCCTCCATAGAACACCTTGTCCTGAAAGTGCTGCGCAATGTGATGCCGCATTCCCACTGCTCCCAGCGGCAGATAGCTCGCCGTCAGTCCCTTGGCCATGCAGATCAAATCCGGCACGACCTTCCAGTGATCGATGGCAAACCACTCGCCCGTGCGTCCGAAGCCCGCCATAACTTCGTCAGCAATCATCAGGATGCCGTACTTGTCGCAAAGCTTGCGCACGCCCTGCATGTACCCATCAGGAGGAATGAGGATGCCGTTGGTGCCGACCACGGTCTCGAGAATGAACGCCGCAATCGTCTGCGGACCTTCGAGTTGGATCGTCTCTTCGATCATGGCCAGCGAAGTCTCGGCCGACTCCCATCCGCGCTCGATGCCGTGATAAGGATCCAGCACGCGCACCACGCCCGGAATCCCAGGTTCAGCGGCCCAGCGCCGCGGATCGCCGGTCAGCGAGATGGCGCCCGCAGTCGCGCCGTGATACGACCGGTAGCGCGCTATGATCTTGTGCCGCCCGGTAAAGAAGCGCGAGATCTTGATCGCGTTCTCATTGGCTTCAGCTCCACCATTGGTGAAGAAGAACGTGTCGATGTCACCCGGAGTAATCTCGGCGAGCTTCGCTCCCAGTCGCGCCCGCGGCTCCGTCGCCATAAAGGGATTCGCATAGCAGAGCGTCTGCGCCTGCTCGTGAATGGCCCGAATGACCCGCTCGTCTCCGTGTCCGATGTTCACCGACATCAACTGGCTGTTGAAGTCAATAAAGCGCTTGCCCTCAGGCGTCCAGAAGTAAATGCCCTTAGCCTTCGCCACAGGAATGGGATCGACCTTCGACTGCGCCGACCACTCAAAGAGTGTGTGCTTCTTGGTGAGGTCAACAATTTCCTGCCCGGTCATTGACGGAGTTGCAATAGTAGTAGTCATGGATTCCTCAGATTAAGTCATTGTGCGATCGAGTGATTAAGTGATTGCCATTGAATGTTAGGCGCATTGGAAACCGACTCTATAGAGTTTCAATCGCTCAATGACTCAATCTCTCAATTCTAGAACTTCCGGCTGTGATCTTTCGCCCAGCGTTCGACCACGACTTTCTTGTCCGTGTAGAACTCGATGGCGTCGCGGCCCTGGCCGTGAAGGTCGCCAAAAAAACTGTTCTTCCATCCGCTGAACGGAAAATACGCCATGGGCGCGGCAACCCCAATGTTGATGCCGATATTCCCTGCCGGCGCTTCGTAGCGGAAGCGGCGCGCCGCCGACCCGCTTGACGTGAACAGCGACGCCTGGTTCCCATAAGCGCTGCGTTCGAGAAAGGCGAGCGCTTCGTCCATGCTGTCGGCGTGAACGAGGCTGAGCACAGGTCCGAAGATTTCGGTATCAGCAATATCACTCGTCGGCGGAACGTCGTCGAGAATCGTGGGCTTTACGAAGTTACCCGATTCGTATTTCGGAATCTTCGAGTTGCGCCCGTCGAGTAGAATCCTCGCGCCTTGCTTCTCTCCCAGACCGATGAGCGACTCGACGCGTTCCTTGCTCTGAGGCGTGATCACAGGCCCCATCTGCACACCGTCTTCAAGGCCGTTGCCGACTTTGAGCTTTGAAGCCGCTTCAGCGATTGAGTCGCGAAACGTCTTCTGCGCTTCGCCGATCGTGATCGCCGTGGAGACTGCGAGACAACGTTGCCCCGCGCAGCCGAAGGCGCTGTCGCTGATGATCTGCGTCGCCATCGGCATGTCGGCGTCAGGAAGAACGACAACGTGATTCTTGGCTCCGCCCTGGCACTGACAACGCTTCCCTTGCTCGCCCGATCGTGCGTAGATGTAACGCGCAACCGGAGTCGATCCCACGAAGCTGATGGCGCGCACTTTCGGATGATCGATGAGTGCGTCAACGACAGCTTTACCGCCGTTCACGAGATTGACGACGCCCTTGGGTAATCCAGTCTTTGCCAGCAGTTCGTACACATAGCGCATGGTGAGCGGAACGCGCTCGCTCGGCTTCAAAATGAACGTGTTTCCCGTAGCAATCGCGTAAGGCAGATACCAGAACGCGATCATCCCCGGAAAGTTGAAGGGCACGATCGCCGCGGTCACACCGAGCGGTTGACGGATCATCATCTCGTCGATGCCGCGCGCGACGTCTTCGAGGTTGTAGCCCTGCATCATCATCGGAATGCCGCAGGCCACTTCGACATTTTCAATCGCGCGGCGCATCTCGGCTTTGGCTTCGGTGAAGGTCTTGCCGTTCTCGGTCGTGATGATGCGCGCGATATCGTCAATGTGCTCTTCGAGGAGCATCTTGAGCTTGAACAGCGGCTGGATGCGGTCTTCGGGCGGAGTGCGGCGCCATTCGGGAAAGGCTGCCGCTGCGGCTTCGACCGCGGTCGCGACTTCGGCCGAGTCGGCGAGCGGAACGCTGGCCAGGACTTCACCCGTGGCGGGATTGATGACGTCGCGCCACTCGGAACTCCGCGAGTCGGCCCACTGGCCGTTGATGTAGTTCGTGAGCTTGGTGATGGGAGGTGCGGCTACGCTCATGGTAATGCCTCTGCTATCGCGAAGAATGTCGTGCGCTAAAGCGATTCTACAAATCTCGCAGTCTGCACTGCGTATGTGCTCTGCTTTCCTTTGTTGACTTCCCTTAGCCTAGAAGCCTCTTGCTCAGCCAGTTCTTTCGATGGAAAAACCTTGACGACAGTAGCACCGTTCTCGCCGCTGAGATAAGGATCGAATCTCACGATCGCGTATAGGTGCAGATACTTGGAGTGTGGCTTGTCCATTGATCCATTCAGCCCCGCGCTTATGCCAACTCAAAAGCCTCATGCATCGTGAGAACGCCTCGAGACAGGAATAATGATACAGCTTTACAGGGATCCTTCGACTGCGGTTGGGCTTCGCGCTTAGCGCGCGAAGCCCAATCCTCGCTCAGGATGACAACTATCTAAACCAGTTGCGCAACCGCGCCTTTCTGGTCGCACACCGCGGCGATCGCGGACTCTAGCACACTGAGTGCTTCGTCCATCTGCTCGTTGGAGATCACCAGCGGGACCAGGAGACGGATGACGTTCGAGTACGTACCAGCGGTGATGGTGATCAAACCGTGCTCGTAGCAGTATTGCGTGATCTTCTTGGTTTCGTCGGTTGCCGGAATCTTTGTTTCTTGCGATTGCACCAGTTCGATGGCCTGCATGCCGCCCAGACCACGGATGTCACCGATGATGGACCAGCGGCGCTGCCACTCGCGGGCTCGACGCTGGAAGCGCTCACCAATTTCATTCGCGCGGTTAAGCAGGTTCTCGCGCTCGAATAGGTCGAGCACAGCCAGCGCTGCGGCACAAGAGAGCGGGTTCCCGGCAAACGTTCCGCCAAGGCCACCCGGCCCAGGAGCGTCCATGATTTCGGCGCGTCCGGTGACAGCAGCGAGTGGCAATCCTCCGCCCATGGATTTGGCCGTGACGATTAGATCCGGCTCGATGCCATAGCGCTCGCTCGCGAAGAGCGCTCCCGTGCGCCCGAATCCAGATTGAACTTCGTCCGCAATAAACAGGATGCCGTGTTTTTGGCAAAGCTCGGTCAACACCTTGAAGTAGCCCGGAGGCGGCGCAATGAATCCGCCCTCGCCCAGAACCGGCTCAGCAATCACAGCGGCAACTTCTTCGTTCGCCACGACGCGCTTGAACGTGTCTTCGAGGTGACGTGCGCAGTACAAGTCGCACGACGGGTACTTCAAGTTGTAGGAGCAGCGATAGCAGTAGGCAA
>PMUM01000336.1 GCA_003166855.1 Acidobacteriaceae bacterium | reverse complement strand
CCGGCACGGCGGAAACGGAAGCGCCGGAATTTGACAAGATTTATCGACTTGAAGTTGTGGTCATTCCGACCAATCGCGTGCTGCTGCGCAAAGAGAATCCGGATATCGTCTATCGCACGGAAAAGGAAAAATATTTCGCGGCCGCCGATGAGATTCAGCGCCTCCACGAGAGCGAGCAGCCGGTGTTAGTCGGCACGACCTCGATTGAAAAATCCGAGCGGATTTCGGAATTGCTGAAGAAGAAGGGAATCAAGCACGTTGTTTTGAACGCGAAGTATCACGAGCGNNCGACATTCTGCTGGGCGGCAATGCGGAATTCATGGCCAAGCAGGAATGCGTGAAGAAGGGAATTGCGCAGCCGATTCGCGCCGCGCAAGGCAAGATCGAAGCTGAGGTGGACGATCCGAACCGCGCGGTTTGGTATTACGCGGGCAATGAATACGCCGTCCCGACCGATCAGTGGAGCGAGATTTTTGCGCGCTACAAGGCCGACACCGATCGCGAGCATCGCGAAGTGATTGAGGCGGGCGGCTTGCACATCTTCGGCACCGAACGCCATGAGGCTCGCCGCATCGACAATCAGCTTCGCGGGCGCGCCGGCCGTCAGGGCGATCCCGGCTCGTCACGTTTCTATCTTTCGCTCGAAGACGACTTGATGCGCATCTTCGCCAAGGAGTGGGTCTCGAACCTGCTGCAGCGCTTGGGAATGGAAGAGGGTGTGCCGATCGAGTCCAAGATGATTACACGCCGTATCGAGACGGCGCAGAAGGCTGTGGAAGGCCAGCACTTCGAATCGCGCAAACACCTGCTGGAGTATGACGACGTGATGAACAAGCAGCGCGAGGCTGTGTATGGCCTGCGTCGCCGCTTGCTCGAAGGCACCGATCAGAAGGATCTCATCCTCGAGGATTACGTCTCGGCGATTCTTGGCGAATTGCTGGAGCAGTACTGTCCGGCGAAGGCTCACGCCGCGGACTGGAACATCAAGGGACTCAAAGACGCAGTGTTTACACGCTTCGGCGTCGATTTCCCGGCCGAGGGCGTGAAGGCCGATACGCTGAACCGGCAGGAACTCGGGGACGCGATTTTCGAGAAACTGAAAGAGCGCTACGACGCGAAGGAAAAGCTCATTGGACCTGAGGCGATGCGCCACCACGAGCGCATGATCATGTTGAGCGTGATCGACCAGCAATGGAAAGATCACCTGCTCAGCATGGACCACCTGAAAGAAGGCATCGGGCTGCGCGGCTATGGGCAGCACGATCCGCTGGTGGAGTACAAGAAAGAATCGTTCGACATGTTCGAAGCGATGATGCAGCGCTTCCAGGAAGACACGGTGCGATATTTGTACCTGATGCAGATCCTGGAGCGTCCGCCAGACGCTAGTGCGGGTGGTCCGCCGCCGAGCGCGCCGGGCGGGCAAGGGTCGGAGCCGGGAGTTCCAGCGCAGCACGGCGGGGATGGCAACGGAAGGCGTCCTCCGCGGATGGTCTCGACCTCGGCCGATGAACTGGAGGAGGCGTTCATGCGCCGCAAGCGCCGTGAGCTCGAGCAGGCGCGGATGGCGGGCGCCGGTGACGCCCCAGCGGTGCAGCAGGTCGTTCGGGGACAGGAAAAAGTGGGGCGGAACGATCCTTGCCCCTGCGGGTCAGGAAAGAAGTACAAGAAGTGCCACGGCGCGTAATCAGCACAAAAATGGGTGCCCCATCCTTGTCGCGTTTTGTTGCGACAGGGTAGGGCTCTTGATTTTGGTAGGGGATTTGTGGAATCTCAAAGTCAGAATCCCCACCCTGTCCCTCCAAAAGGCGAGGGGACAAGGGTGGGGCACCCACTAGTATCTATTTCTTGATCGCACCGAACGTCATCTCCTCGGCTGAACTGCCGGTTTCCTGCTTCCAGTCGATGAACAGGGTTGCATAGTTCTTCGTGATGTAGTCCGCGGGCGTGACCTCCAGCTTTTTCGCGGTTGTGTCGATCCAGCGCGGCGGACCCTCGATCTCGCAGAAATTCCCGATGGGAGTCTCGTCGACGACGACTTGCCCCTTGCCATCGGTCCACTCTGCGCGTAGCTTCTCGTAACGAAATGTTGGTGCATACCCGAGCCCTCGCAGGATGGCGTCCATCTTCTTCCCATCCGCGACGCCAGTCTCCAACTCCACCCGGCTGCTGTGGCGGCCTTTGATGCCTCCGCTTTTGTGAGTCAGTGTCCACGCCAGACCGTACTTTCGCAGCCGAAGGAGTTGCCTTCGCGCCCGCAGGATTTCACCGGGCAGGTCGTACAGCGTGTTCATCTCGTTGGTCCGCGGCGTGACCAGCCGGAAGCCCGCGGCGCGCAGCTTGCGAGCCAGCGCCAGCAGATCCTCCACGCGAAATTTGATTTCGATTTCCCGCTGCATGAAGAGAGTGTATTACGGATGCGCCGCACCTGCTGCGGGAGTGGCATTGATCCGGAAGCGCGGGCCCGGTTCCTTGTCCCAGTTTATTTCTTCCAGAGGGCCGACCACGAACCACCAACTGAGTCCGCCAATCCAGGCGACGACAGCAGTGATAAAGAATGGCCCATAGAAGGAGCCGGTTCGATCCAGTAGGAATCCCGTGAGTGCGGGGGCGACGGCGCCCCCGAGATTGCCAACGAAATTTTGCACCCCGATCCACCGCCCGACCATTCGGGGTCCGGCCAGTATCTGCGAGATCGCCCAGCTGTTGCAGATGCTGATTCCCAAAAACGCCCCGGTTGAAACGAGCATGGCAGTGAAGAGGCGGCCGGACGCCAGCACTGTGATGGCGAGACAAATGCCGATGCCCAGGTGACCGAACAGCATCAAGCCTTTGCGCACCAAAGTGGGGGAGGCTCCAGCGTGGATCCAGCGGTCCGATAGTTTTCCAGTCACTGCCGAGGAAATCGCGGAAGTCAGGAAGAGCAGGCCGCCTGCGTTTGCCACGTCGTGCAGGGTAAGGTGGCGTCCCCGCTGCAGGTAGGAGGGCAGCCAGGTCACCAGAAAATACAGGAAGTAATTGATAGAAGCCTGCCCGATGCAGGTGCCCCACGAGGACCGTCGCCGTAGAATGTCGAGAAAGCCCACTGTTCGCGCTTGGGACCGGTAGGGCGCGTCCGTACGACGGGGCATCCACGCTGACCATAGCGGGAGCCAGAGCAAACCTGCCAAGCCGAGCACGAGAAAAAACGGCCGCCAGCCAAAACGTCCGACCGCTCGTCCTCCCACCCACATTCCGAGTGCAGGGCCAAGCGCCAAGCCCACCATGATCATGGCGTTGGCAAATCCGCGATGCCTCTCTTTGAAATGGCTGCCCAGGACTTTTCCGTACGACGGGAACGCGACCGATTCCCCGAGGCCCAGAATTACACGGATGATCAGCAGAGCGGCGAACCCGTGCAAAAGGCCGGTGACAGCCGTCGAAGCCGACCATAGGAGGAATCCGGCAGCAAAGACCCACTTCACGTCAAAGCGGTCCACCAGCCAGCCGGCTGGAATCTGCATCAATGCGTACGTCCAGAAGAACGCTGATAGCAGAGTGCCCAGTTGAAAATCTGAGATATGAATTTCGTGCTTGATCAACTCTGCAGCGATCGAGAGGTTGCTGCGGTCGATGTAGTTGATAAGGACCGACAGGCTGAGCAGGAAGAGGACGCCGTTCATCCGGGCGCTGCTGGGCGCTTCGTGAGTTGTGGTGGCCGTCATCGCGGAAAGCCCGACAATGCTACACCATTCCTGCAAGTTCGTCGGAACTTTCTAAATGCCTACCGACGTGAATTCGGGCCGCCGGTGATGCTATCATTTTCGGCGGCTACCAAGCCCAAACCAGGATCGAGCATGAAGAACTTATTTCAACCAGAAGCCGTCGACGAAGTCATCTCGCGCGTCGACACGCTGCAGCCTGCGACGCAACGGCTGTGGGGGAAAATGGACGTAGCGCAGATGATGGCGCATTGTTCCGCCGCGCTCGACATGGCCGCGGGGCCAGCTCAATCTGCCGCGCATGTTCATTGGAAGGTTGATCGGGCCGTTCATCAAGCCGATTTACTCCAACGATAAGCCGTTCTCGCAGAATAATCCCACCGACCCGCAGCTCGTTGTGTCCGATCAGCGCGATTTTCTGCGCGAACGGGAACAGCTCAAAGTCAAAGTTCGGCAGTTTCACGAGGGCGGGGAAGCGAAGTGCACCCGGCATCCTCATCCATTCTTTGGCTCCCTCACGCCGCAGGAGTGGGGTCGCGGCATGTACAAGCACCTCGATCATCACTTGCGGCAATTCGGTGCGTGACGGCGGCTTTGCATGAGCCGATTGCTAACGACGCGGAGGCGCCGACTTCCAATAGCCATTCAATAGTCCCCAATCGTAATGATTGGCTTTCCAACTGATGGCGGCGCCGTCACCCCAATAGATCGGTCCGTAGTCGTTGTTGCGAGGCTCCTGCTGAAGCCGGTTGGGCTTCAGCAGACTGCTCCGGCTGTTCAAGGAACGCACGCCTCCGCCCGAATGGCACCATAGGCAGCTTTGCATCTCGGGTAGCGTCTTGCCTGCGAAGGGTGGCCTGCCGGGAGCCCCTTCCAGGGGATCGTCCCCTTGAGTCTGAAAGGTCGACAACTCTTTTTCGTCTGGGGCTACCGCCCGCAAGCCGCCGTTCTTGCCCGAGAAAAGTAGCGGCCGGCTCAGTTTAAATTCAAAGAAATCCTGCCCGCTATTCTTGATGATCTCCGCCATATTGCCGTTGCCGAAGTTGCGTTCCTCCATGTTCGTGATCGAGTGATAGACGCGAATCTGCACGCTTTCTGTAATGGAGGAGGCTGCCAGGTCGCCCTGATTGTCGAACAGCGTCATGCGGCGAACCAGCGCAACCTGCGTTCCGGCTGGAAACGAAGGTAGAGCAGGATTTTCGAGCGCTTGATCGGCGGCGAAGGGTGGTCCCGGGATCCACGGCTGAGGGAAGTTCCACAGCGACTGGAAATAATCCATCGTGGCCTTGCGCCCTTCTGGCAGTTTCACGAACACGAAGAAGCCGGAACGTCCAGAGACATTCCAGATGTGCGTCTTTGCCACCCCGGAATCCGACTCCGGACTGGGTTGGATGCATACCCACGGTCCGAGCGGGTCAAACAAGTTTGGAGGCAAAAAGGGCCGCTGCCGATTTGCCGGGTCATATTCCTTGGCAAATGCGCCCGATGCGGTCGCCTGGGAATAGTTGTCAGGCAGAGACTTGAGTTCTTCTGGCGTGAGCTTCAGACGCCGGAGCACTTCCGCAAGCCGAGCCTGCAATTCCTCCTTCTCCTTGGTGTACGGAGGTCGATCCCTTGCCGGGAATCGTTGGACTGACCAGTCGAACACCGCCCACAGATCGCGCTGCAGCATGGCGCGCTTAATGGGATCGTGAATTAGATTCTCGGCGTGCGTTCGCAGAAACTCGTCGAGAACTCGCAATGCGCGCTCGTGCGATGGCTCTGCCAGTAAGTGCTCGGTTTCAGTCCAAAGAAGAGGGTCCAGAGAGTCCGCGCCGAACTGTACGCCGTGGCTGTCCTCGCGAATGAACAAGACCGCGTAAAGCCGGTTCCAAAGATGCGAAGGGTTCGGATCGTAGATGGTGGTAGAGGTTTCAGGATGGCTTGGCGACGCTGCGAGTTTCCAGACAGTCACCGGGATAACGAGAAGCAGGACAGCAGCGGCGACGAGGCGCATGGGCATCTCCCGGCACGTGGGATGCGTACTTTTTGTTTCAATCCCTGGCCGGCCAAAAGTTGCATGCCAGGCAGACTTGATTGTCTACGAGGCCACAGCCAACGTTAACTGAACGTAGGCAGCTTCACCAGATCGTCCTTGGGGATCGACTCCAAATGGCCCCCGGCTTTGCGCCAGGCGGCCAATCCGCCGACGATGACGAACGTATTGAATCCTCTTTCCTGCAGTAGATGCGCCACCCGGGCGCTAGTCGCTTCGCGTGCTCAAGTACAGTAGAGATAAATGTCCTTGTCTTTGGGGAGTCTCTTGATCTCCTCGTCGAGATTGTTGGGCTCGATGCGGATGGAGCCGGCGATGCGTTCGGCGCCGATGTCATAGTAGCCGTGGCTGCGCACGTCGACAATCAGCACGCGGTCCTTCTCGCTCGAAGCCAGTCGCGCAGCCAGTTCCTGCGCCTGCACGCGTGGCATGACGCGGTATTTCTTATGCCGCAGGAATTGCGTGACGCGGTAACCGGTATAGACGACGAGAGCGACGGTGACGATCACTTCCATGGCGCGCCCAGCAGCGTGGAAGCCGTTCAAGGTGGCTGCAAGGAAATCGCGCGAGAGGTATCCCACCAGCAAGTAGGTGCCGGAATACAGCATCGCTCCGGCCAAATCCAGGCGCAGGAATTGGCCGAAGCGCATCTTCATGCTGCCCGCGAGGGGCGCCGCCATGGTGTTGATCCCGGGGATGAACTTGGCGATCACCAGCGTCAATTTGCCGCGCTTGTAGAACGATTCCGCAGAACGCAGGATGCAGGTTTCCGGATTCATCGAAAGGCGGCATAGGATGCCTAGGAGAGCCCAGCCGGTGTAGCGACCGAGCCAGAACTGCGCCGTGTCGCCGATCATGAGGGCAACCATCGCGGCGAGAAGTACGCCTGCACCCGAGAGCGTGTGGGACGCGACCGCGGCGCCCGCTGCCACCAATGCGATCGCGGCCGGAAAGGGAAGGCCAATCGCCTCGGCAAACAGCAAGAGGAACGTCAGGGCATAGCCGTGGCGCGCCATCATGGAGAGCAGATCATGCATAGGCAGTTTTCGGTCAACGGGCCTTGCAGAACACTGATTTGCAAAACACGGGTTGCAAAACTCTGATTAGCACGGGTTTGATTCGCCAGCCCCGTGAAAGGGTTCAGTATAGATGTCAAGAGTTTTCTTTTTCTCATCATTCTTGAGGTTCCAGCGCATTCAGCCCCGAGAGCCCTGATTTCATTCGGTGCGTTGGCTCAATGTGAAAACGAGCGTCATCTATGAGCGCACTGGTGAATCCAAGAATCTCGATGTCGTCGCTTTTCGACCAGCGGAGAACGTCTCTGAGTTACACCGTATCCGTTTTTGGGGTCCATTCGGCGTTCTCGGGCGCTATCCACAGCTTGTTGATTATCTCTTGCAGCGTCTCACTCATGTCTGCCCTGCAAAGAAGACATTGGCTCGTGCGTATGCCGATATTACAACCAAAGCTCCACAACTGACGAAATCAGGAGATTTTCGCTGACTGACTCCTCGCCGCCTAGAACCAATCGCTCCGGTAGGCCACCCACCATGCGGCAAAAAGGATAGGGATGGTTGCGGCGCAAGCCCACCAGAAAGGAAGGACGAAATCGGCCACCAGCCCGAGCAGCATAAAGACCATCCAGAATATCTTTTTCTGCATCGGAGCAATTTTAATCGACGGGTACACCAGAACTCATCCGCCGTCTGGACAAAAAGCCGGACGTGGCTTCTGATGCCGTATCCTTAATTCTTTGCGACGGGCCGCACGAACGCACTCGTGCTTCCAGAAGGCTGTCGCTGCCCGTTGTCCCAACGGCGTTTCTCTTTCAATCAAAGTTCTGAGCCAGACTCCGAGTTTGAGAATCCACAGAAACTCTTCGGGTCCATAGAACCAACGATAGCCGTTACAGGAGGAATGAGCCGGAAGACAATTATCTATAGAACGTGAGCCACCGAGAGAATGAGGGGATAGATGGTCTGCCTCCTACCCGTTGCCCTCTATGGAGCCACCACAGATGTGACATCTACCGCCAGTCTTGGCAAGAATCTTGACGCGTTCGCCTCTGGAAAGCGGCTCTCTGACCAAATGATCGCGCAATTCGAGCTTGCGCTCGCGCCGTGCCTGACGAAGCGAACGAAGATGCTCGACAAACTCTGGAACAGATTGAAAGGTATCGGTTGCGCTCATGTTGACGGACTCCTATTTAGTGGGGGGGGGAAAAGCTCTTTCATCATTGTGCTTCTGATCGTCGGGCGTGTCTGGTACCAAATCACATGAGCGTTACGAGCGTAACGGGGCTGCTCCGCGACCACCCCATTCCCCAGCGGTTACGGAAGGCAGCGAACCGACGACCGTGGGATGCTGCCGTGCCGCCTTTGCCTTCGTCAGTAGGACGCAGAACCCGCCGTCGTCGCTGTGGATGCGCTGGACGAGCCGGAGATTTGCTTGGTTGGCGGGCGTGCGCTCCGGGAGTGGAGGAGCCAGAGTTGCAGGCAACATGCGCAGCGTTCATACTCCGACCATGACACTCAAGAATGCGGCGTTGCTAGCTTTGATCGGAACGACACTGATGACGGCTCTCCTCGTGTGGAATTTTGTCTTCACCTTCCTCAATGTCCTGCGGGGCGTGGTTCCAGCGGTCATGTTCTTCCAGTCGTTTATCTATGCGTTTGGTTCCTTCAGCGTGATGGTGTTCTTTTACGTGTTCCACCGGGCGCAGTCGTGATTTGAGAGAGGACGGCTTGGGGTGCGTGACCATCGGGGGGATCGATTTTGCAGAGATTTGGCTGGCCCGGAGCGCGCGGGGGCGAGCCGGGCATCTCAGAGGTGCTGGCGGGCTTTGGGGCCACATTGGCGGTGTATTGTGCACTGGATATCCACCATCCGTGGCGTTGTCTGCAAAATCGTGGAGCACCTTCTCTGTCCACTCACCGCCAGTGGAAGGAGAGAGTTCGAAAGTGACTCCGTATCCGTAAGCGCCGCCATTCTGAGTAGTGCCGTAGAGATTACCTTTGCCGTCGAAAACCAGACTGCCATACTGTGGCGCACCCCCATCCTCCTGTCGCGGTACTGACGTTATGCCCTGTCTGTGGAGCAATTTTGATCAGACTCCGGTTGTGCGATTCGACTACGCTGTAGGTCTCCGGACGAATGGGGTAGGGGCTGTTGCAGCCCTGTCCACCACGATTCGCAAGCACGAAGGAGATGGTTATGGGAAAAGTGATTGAGTTTTACGTACCTACGATCTTCCGCAGACCTTTAAAAGGCGCATTGCACGAGCAATGTGCAAAGGGCATCGAATTTTGCACGCAGACAAGGAAATCCGCATAAACCATGAAGCCCTTGGTGCTCAAGTCGCATCGAAAGCATCTTCACCACTGGTACAAGAGCTTGGCGGGCGGTTTTCGCTGTGTGTGCGAAGTGTGGCGCTGTGAGTTTGCCGAGGGAGGCAAAGATTGCGACAGTGCTGCCGAGCAAGGTCGCAGATATTGCCTCGCTCATCTCGCATTCAAGCCTCAGTGATTCCTTGGCAAAGAGAGAAACCCGCCATCGAAGCGGCGGGACTCTCTTATCGTGCTGTGCTTTACGCCGCCTTCTTCGCTGCCCTTACCCGCGCCCAGCGCGCCCGCTGTGCCGCCGCGATCCTCATCCTTCCTGCTGCCGAGATCGTTCGCTTCACAATCGTTATGCCTGTCGTTTTCGCTGACCCCGCTCCGGGCTTCGCCCCCTTCCCAACGTTTGCCCATCGTTTTTTTGAGCGAGGCTGATTTTTTTCCGAGCCGAGGCTGACAGAGTTCGCTACCCATTCGAGCGCGAGCTTCCCAAAGCCGCTAGTGCCGCAGTAAACCGTTGGACTTCCTGCTGTGCTCTTTTCAATTCTTTCTTCAACTGCCCTGCTACTCCAGATAGATTTCCCATTGGTTCCCCTCTACAAGAAATTGTAATTGATGAGCTCTGGTTCCTCAGGAGGCTCGTCCCGTTGTGGTTCAGGGGGCGTTGCGGATCATGCAGACAATGGATAGAGTGTTTGAGAAATAGTTGACGAAGACAGCATTCGGTGTGCGCCTTGACTAAGGCTCCTCGGACACTTCAATCCCATTGTCTTCCAAGTCCCGCATTTCAAAGAAGTGTGTTCCTTGCCGATCCATCTTAATCTCGCCGACAATCACGCCCCGAGAACTTAGTGCATCTCTGGCTTTACTAGCCTTAGAAGCGTACAACATCTGCGTCCTCCCATCGGTTGGCACGCGAGGACCGAGGGTGATACTGGTCTGATCGCTCTTAGAGAATCCCAGCGTGACACAGCCTTCCGCATCATCCATTTTCAATGGAACCTTCTGAAGTCCCAGCTTTTCGCTATACCACGCGGTCGCAGCCGCGAGGTCGAGCACTCCAATGTAAAAGGAATCAGCGATGGTTAGGACGGACACGGTATCGGTGCCCTCCTCACGTCTGGCGCGTGACTAGCGGGGTTGGCGTTTTGCGCGAGTGAACTTGAAGGTCGGGCTGGGTGCAGCCGATGGCTTCAATTCTGTCGATTTAAGAATCGTTCTCCTGCCATGATTCAGAAAATCGATGTCGAGCTTGTCCTCTCGAATCTCGCTGACTTGCCCAATACCGAATGTTGCGTGTTCAATCCAATTTGCGGGTCTCCATTTCATCAAGGTGCCTTTCCCCCACCGCATTAAAGTCCTTCAACAGATTGGACGCCCCGAACATTCCGACCAACGTAATGATATCGGGAACCCGATTCCGCCGTTTCTGTTGTCGAACTGGCTTTCGTTCTCGATGATATGTCGCAAGGAAACTGCGGGCTGGTCAGAATTGCACACCCTTCAAGCTGGAGAGGTTGAGGAGACTACGTTGACTCTCAGGCAGACTTCTTTGTCGGTGGGGTTAACTCAATCAGGTTCCCGTGAACCTCCGGATGACCCTCCCATTCCCAACCGCATTGGCAGCGGATGGAATCCCACAATCGCGCTTTCCTCAGGAGAGCCCTACATAAGGCACATGATCTCATCCACATGATTCTCACCGAACTTCATTGCGCCGATTGGAGCGAAAGCGTTTTCGTTCTCAGTGTGCATCGGACGGACAGAGTGGGGAATGGCCCCAAGGTGTGCGGGCACAGAAGTAATTGCCGCCACCGGGGGAGTTGGCACAAAACAAAACGCCCCGGACTCGGTTAGGGTCGCAAGGCGCTCAGTCGATCAGCCCTCCCCCAAGTGCTGCTCAACCACAGAATAGAGCCCCAACTGTTCCGAGTGAATGGCACCGAGGTGCCCGACGACATCACCTTAAGGCCATACAGCTACAGCCTCCGCGTCTAAACTTGCATCCGCTGGCGGCGGGGCACTTCAGAGAGCGGTGACAACGTTTAAGGTTCACTGGTCCACGTCTTCGCCGCCAGTCCAACCGTCCGGGAGAGTTCTGGGCCAAGCACCTTGATTCCCTTATTAGTGGAGGATAAGACTTTGTCCGACGAGCGCTCGAGTGCGAGAGGAGAAAGAGAAATTAGCTAAGCAGCGGAGAACGATGGACTTGGAACCTTACGGACAGTGCAGCCCACTGACAGGGAGCATTTGCTCCGACGGTTGCAAGTGGCTACACGTCCTAAGAACGGCGGATCCGCTTGATGTGCGCCACTGCGCTCAATGGTCACATCAATCTCACTTCGTCTTAGGGTTATCGTCGCCGTAGCCAGCGCGTACTTCGTTCTTGTCAACTGACCGCACTTCATCGCTGTCGATGTCCACGTTCACATCTTCGTGACTCACCACTCTGGAGCCATGCGGAACCACGACCGCCCCATCTTTCGGCACGGTCATCCCCACGTTCGCCAGTCCCGCCAGACTCGTGGCCAGCGCGTGTAGTTCTCTAATGGTTTCCTTTGTCTTCCCCAGCGCCTTGCCGTAGTCCTCCATTTCCAAGTAGCCACTTATGAGTTGCAGATGGCTCGTCATTCTGTGAACCGATTCCTTCACAGCTTTCAGCATGTCATTTCCTCCTCTCCGTTCCACGGAGAATCATAAACCGAGGCCATCTCTCTTCGCGTCGTCGCCCGCAGAAAAGGCGACATCATTCAACGGGCGTGGGGAGCCGCACGAATGCGATTCAAACCGTTTCGCAATCGTTTCGTAATGAGCCCCAGCGGGAAACTCGACGCTTAGAAGGCAATCGAGGCAAGCCACAAAACGACCTGCGGCGCACATACGGATACCGATACGAAAAGAAGACAGGGCACCACTGCTGGCTGGCATTGCATATTTCAACTCTCTTGTGTGCAAGACTAGCATACGCTTCTATTTTCGTCACGTTGTCAACTATTCGTGAGTCCAGCGACAAGGTATATCGACACAACAGCGAAATGAAACACTTTGAGCGTCCCGAATGGCGGGAGCCTTAGCCCCTAACCCATCACCGCATCATACAAGTATCTAACCTCCAGTTTCCCCAGTAACAATCGCTGCGACTGTTCCCTTTTGAACATCTCTCCCCAACTAACCCGAGTCATACTGCTCAGTGTTCATGATGGGAGTAAGTGTCTCTAGGACCCAAACCACAACCTCAGCTTCGCACCGTGTGCTGCTTGTGGATGATGACGACGCCGTTCGCACGATGATGAGTTTGACGCTTGAACACAAGGGCTTCGAGGTGGTTTCTGCCGCGAACGTGACGGAGGCTCTGAAACTGATCACGACCGAGAGCTTCGATGTCCTGATCACTGATCTCCACATGCCCAACCCCAGCGACGGCTTTGCAGTGATTACTGCGATGCGCCACATCCAACCGAAGGCACTTACGCTGCTGGTGAGCGGCTACACCGACGTGAAGAGCGCCATGGACGCCATCTTTCTGGAAGCGGATGAAATCATTGTGAAGCCATTCGAGACCAAGACCCTCGCTAATCTCGTCCACGATAAGCTGCTCACTCGCGCACCTACGGTCCCGACGCCAAAGGAAAGAGTGGCTGCGATATTGCAGCGTTGCAGTGCCCTTATCGTCGAGGACTGGTTGGCGAAGGTCAAAAAGAGCAATGAACTCAGCTTCGCGACCTTGCAGAAGAATCTGGGTGCTCTGGATTTCAGCCTGCTGTTGCCGGACGTTATGACGATAGCGGATGAAGTGGACTCGCAGTTGACGCAGGCGATGGAGAGCTACATGAGCGTTGTGCTGAAGCCAGCGGCAGCGCACAGGCTCGGGCTACATTCTGAAAAGCGGCCACAGCGCAGGGAGGCAGCAGCCTAGATTTCTTTGCTGCTGCCCCGCTTTTGTAGCAATCTGTTCTATCTTATTCAGCGGTAGGGAGCAATCGCGGTTTCAGATGGAGATTGTCACAGAGATTTGCACTGTTCGGTGCAAAAGAGTAAACGTTCGCCTCATCATCGTTGTCTTCTTCCTCAGCGTCCTAAGTTTATTTCACTACCTGTCCAAAGTAGAACAGACAAAGACCGGGCAGCGATGTAACTTATGCCCATCTTAGTCGGTGAGGCTGGCGCGATATGCGCCGTCACCGGGTGAAAGGAATATCCCTGTCGTTTTCTTGGTGACGTTGTGGCGATTCACCGTAACCAACCCCACTGCGCAACCGTTCCCCTATAGCGGATTTATCGGTGCTGAGGCTGTCCTTGCTTCGGTCGCGCTGGACGTTTCCAGACGAGCCATCTGAAGATATGAATCATTTACGGGTTAGTGCCTGCGATCCAGAGTCGGACAGGCACGACCGCTTTCGTTCTCTTCGAATGCCGTTTTGTTGCACCAGATCGAGGCAGTTCCATGCTCACTCCGAGTAGCCTTCGTCCCCATCCTCATCTTCCACGCCGCCGTCGTGTTCCTCGTCGTCCTCTTCTTCTTCGTCTTCGGGCTCTTCCCTCAGGAGAATAGTGACGGCAATCGACGGACCAAAGCGATCAGAGTCTAGGCATTCTGGATTCATTCGGTGCATGCCCAATGGTACGCCGTAACCGTGACCACCGGGACGAAGGACTGCCGCAGGCAGTGACGCTGGAGCCAGCGGTACAATCCGAACTGAATCAAAATCAAAGGAGAACCGCAAATGCCGCAAAAGGTTATTGATATAGTTGGAACCTCCAAAGAGAACTTTGCAAAAGCAGCGGAAAACGCTGTGGCAGAAGCCGCAAAGACCGTTCGGGGCATGAAGTGGGCGCGGGTGGCAGAACTAGAAATGGAATTGGACGGCAAGAAGATAGTCGAATACCGGACCACAACGAAAATTTATTTCGACATTGAAAAGTAGGGATTGTTCGGATGTGAAATTTGCAAACGAAAGCGCCCCGAACTCAATCGAGTCACGGGACGCTCCTTCGTTCGATCAGCCCTCCCCCGAAAGCTGCTCACAACGACCTTACGTTGTGCTCTGCGTTAGCGCAACAACCCGTCGTAATCCGATTTGTTACCCAAAGGTCACTTATCTAGCTGCAAATCACGCTCACTCCGAACAGCCTTCGCCCCCATCGTCATCCTCCTCGCCGCCGTCTTCTTCCTCGTCCTCTTCCTCATTGGTCTGGCTCTTCCCTAACAGGCTGCGGAAAAAGTCGGTTCGGGTCGAAATTGGGGGTATTTTTGGTGACACAAAACCATCACCCGCGACCTTTCTTGCGCTCCTGGGGCAATTGTGCGCGATTTGTTTTTCGCGCTTTCTTGCCCAAACGACTTTTTCCGCAACCTGCTAAGGAGGACATCGGCGGCGGCTGTGACTATGACCTTCCCGTGCCGAATCCGTCGTGACGGTCCACTCTGTTGTACCAGTCGCCGTTTGTGCTCGTTATCCTCCAAAAGTACACGACGGAACCCGGTCTTCTGCCTTGTCTCTTCCTCCTCGCCGTATCGAAGCAACAAGTTGCGCAGTTTGGGCAGAGGGGCCACCCACATGCAGCAACCGGGTGGAGTGAGCGACCTTGCTTCCTCTTTCCGGTTCCCTGAACCAGGATCCAGCAGTTTGATGACGCTTGGCAGAATGATCGATAGAACGCTCCGGTTCGGACATGATGAGCCCAGGTTCATGTCAACAATCCAAACGGACATCACCATTACAAATACTTTAAGGAGGCACACTTCTTGATGAAGATCAAATACTTGCATTGCCTGACCGTTCTTTCAACGTTGGCTCTACTATTTCCACTCGCCGCGTTGGCACGGGGCAACTCACACTCGGTCGATATTTCTAGCGTCGTACAGATTGGAACTACGCAGTTGCAGCCCGGCAACTACAAGGTGGAGTGGCAAGGATCAGGTCCTGTGGTACAGGTTAGTTTCCAACGGAACGGAAAGACTCTAGTCACGGTACCAGCAACCTTGAAGACGGCTGACAATCAAGTAACGCAAGATGCCGTCATGATTGGCCAAGAAAGCGCGGATATTTCAACACTCAAAGAGATTGATTTCGGTCGGCAAAAAGAATCGTTGGTATTTGACCAGAACTCAGGCATGTAGTTGCGTAGAACTGCGTACATTTCGCCACGAGAAGGTGGCTGCCCCCGCCTTCTCGGACGACTAAACCCTCTTAAGCAACGGATCGGGCATCACCTAGGATTCGTGCTGACAGCAGTCCGAGAACAACACGGAAGCGCAACGATCACATTAAAGGAGTAAGCCGAATGAAACAGACAAGCCCAGCATCTAAGCCAAGTCAAACTCCAACAAAAGTTACGCAATCAACGCCCGACCTTCAAGAGCAAATTCGTCTTCGCGCCTACCGACTGTACGAGCAACATGGGAAGAAAGGGTACGAACTAGACAATTGGCTGCAAGCGGAGGCGGAAGTAACTGTAGCCGCATAGGATTTTTGTAGTGAAGGAACGAAAGCGCCCCGGACTCGGTTGAGTCGTGGGGCGCTCCTTTGAACGGTCCTCCCGCATAGCGGCACATCCGTCGTCCGCAGCCATTAGATTGCAGACCGATGATTCATGAAATGGGAGATGAGGTGGTACGAGCTTTTATCAACGCTGAAACCTAATGTTACCTATGTGTTTATACAATCGAGCCGGAAGCTGTCCAGATAGGGGATTGTGAGGCTATGGATCATCTAGGGGTTCTTAGGGACAAGATTGGGCGTCTCCGGGTGGAGATCGCTGGTATTCAAGAGTTGAATCGGCAGTTTCGGCGTGACGGCGGGAATGGAACAGGTGTTCAGGTCGCTCACGGACAGAGGAGTGACCGGCTGCAAGGAATTCAGCATGAGCTTGTGCAACTCGCAGACCTTGGCCGCAGAGTTGTTTCCACAGAAGAACTGAAAGAACAGCCCCGCTTTCAACTGCATCCCGCCAAACAGAAGCGAGCAGCGTAGCCTTGAGCATTTCCTGCATAACCGGAACTGCTTCGGTAGCATCGGCGCTTTGAGGGGGACAAACAAATGACATAGACAGGTGGCTGCAGATCGCTTTGGATGTGCTTCTGCCCCTCTGGATTCTGTTGCCGGATCGTCATGCGTCCGGCAATGCTCAATGGTTCGGGACACAGTTAGGTTGCTCACGACTTACATGCAATACCGGGCGGAACCACGTGGAAAGCCTCGCCGCCGATGACCATGACATTCTCACTCCGGCGAGTCTCGAAGCCACCCCCCAATGATGGGCACCGCTTGGCGAACTTCTACAACTCTTCGTTCAGATTTCTCGGAGCAGCTTCATTCCCGCTGAAATTTCGTTTAAAGTAGCAGCGCAAGTGAAGTCCACACTCTGGACCGCCCTCTTTTTTCTCGCTGCGAACATCGGAAATGCTGAGACGACCACTATGCCCTTAACCTTTGACATCAAAGCGGCTGAATGGTTCGCCAATCTTGCACTCGCTTGCGGTGCACAAGGAATACCCGAATCACATCAGTCACACGTTGAACAGCGATGCGGATGTGCAGCCTCCGCGAAAACTGACTCCCGCTTTCTACGGGTGTTACGACTGGCATTCCTCGGTGCACGGACATTGGCTCCTCATTCGCTTGGTCAGGACGTTTCCGGACGCGCCGTTTGTTCAGGCGTCTCTCGCGAAGCCCTGCGACAGAGCCTCACGGCGGACAACATCGCGCAGGAAGCTGCATATCTCCGAGGAGAGGGACGCGCCAGTTTTGAGCGTCCGTATGGGTTGGCATGGCTTCTTCAACTGGTTGCGGAATTGCGTGAGTGGGACGATCCGCAAGCTAAAGAGATGGCTGCTAATCTGCGTCCGCTTGAGGAAGTTGTGCTGGACAGGCTGAACAACTGGCTGCCGAAGCTCTCCAACCCCGTGCGGATCGGCGAACATGACCAGACCGCTTTCGCGCTCGGTCTGATGCTCGATTATGCACACGGCAATCGCGATCAGAAATTCGCTGAATTAGTCGTGTCCAAAGCCAAGCAGTTCTATCTCAGTGACAAGAACTGCCCGCTGGAGTATGAGCCCTCCGGTGAGGATTTCCTGTCGCCATGCATCGGTGAAGCAGACCTGATGCGTCGTGTGCTGCTGAGCCAAGAGTTTGCACGCTGGCTCCGAACCTTTCTCCCTCAGATTTCCGCAGCCCGAACAGGTGCGTGGTTACAGCCAGTGGTGTCGCCCGATCCCAGCGATCCCAAGCTGGCGCATCTAGATGGACTCAATCTCAGCCGAGCCTGGATGCTAGAAGGCATCGCAGCGTCTTTGCCCAAAGACGACAAGCGCCTACCGACGATCATGGCGGCGGCTGAGGAGCACAAGAGTGCGGGACTGGCGGCGGTGACTGGGACGCATTACGAGGGCGGTCACTGGCTGGGGAGCTTTGCGGTTTATCTCGCCACGAGACGAGGGATTTCACGCTAATTACCGCTTCAGGTTGACCGCTCCGCGCTTTCTGCTAGATCATTGTGACGCATGGACGTTGAACGCATCATTGACGACATCGAGCAGCTACAGGAAATGTTCGAAGCGCCGGATATTAGGCCACTCAGCGCAAGCGACATCTCTGCGGCGAACCGAAGGCACGACGAGGCGTTGGCCCACAGCCCGTGGTTCCGGCTATGGCAGAGCTACGGCGTCTGTTGTCGGCCTGAGGCTCCGGTGCTTCAACGGCCGGAAGGCTAATTACTTGGGGGCGTCCGCGTATTGAACTGCTCAACCCTGATGCGTGACAGAAGAAGAAACATCCGGCTCGCTGAACGGCTGGCAGCAGATTGCTGACTTTTTCTTGGATCAGCCCATTTCAGTAGCTCATCGCTGGTCGCCCCGAGCCCTACTGGTCCGGACATTCCTTATCGCAATCGCCCACGGTCTTATAATTTTAGAGGGCATTCGCTACTTCTCTGGAAGCTTGTCTTCGAGTTCACTGGCGAGCTTGTGCACGTCTGTTGTTTTACTGAATGACTGAACCTCTTGCTTGGAGGAATCGACGTTCATTCCTACGTGCTGGCACAGTTTTTGCAACATCTGAAGGATGGTGGTCAGTTCTTGTTCAGAAAGCATGCCAACTTGAAGATCGATGTGCGAGCGGCGTTCGGCTTGACGCGTCAATCGACTTTGACTGATCAAAACAAACACTGTTAGGAACACACTTTCGGAAGAGACGACAAGCGCGAGAACGCCGAAAGGAAAGGGATCAAATGCCCTGAGTCCGGGGATTGCGTGGAGATTTAGCAGGCACCAGACAAGGATCAAAATCAATTGCGCGAGCAGGAACCCGATGTTGGCGACAACTTTCATAATTAGGTCGCTAGCTCGCTCAGTAGGAGTCCGGCGATTAAGAGCGTCATGCTCCAGCTTGGCGATTGCTTCAATGTTGTATTGCGTAGGATTAGCGGCAACTTGGTGTGGCAATTGATTTTCCATCGGTTAGCTCCTAAGAGACACCTCGATTCTAAGGCCTACCTGCTGCTCGCCGCGTTTGCGATCATGCCGCTTCTGGTGGATAGTAGATGACGCTGCCTAAGCAAGGAATTGCGACGCGCCAGATTGCTGAATTCGTCGCCGTGCTCGCGTGCTCCCTGTTCACCGGAGCGGCCGTCTACATCACGTTCGTCGAACATCCGGCGAGAATGCAGTGCGGGGTGGAAATAGCTGCTACTGAATTCGCGCCCAGCTATCGTCGCGCCACAGTCATGCAGGCGACTTGCGCTGCCGCGGGTCTGCTGGCGTCCTTCGCAGCGTGGCTCGCCGGGGCGAGTTTTTGGTGGCTGATTGCCGGAGTCCTATTGGGATCACTCATGCCATTCACGGTGGTCGCGATCCTGCCCATCAACAAGCGATTGCTCAGCCCGGCACTGGATCAGCGGTCAGCCGAAGCAGAGCGCCTGCTCGCACGCTGGGGTAGGCTTCACGCGGTACGAAGCATCCTCAGCGGCATGGCGCTGCTGCTATTTCTGTATTTGACGATCTTCAGAGAACCCCTTTGAGCCGCGTTACTCCGCATACCAATCCGAATGCAGCGACCACCGGATACAGGATAGGCATTGGGTCTCAGTCCATTGGTGCAGGCACGAGGGGCACGCTCCACCAGTGTCGAATGTGTTCTACTCATGTCCGCAGGAGCAAGACCAAAGATCGTGCTTTGGGCGGGTCGAGATACACCACATCGCCTGAGTCGCAGCCCTTAAGCAACTTCGCGGTAGTCCAGCCATGTGATCCGGGGGTGCGTCCTCATCATGATCTCGCTCGCGAGCCGGAGATGGCGCTCGTAGGTGGCCCGGCTGACGCCGCCTCCTACTTCGCCCCGGATCCCGGCTTTGCCATAACGGTTTCCGGAGCGAACCAGAAATGATTCCAGCAGGACAGCGCAGCTGGCAGGTGTTTCAATTGCCCATTTGCGCAGGTCGGGACGCTGCTCCCACACCCGCTTCAAAAGCTGCTTACGCACGGGGTTGTAACGGGCGTGGCGTTCAAGGAACACCTGAGTGGCTGGGCGTTTGAGAGGTTTGTGTACGCGCTGTGTACATGGGTGTTTATTCCCCCGTAAACACCCACATCTAAAGGGTTCAGTATAAACAAAGCCGAGCGGGTCCGATGGACCGACGCCCGGCTTTTGCCGTACGAGGAGCGAGTCTCTCAGGAGGACTTTCCTCGTTCAGGGTGAGCAAGACAGCGGCTTGCACTCGAAGACTCTTCCGGCCCTGTCCGGGCCGGCGCGTCGAAAAACCTAGGCGCCTTTCGTCTAAAGCTTCGACTGAAGCCGCCGTCTCTCGTTGATGGTTCGTCCGCTACGGACAGGACCCTCAGCGACCTGCCTTTCTCAGGTGCCGGGGGGAGGCTGGAGGTCGCTATATCCGCGCCTCATCGCATGCCAGTGCGTCTCTTTAGCCTTCCGCTCTGGCGGACAGTCCCAGCAACTGGCCGCATCTTGCAGCCTCCCGGAAAAAAAATCTGTAACAGCGGTCACGGATGTTCGTGACTGCGGTCAAACCGGGTGCAACGAGTTTTCTGTGTTTCCGCGCACAGGCCGGGTGAGGATGAATTCGAAGCGCTGCCAGTGGTTGGAGGGAGGTCTACTTCTCTCTTGCGACGACAAATTCCGGTGCCCAGAGCAGTGCACGCTTGATCTCCGTGTCAGGGAAGGAGCGGATGGCTTCTTGCGCCGATTCCGCGTACTGCGCCGCACGAGCCGTGGCGGCTTCCAGCGATCCGTAGCGCCGCAGGATTTCGAGAATCTCGGCATGCGTCACGCCGTTGAAAGCTCCATGGAGCAACACCGTCTCGATTTTGGAGCGCTCCTCTGGTGTGCAGCGCTCGAGGGCGTGAATCACCGCCATCGTGGCCTTGCCCTCGCGCAGATCGCTGGCCACGGGCTTGCCCAACACGTCTTCCGACGCGGTCAGGTCGAGGACGTCATCGACAATCTGGAACGCCATGCCGAGGTCATGTCCGTACTGGCCGAGAGCGGCTTCCTGTTCGGGGGTGGCGCCGGCGAGAATCGCTCCCAGCCGCATGCAGACTGAGAACAGGCACGCGGTCTTGCGGAAGATGAGGTCGAAGTGCTCGTCCAGGGTAATCAGCTTGCCCAGCTTTTCCATCTGCAGCAGTTCGCCTTCGACCATCTGCTGCGTGAGTTCGATGAGAGTGTCGAGGATGCGGAAATTGCGCTCCTGGACTGCGATCTTGAAGGCTTGCATGTAGAGCCAGTCGCCGGCGAGCACGCACTTTGAATTGCCCCACTGCGTGTTGGCAGCGGGACGGCCGCGCCGCGTCTTGGCTTCGTCGATGATGTCGTCGTGCACCAGGGTTGCGGTGTGGATGATCTCGACGACGGCACCCAGGCGGACCGCGCCTTGACCCTGGTAGTCGAGCAGTTTTGCAGAAAGCAACAAGAGTGCTGGGCGGATTCGCTTGCCGCCGCCTGCGCGCAGGTACTCTCCAATTTCGGTGATGGCTTGCACGCGCGAGACCGTATCGCGGCCGAACTCGTCCTCCAGCGCGGCGAGGTCGTCCCGCAGCAGATCGAATACTTCTTTCCCGTTAATGGCGGCCGGTGCGCTCACGTGGAATTCAGTTCGTTCGGTAGTTCGTAAATTGCAAGTCGATGCCAAAGTCTTGCCCCTTCAGCAGGGCGATCGTCTCCTGCAAGGTGTCGCGGTCTTTGCTGCTGATGCGCACCAGGTCCCCTTGAATCGAGGCCTGCGCCTTTTTCTTCGAGTCCTTCACGAGTTTTACGATCTCGCGTGCCTTCTCAATGGCGATTCCTTGCTGCATGGTGACTTTCCGTTTGGCCGTTCCACCTGCTGCCGGTTCGACTGCGCCGTAGGTCAGTCCCTTGAGCGAAACCCCGCGCTTCACCAGCTTCTGTTGCAGAATGTCGTTCACGGCTTTCAGCTTGTATTCATCGGCCGAGTGCAGCACGATGGCATCTTTTTCCAGTTCGATATTCGACTTCGAATCCTTCAGGTCGAATCGCGTGTGAATCTCCTTCAGCGCCTGCTGAATGGCGTTCGAGACCTCGTTCAGGTCGATCTTGCTCACGACGTCGAAGCTGTTATCGGGCATACATTTCTAATCTTTCTGAAATAAGGGAATCCGATTCTTGAGGGTACCAGAAGTATGGGTTTTAGCGCGCCGGAACTTTGCTTTCAGCCATTTCAGCCAATTTGAAAAAATTGTAAAAATTATGGGAAGTGCGCTCTCCCACCTCGTCCATGGAGAGTCCGCGTAATTCGGCCAATTTGCGAGCTGTTTCTTTCACGAAGGACGGTTCGTTTCGCTTGCCGCGGTGCGGAACGGGAGCCAAGTATGGCGAATCGGTCTCGATCAACATGCGGTCGAGCGGGACCTCAAGCGCCGCATCGCGAATCTGCTGCGCCTTGGGGAAGGTCAGGTTGCCCGCGAAGGAAATCATAAAGCCCATGTCGAGCGCGCGTTTTGCCTGGTCCCAGTTCCCGGTAAAACAGTGCAGAATCCCGCCCAGTCCGTTCGGAGCCCACTGCTCTTTAATCATGCCGAGGCAGTCTTCCCAGGCGTTGTCGCTGCCGTCGGACGGACGGCAGTGAATCACGATGGGTAACTTTGCCGACGCTGCGAGTTCCATCTGTCGGGCAAAGACCTGCTTCTGCGTGTCCCGGGGGGAATGATCGTAGTGATAGTCCAAGCCGATCTCGCCCCATGCGATCACCTTGGGATGCCGCGCCAGTTGCTCCATCGTTTGATAGGCAGGCTCATCCGCGAGACGCGCTTCGTGCGGATGAATCCCGATAGTGGCATACATGAACGGATGCTTTTCCGCGAGTTGAATTCCGGCGTCGAGCGTCGGGGGACCATCGCCATTGCCGATTGCGACCATTGTCCGTACTCCGGCCTCGCGAGCGCGAGCGATCACCTGCTCACGATCGGAGTCGAACTGCTTGCCATCGAGATGTGCGTGAGAATCTACGAACATTGCTAGTGCGGTTATGTGGGGACGCCTTCGCCCGTCCGCCGAGCGAAGCTCGGCGGGTGTTGGTTCTTTCTATTTGAGACGTGCCCCCACCGGTACGTCCTCCAGAAAGCTCGCCAATACTGGCTTTCCGCCCTCCAGTGATGCCGCGACGATCATGCCATTCGACTCGAGGCCACGAAGCTTTCGCGGAGCGAGATTGGCCACGATCACCACCTTGCGGCCGATCAGAGTCTCGGGCGCGTACGCTTCGGCGATTCCGGCCAGAACCTGCCGCACCTCGGTGCCGAT
>PMUM01000078.1 GCA_003166855.1 Acidobacteriaceae bacterium | reverse complement strand
CAGGAAGGCCGCGGCATCGGCCTCGCCCGCAGCAACGATCTCGTGACCTGGACCAAGTATGACCAGAATCCGCTGTGGACAAATGCACGCTGGCCCTCGGTTCTCGCTGGGGCTGACGCGAAAGACAAAGACCTGCTCTATTTCGCGATCACTCGAGAGTACGACACTCCGAGCAGCCGCATCGTGCTGGCCAGTTCTCGCGATGGACTTCATCTCACCGAGTTAAAGATTCTGGTGGCAGGCGTTCCCAACCAGCGCAACCAGAATCCGAACCTCTTCCGCGATCCGCGCAACGGGCGTTTCTATCTCACCTTCTATCGCGGCAACGACAAAGATCATTTCGAGATCATCAGCAAGAGTGCCGATTCCGTCGTCGACCTCGACAAGGCTCCCGAAAAACTTCTACTCAAATCCGAAACGACAATCGCGGCTCCCACGTTGCTGTATGTCAAAAATGCAGTCAGCGTTGGGGGAAAAAAGGGTGGAATCTACTATCTCGCCACTGAAATTTATCCGCACCGCTACACCGACGATCCCGAAGGCGAGTGGCAGGTGAAGATCTTCGCGGCGGACTCACCCGATGGCGATTTCCAGCCGGTAGAGGGCAATCCCATTATGGGTGGCCAGCGCGCCTGCCTTTTCCAGCACATCTTTAACGACCGATTTTATGGATATGACTGTCATCTGGAATCGCCCGATCACTGGGTGCTTGAGGAAGTCGAGGCACCGTTGCCCTGAGGCACCGCGCGCCGGCCATGCCGGGCACGGCGGCGCGCACGCGAAAACAGAGACTAGAGACCCAAGGAGGCTACTATGACATCCGCTTCGTTCAACTTCGCATCCCTGAGGGGTCGCAGGACGGCCACTCTGCGCATTGTTGCTATCCTGCCCCTCGCGGCATTTCTGGCCCTCATTCAGTGGACCATCTCAGCTCAAGCCCAACTTTATGCCGGCTCTGTCACCGGAGTAATCGCTGACCAGACGGGAGGCATGATCTCAGGCGCGGACGTGACGTTGGTGGATGCGGAGAAGGGCTTTACCTTTACCTCCAAGACCGATACCAATGGGCGCTACCTTTTTCGCTCGGTGGCGCCTGGCACTTACAACCTCTCGGTCAAGGTTTCCGGATTCAAAGAACAAAACCGGACCGGCATTACCGTCGACGTCAACCAGAATGTGGGCGTTGATTTCGCGATGCCGGTTCTAGGTACTCTTGAAACCGTCCATGTCTCCACGTCTGCGCCGTTGCTTGGTACTGAGGACGCGGTTAGCGGCCAGGTTGTCGACCGGAAGTTCATTAATGATCTCCCCCTGAATGGAAGAGGTGTTTTCAATCTGGCGTTCCTCGCTCCCGGTGTCACGGAAGTAGACGCGGCGTGCATGGGTTGCTCCGCCAATAACTTCATCTCCAATGGAACCCGGAATGCCACAGCCGACATCCTTATGGATGGCGTGACGACCACGAACTACGAACAGAACAGCGGTATTCGCGTGGATACCTATACGCCATCGGTCGATGCTGTCGAGGAGTTCAAGGTCCAGGAATCGAATTTCAGCGCGGAGTTTGGCTTCAGCGGTGCGACCATCATCAATCTCGTCACGCGCTCGGGCACGAACAAATTTCACGGCAGCGGATACGAATTCCTGCGGCATTACAAGTTGGACTCGAACAGCTATTTCAATAACCAGCAGGGAATTCCGATTCCCGCGTTGCGTCGCAACAATTTTGGTGGAACCATTGGCGGTCCGATTTTCAAGAACAAGACTCTCTTTTTCTTTGACTACGAAGGCATGCGCCTGACATCGGCTGCGGGGCCGGTCTTTTATGGAGTGCCCAGCGACGCTGAGCGGCAAGGGAACTTTGGTGAAGTCTGCGGATACAACGGTGGCACCTTCGACTCCCAAGGCATTTGCTCAACCTCGGGGGGCCAGCTCTGGGATCCTTACTCCGGCACCTACGATCCGGCCGTGGGCGGTGCAAGACGGCAGGCGCCCATCCCGTTCAACAATCTCGCAATCTACACCAGCACGGTGGACGCGAATCATCCGGGCAACCAGATCCTGGCTAACAATCCTGACGCCGCTCCCTATCGGCTGCCTTCAGGGAAGGGAAACCTCATCGATCCGGTGGCTCTCAAACTCATGCAGTACTTCCCGGAGCCGAATCTGAACGTCGGCAGCGGCAGCTATAGTCCGTTTTTCAATCGCGTGGATTCAGGCTCGACCAAGAGCAGCAATAATCAGTGGGACCTAAAAATTGACCAGCGTTTCAGCGAAAAGAACCTGCTCAGCGCAAAATACTCGCAACAAGCCAGCGATTCGACGCCTTTCAATTGCTTCAAAAACTACGCCGACCCGTGCTCGAGTGGACCAGTTACCGGCACCGCCCACATGTTTGCTTTGAACGACAACCATATGTTCAGCCCCACCTTGCTGCTGAACATTTCCTATGGCGTTTCTCGCGGCACCTACTTCTATCCCAGTAATGCCGGGACCTTTCCCAAGGGAGTCTCCGCTGTCGATCTGTTGGGAGAGCCGGCGTACATGAAATCTTCTGGTTACGATTGGTTCCCGGCGGTCGGGATCGGTGGCGGCTACGGCTCTGCCGGTCCCTACAACAACATTGGTACCGAACTCTATAGTTACGCCAAGCAGGGACAAGAGACGCACCACCTGATCGGAACGTTGGATTGGGTGAAGGGGAAGCATGATATTAAGTTCGGCGCAGAAGGACGGCTCCATCGCCTCAATTTCACGCAGCCGAACTATGCTCCCGGCGGATACTACAGCTTCGATCAGACCGGCACCTCGAACTACGATCCCGGTTGTATTCCGAACCCTCCAGCAGTGAATTGCGATCCATCGGGTGGCGACGGGATGGCGAGTTTTCTGATCGGTGTGCAGCCAAACTCGTGGGGCATGTACGAGATTCCGAACTCGGTGGCCAGTCAGAATTTCGAGTTCGGCGGATTTGTTCAGGACAACTGGAAAGCGAACGACAAGCTGACTCTCAATCTCGGCTTGCGGTACGAATTGGTTCTACCTCGTACCGAACGGAACAATGAGCTGAACTGGCTCGATCCGAATGCGATTTCTCCCATCACTCTCGATGGCCAGAACCTGAAGGGCGGCGAGAGATTCGCTAATTCCGGCGATCGGCATTCCTACGTGGCCGACTTCAAGAATATTCAGCCTCGATTCGGTTTCGCATACCGAGTGTTTCACAACACCGTCGTGCGCGGCGGATACGGCATTTATTACTCTGCCTGGCGAGGCGCAGTTGCCGGGACCTCGGGAGTCGGCCAGCAGGGCTTTGATCAGTTGTCGTACCTGGTGACCTCGTTCGGGGGAGATGGAGCCACGCCCGCTGCGAGAATGAGCAATCCTTATCCCAACGGTCCGATTAAGCCTCCGGGCAGCAGCCTGGGACTGTTGAACGACGTCGGGTACGGCGGATACGGTCCCATCCGAGATATCAGCAACAAAGTGCCCTATGAACAGAGTTGGAGCTTTGGCCTGCAGCACGAGACTCGCTTCAACCTCGTGCTAGACGCCTCCTACATCGGCAAAAAAGGAACGCATCTGTATTACGCCAATGCCGGTAGCATCAATCATCTGGGACCCGAGATCGAGCACTACAGCAACGCTCAGTTGGCGGACCTGGAGTCGTTCGTCGACAACCCGTTTGCGGATCCCACCCGTTCGAACGCGTCGCAGATCATCACTGATCCCAACAATCCGCTGCTCTACTCGCAAATCCAGAAAATGCAGCTTCTAATGCCCTACCCGCAGTTCTTTGGATTCTCGGGCGACGAGCCACCCATCGCCAACTCGATTTATCACGCGTTCCAGTTTCGAGCCGAGAAACGTTTCTCGCACGGCCTGGAATTCCTTGCGACCTACACGTTCTCCAAGTCCATCGACGATGCTTCGCTGACCAGCACGAACAGCGGCTACTTGGGCAGCTTTGCCAGTCTGCAGAATCCGAATAATCCGGAGGGTGAACGCAGTCTTTCTTCCTTCGACATTCCCCAAGTCCTGCAGCTGAGTTATACCTACGAGCTTCCGATCGGAAGAGGGAAATTCATCGGAGGCAATATGCATCCGGTGCTCAACGCGTTCGTAGGCGGATGGCGCACGAACGGCATCTGGCGTTTCAACAGCGGCAGGCCGATCAACCCGATGCTCTACATTTCTCAGAGCCTGCCCACCTATGGGCCGCAGCGTCCGAATCTGATCGGCACGCCGCACCGTGCGGGAGGGAAGGACTCGGACTGGATCAACCAGTACTTCACCAGCGTCGACGGCAGCGATTTCTTTGCACAGCCGGCACAGTACGCGATCGGCACCGCGCCTCGCGCTCTGGGAGCAGTGCGTAATCCGGGCGCCGATAATGCCGACCTGTCCATCTTTAAGGAGTTCGGGTTGAGCCCGCTGCGTGAAGACATGCGCCTTGAATACCGTTTTGAGACCTTCAACACCTTCAACCATCCGCAGTTCTGCGGTCCAGATACTACGTTCGGCAGCCCCACTTTCGGCAAGATTTTTTATCAGTGCAACGCTCCACGCGAGGTGCAGATGGCACTGAAGCTTTACTGGTAAGACGACGCTGCAATATCTGCTGCGCTTGCAGCTTGGTTCTGAATGTCAATCGGCTTGCGAACCCGTTCGACCGCTAGCTGCTGTGAGAACAGGCGGCTAGTTTCCGGTTCACGGGCGCTGATTCAGCTACAGTTTCCTAGGTGCGTTTTGACTTTCGAATCGAAATCCATTGTGATTTTCCACTTCTCTACCAGACGGATTTTTCCACGCCCCTTCCGTCGGCGGACGCAGCCCGCGGAGTGTGAATCGACGGACGCGCGACGATGCCCCGCGAGGATTCGTCTCTGCTTCTGGCGTGCCATATCAGCGTATTTGTTGCCTCGGATTCGTTCGCAACCAGGCTGATTTTGGAGATGATGCGGATCGATTCTGTGTTTCGCGAATCGTCGAAGGCGGCATCGAGAAGTGTTCGAGAGAAGTTTTTTGTGCTGAATCTGCGCTCTGTTTGCGCTCCGTTAGCGTTCGTACCATAGATTTCGGTGGTCTTACGTGTCATCGCTGGCCCTGCATGTTGTTGAATGTACGTTGTACTGTGTTTTCGAATCCCACTCTCTCCGCCATATTGTTCAAAACAAACAAACCGGGCATTACTTGCAGTACTCCGACCGTTCCATCACCGACTCTTCAAGAATGTTCGCGGAAACTTCCAGAGGCTGTCCGGAAGCCATCGATTCGACGGCCAGCAGAGTACACAGCGTGGTCTGAAAGTAGTCGCTTGGGTTCACCGGAGAGGTTCCCGCACGGACAGCTTGAATGAAGGCGCCGATTTCGGCCGCGTGTCCTTTGTCCTGTTTCAGCCAATCTTTCCGCTTCTTCCGCTTGCCGTCGCGGATCAATTCGATCTGCCGAAAGTCGTCGATGACCGCAACGGAACCGTCTGCGAAGACCTCGATTCGCTCTTTCGAGAACGCTGGCGAGCCTTGGGTAGTATAGACAACGACGCCAACTGAGCCGTCTGTGAAGCGGACGGTCAGGGCCGCATTTTCAGAGGCGTCCGAGCGCTTGCCTTCGCCGGAAATCGAGGACGCAAACACTTCCGCGGGAACGCCGCCGGTCAAGTAGCAGAGCGTATCCAGAAAGTGTCCGCATTCTCCGATAATCCTGCCTCCACCCTGTTCGGCATCGCGCTGAGGCCTACGGGATTCGCATCTGCTCGGTCGAAGAGATCCGCTTCTTCGCGGAAGCTCGCCAAGCATCTCCGGAGTCGAAGAAGTTACCTCCGCAACCGTACAACGAAAATGGCGGTCGTACGGTTCACGACCGCCGCTGCCAAGTCATCCGCCAGCATCAACTCGATGCCAATTTGGTCAAGGCCCCACGCCACCGACTTCTGCGGAGTCAAGACCCTGCGCGAAGCCGCCCGTGAACGCGTGGAAGCGTTCGCGTTCACCTTGCGGCCTGCCCCCGAAGTTCAATCGCAGCCGCGCCGTATTCGTACTGGGCAAGATCGACGAGATTCTGGCGCCGGAGCAGCGGAAGGAAACTGAGCGGGACACCAAGTTCGTCGAACTGGGGTGCTATCTATGCGAGGTGTGGGCGGGACAGTACTGGAGGCTGGAGAGTCTGAAGTGTTTCGACGAGTTTCTGGAGAGGCGTTTCCCGGAGTCGAGGCGGAAGGCGTACTACCTGATGTCGATCTACGAACACCTGCCACCGCAGGCCAGAAAAGAACTGAAGGAAGTGGGCTGGGCGAAGGGGATCGAGCCGGTGAAACTGGCGAGGAGGGACCGGCAGAGCTTCGATTGTGCAACCTGGTTGCACAAAGGCCGCCAGATGCCGAAGGAAGACTTCAAGAAGGCGGTCGAGAAGGAACTGACCGGGCGGGAAACGGAACCGTGGGAGATTGTCTACTTCAATCTCTACCAGAGCCAGATGCCGGTCATTGAGAAAGCAATTGAGACGGCGGCTCTGATGCTGGGAAGCGACCGTTCCAGAGGTTACTGCCTGGAAATGATCTGTGCAGATTTCCTGGCGGGCGCCAACCTGGACAACGGAGATCCGGAGACGCTGCTGTTCTCGATGACGAGGTTCTTCAAGTTTCTGCCCGGAGAGCAGCGGCAGGAATTCCTCGAAGGCCTGAGCGAGAAGGCCTCATGAGCTCGATTGGCCCGAAACTCTCCCGGTTGCGGCTGGATCCGGAGGCATACGAGGCCTTACGGCAGCGGGTGCTGCATCGCGATGGCTGGAGGTGTCAATCGTGCGGCACAATGGCGAACCTGGAAGTTCACCACCAACACTTTCGGAGCCGTCTGGGAGATGACTCCGAAGCGAACTTGATCACACTGTGCGCAGTCTGTCACGCCGTTGCGCATCGAGTGCCTTCCGTGTGAGCCTTCGTCCCTTCTCCTGTCCCAAGACTGTTCCGTCTTAGATTTCCTCTAGTTTCCTTCTGTTGCAGTTCTTGGGCTCTGGGTCCGCGTCAATCCCACGTTCCACACTACGAATTCGTTAAGCTGCCGAATAGCTCTGCGGTTGAAGGGTGTCTTCGTGCTCATGGAGAGACGGTCACATTGACGGTCCCGTTGATGCCGGGTATGTCGGCGATGCTCGCGGATATGGTTTGATTTCCCGGAGTCATCAGGACAAAGCCGTTGGTCCATGTATGGGAACCTGCATCCGCCGGAGTGAAGCCATAGTCAGCGGGCAGGACGGCGGCTGGATCGGAACTGGTGAAGTGTATGGCGCCGTTGATGATCGTGTCCCGCTTTCCGTCGGCCGTTACCGTCACGGTGACAGTAAAGGGGGAACCTCCGATCGCAGTGGGGGGAGCTGTGAATTCAAGAATCGCGTGCGTGGTGCCGCAGCCGAATGCCATCGACGCTGCGATCGCTGCGGTTAACATGCCTAGCCGCAAAGGGGACGGATCTTTCCGGGTGCCTAACTGGCGAGATTTGGTCAGAAATCTCGCAGCAAGGCGCACGAAGCTCGAATCCAGACTGCGCATTTTATTCGAACTCTACTCCAACGTCAGGGCCAGGATTCGAGATGGTGGCAGGTTCAATCGCAGAGATTGAGGTCTTGCGTCTACTCTGAGGACTGATGGTGAGGCTTGCCAATGCGGACATCAATTCCAAACATGGGTCCGTAAACATTAATGCCATAATTCGGGAACTGTGGTTCGGATAAGTAAAGATTTGATATATGCATCCAATTCAAACCAGCCGAAATCGAGTACCGAGGATTAAAGTTGTATCGAACTCCACTGCCCAGGTTCACGGTAAACGTAAAATCCTGTCCCTGGGACCAAATGACCCCTAAGGGCTCCTTAGCGTCAATATTCCCGAGCCCTAAACGTCCATCAAAGTACGGCGCGATCTTCCAGTTGCGCTGGACGAAGTTCCGTCGAATGCCCATGATCCACGCATAATAGCGTGTTTCCGGGCCCCTCGGAATCACAACAGCGGATGCGCTGGCGGATAAATCCCAATTGCCGCGCAGCAACGAAGGACCCGCTACGTCACCCATATGCCATCGTACCGAAGCAATAATGGGGACCAGCGTGTACCTCAGCGGCGTCATGGTATAGCCATCCCCTAAGAACACGTCGAAGACGAATGGAATATTAATGGGAAGCCATCCGACGTCCAATCCGAATTCGAGCTTGTTTTTGTAGTAAATGCTTTGATTGAAATCAGGTGGTTTAGGAGAGCGGACGGTTTCGACGGGCGCTTTTGAACCCACGTCGCGTTTATCGCCCTCAGCCGCCAGATCTGATAATGGATTGACAGAGTGGTGCGAGGGTTCTGGGTATGAGGACAGGTAGGCACAGGAAATTGCTGGTGTGCATGCTCCTGAAAGGATGTCGGAACTGCCCAGGGATACGATTTCTGGGACTGCGGTTGGCGGAACTGCGCCTTCCACTGCAGGCGCCGTCGAGGCGTCGTGGGAGTCGGAACTAGTTCCAATCTCGGGAGTCCGGAGAAAGTCATCGTCCCGCAGTTCCGTCGGGACGTTGCGCTGTTGCGTGTCGGAGGCCAGGTCATAGAGCGACTGGGCCCGCAGCGGCAACGAGAATACCAACAGAGCCATTGCCGCCACTGTTGCGGCCCCTTTCCAACAGAATCTGTTTGTGCGATTCAGGCTCTCACCACGAGTATTGGAACTTGGGAACGGGCACTCATGAATGGACGCGAGTCGGAGAGTTCTTGACTTCACCGGTATCCGAATTACGTAGTGGATGCCGAGCTGGGAGGCCCCTTTTTTCAAGATTGAGTTCATGAGCGACGCCAGCGCTCATACGCCTCCTTTCCTGTGAAGATATCAAGCCGCATTTTTTATCCAACAACAGGATGTCGAGACCGATGCGTCGCCGCGAGTAGTAGGCCTTTGGGGTAGTATCGGACCCATCGCACTCTAATTGATTGCCAAGGAACATCTGAATGGGGGCACTACGGCAACCTGTTCGTCGAACTAATTGGAGTGTCTAAGTGGTTCACTGAACGACGACGGTCAACGGCACGTTGTGGATCAGGTTGCCGGACGTCGCTGTGATCGTCGCAGTATATGTCCCTTTTGGTGTTCCGGGTGTGGTGTGGGACGACGAGCTGCCTCCGCCGCATCCCACCAAGGATGCTAGTGTCAGCACGATCAGCGGCGCAGCGAGCCTTGGGAGCCGCTTTCGGTGCCGCACAAAGAGCCATCCTGAAGTAAGCAACGTCAAAGTCCATGCCAGCGGCAGTCTGAAAAACCTCACTGCTGCCAAGTCACTCCCGGGTAGAGACTCGGTATGCGCTGACCCCGGTAGGCGTAGGAACCCGTAGTATTCATCTGCCAAACAATTTGCGGGCTGCCGGTTTGGGTCACTTCCATGATCTGCGAACCATCGGGGTTAGCGGCGCTGCTGTCGTATTCGACATCTCCATTGCTCAGAATTCCGATACTGCCTCCCCAAATAGAATAGAAGCCCGGGAGATCTTGCCAGAGCAGGCTGGCAGTATTGGTGCTCTCGTCCACTTGGAAGATCGTGGCTCGGCTATAGCAGGCTGGCGCTGACGAAGAGGTGCCGCAGGCGACATTATCGGTATCAATTCGATAGTTCCCGTCGTCATAAATCGCAAGAGTCGTTTCCGAACCGTTTGTGCTCACGATGTTTGGATCGTGTTGCCCGTAGAACCATTGGCTGGGATCACCCCCTGATAGTGCGAAGTTTCCCTCTTCCCCCAGTTTCCACAAGACATTCCCCGATCCCGTGCCGTCCGCGTAGTCCAGCTTGAGAATCCAGCTTTGGTGACGCATCGAAAGCAGCAAATTGCCATCCGCTGTGTAAACGAGGGCATTACTATGCGTCCAATCGGGCAGTCCCTGGAGATGCCGATTGACGTCAAGGTAATCGAAGGCCGACCATCCCCAAACCACGTTCCCGTTCGGATCGATATCCACGACAACATCTCCCAGCACGCTCGTGGTGCCTGGATACCCAGGCAAATCCGTGAAATCCTTGCTGACCTGACCGATGGTGATCCAATGCCCATTGGGCTGAACTAGCACGTCGTGCGAGAAATTGATGATCACATAAGAGAAGCCGTTGGTTTGCAGTGAGTGATTCACTTGTGCGACGGAGATATCGCGAATCGTGTTACCCGCCAAATCGATCTCCCGCAGGTGCGCTGCGAGGTTAAGGATGAAGTGACCGTTCTGCAGCAGTTTCACGGGAGTCCCCGACGAAGGGTAGTACCAAATGATATTGCCCTGAAGGTCAGTCGCCACAGACGCCAACGTATTGGGGTTAGTCGGAACCAGGCTCAGCAATTCGATTCCTGGTGATGGCGCCAGGCCCGGGACGATAGAAGAAGTGATCTGGACTTGCGGTGGAGGTTGCGACGTGGGCAGCGCGCCGGTTGTAAAGGTCTGGTCCTGATCGACAAACGAGCCACCGGCCCATTCCACGTGCGCCCGCATGTGGTAGGTTGCCTGCGGTATCATGCCGGCCACCAGAATGTTAAGCGCCTGGCCGCCTGGGGTCGTCACCGAATTCGTCATGACCGACGTCTGTCGGCCATAGCTCGTGTCGGTTCCAAACTCAACCCACGCGGTCAATCCTTGATGAAAATGCCGGATGCTATATCGAGCGACCAGCGGGTGCGAAGTAGCAGAAACGGCAGTTATTGGCGGCGTGAAGTTGCCGGAACCGCAGCCGACCGATGCAAGAGCAAACAGAATGCAGGCAGACAAGCACATCCCAGTTCGCGAACTCTTCAAGTATCCCCCGTCTCGAGAAGACAGAAAAAACAGAACGCATTTCTAACGTGTTTTGTTGTTTGGATCAAGAGAATTCTTAAAGAAGTGACGATAGTGAAGGATTCAGCGGCTCCCACTGCCCGAACCTTTAGCCGCGCGGTCTTCGTTACCCAGTTGGTGGTCGGATGCATCCGCGATGGTGGCCTGGGGGATGCCAAACCGCAGAAACTACGGCGTTTATTTCCTCGACCGACTCTGCACAGACACCCCACCCGAGCAGAGAACCGGCTACCCGTCTGTCGAATCTGCGGCTAGCCTGCAGTCTCGCACCGATCCACTGACGCGATCCACTGAAATCGCCTGGGCAGAGCTGAATACTTCCTCCAAATCTCTTAGCGACACGTCCACGAGGGTCGAGACGACACAGTCAGCGCCAGACAGAATCAAGGGATGGACATTCTGTCCAGTCGCAATTCCAAGACAGCGCAGGCCCGCGGATTTCGCTGAGCGAACTCCGCATACGGAGTCTTCGATCGCGAAGAGACGTTCCGGAGAGACCCCTAGACGCTGTGCGGCCAACCGGTAAATGGTGGGATCTGGCTTGCTTTGGACCACGTCATCCCCGGTAACCACTGCTTCAAAATAATTAGCGATATTGAGCTGTTGAAGGGTCCACTGAGCGCGTTGCCGACTGGCCGACGTGGCTACCGCAAGGCGAAGTCCCGCCTTTTTACCTGTCCTGATGAATTCGACGGTACCCGGCACCGGTTCGAGCTCTGAAGAGGCCTGACGAAAATATTCGTCCTTTTTATTCCCGTACTCCTGCACCTCGGTATCTGAAAGGTCGCCCAGAAAATGAATCAGAATGTCTCGCCGTCTGCGGCCCTCAAAGATGAAGTCGAGATCTTGTTCCGAGACTTGTTTGCCCACGCTGGCAAGGAACGCACGCCACGCACGCTTGTGCAGGGGATGACTATCGACAATGACGCCGTCCAAGTCGAAAATAACTCCAGCAAGAATGGAATCCATCACTCTCCGCATGATCGGCCTATAGACCGGGCCATGTGGCTTGGGCCTGTTGGTAGTTCGCCAAGGTGCCAATGTCGATCAGAAAATCCTTGATTGGAAACGCCAGCATTTGTCCTGTGAGCTTGGGTAACACGTGGAATCCGATGTCCGCCGGAACGCTGTCTGGGATGATGTCCAGTAGTTGTGGCGTGCCGATCATCAGGCCCGAGAATGCCAAATTACCGGTGGGATGAGCGGGTTTTTCGACAAAGTCCTCGATTACTCCCCGGGAGTTGGTGGTCACAATGCCGCAGCGTGACGGGTAGGGGACTTCGTAGACCCCAAGCGTAGCCGCCAGACCGTGCTCGCGATGCAAGTGTAACATTGCCGGCAGATCAGCGCGGTGGAGAACATCCGCGTAAAATATCCAGAAAAGATCCTCTCCTTCAACCCACTTACGATTCGCGCGCAACGTCCCAGCACTACCCAGCAACTGCTTCTCCTCCGCCACGTGCACGCGCAAATCAGGGTCTAAACGCTGTTGCAAGAACGTTCGCACCACATCCGCGTGGGCGTGAAGGTTGATCAGAAGTTCGGTGATTCCAAGTTCCTTGCACATGTTCATCCAGATTGCCAGCATCGGCGTACCCTGAATGGGCACAAGACATTTCGGAATCTTGTCTGTGATGGGCCGGAGTCGAGTGCCGTTGCCGGCCGCCAAGAGGAATGCTTTCATCGGGATTCCCGCGTGTCAGAGCGCGTGTTAAGCAATCGACTGGCCGGTAACGTTTGGAACGAATGTCCAACTACACCCGCTGCGCTCATCTCGGCTAATAAAAGGATCGTTCACGATCGCCTGTGCGCCCTGCATATCAAAGCCGAAGGTCATTTCCTGGATGTCGTGTTGCCGCATCGCCTCGCGGACATCGGCTTGAAGATCGGGTTCGCAGTAGAGGAGGAGAAAGCCCCCGCCGCCGGCTCCAGTAATCTTGCCTCCTAAAGCACCGTGCTTCAGCGCAAGACTGTAGAGTTCGTCGATGTGCGGTGTTGAGATCTTCGTCGAGATGCGTCGCTTCGCCTGCCAGCCTTCGTGCAGCAATGCGCCTATCTCTCTGAGGTCGCCTTGTTGAAGTGCGGTGCGCATGCGAAGTCCCAATGCTTTCACCTCGTGCAGGGCTTCCAAGGCGCCTCCAGTCTGGTTGCGGGTCGAAGATTCCTGTTCCTTCAATATGCTCCACGAGTGATGGGCTGAACCGGTAAAGAAAAGCATCAGATTCCGCTGCAGTTCGCTCAATAACGCAGGATTCAAGTCGATGGGCTCAACCAGGGTGCCGCCATCTGGATGGAATGTGATGAAGTTCAACCCTCCAAACGCAGCTGCGTATTCATCCTGTTTTCCGACGTGTTTTCCCAGAAGATGCCGTGCGATGTGGAAAGATCGTTCTGCCAGATCGTACTTCGAAATCGGCTGCTGCAAGTATGTGCTCAGAGTCTTGAGGATGTTGACACAGACGCTGGCGGAAGATCCGAGGCCCGTGCCTGGCGGAATCTCCGAAGCGAGGAACAGATCTACTGCGATATCACAATTCATCTCCTTCAACACTGCTAACGGAATTTCCAGCGAGCTTCCGCGCAAGTTTGCCTTGGCGATATCGTGCCAAGTCTCGAAGACGCGGAGATCGGAGGAAATTACTTGTATCCGGCCATCGGAGCGCGCAGTGAGTACGGTGTAGAAGTACTTATTGATCGCGACGCTCAGGACCGACCCGCCGAATTGCTCATAATATGCCGGCAAATCGGTGCCACCGCCACCGAAACTAATCCGCACTGGACTGCGAACTATCAGCATGGGCCAAATTCTCCTGGAAGCTTACATCCGTTCCCGTTGTAATGCCTGACATCGCATCCAGCTTCTGTGGACGGAGAAGCCGAACGACCAGCGTCCATGCGGTTTGGAGCAATAGGGAGACATCCTGGAATGGAGACCGACGCAGGATATATTGCAAGTCGTAGCGGGTCTTGTCCTCGGAGGAGTGCTGATCCCGCAGACCGTACACCTGAGCGAGGCCGGTAATCCCGGGTTTTGCTTTGAGGCGTTGGCGGTGCCAGTCGGTGTAGTGCCGAGCGCGATCGAGTCCTTCAGGGCGAGGACCGACCAGGCTCATCTCACCGCGCAGAACATTGAACAACTGCGGTAACTCGGTGATGCTTGTCTTTTGGAGCAGGCGTTCGTACATGGGCAGTTCGGTCGCCCTGCGGGGCGAATTCAGCCGGAATATGCCAAATTCCTCCGCATCTTTCCCGCAACGTTGTTCGCAACAAAATGCCCTCCCTTTCTGCACTTTTAAAAGTGCAGCCCCAGCAAGCATCGGGGGGATGCATACCGGGAGGAGTGCGAGCGTCATAGCTACATCGAAGCTGCGTTTCCAGAAGGGTTCGCCGTCAAGCAACGGAACAGTTTGTAGTTCCAGCAGCGGAAGACCATCGAGGTCGGTCAGTTCGGGTTTGGTGAGGTACATCTCATAGGGTTGGGGCACCATGCTGACCGCGATGCCCTGGCTGCCGCACCGTAACGTAAGGTCCAAGATCTCCGGATGCCCCGGCGCCGAAACCGTCAAAATAACCTCGTGCACACCCCGCGACTTGAGCAATTCAGCGATATCAAGAGTTCGGAGGGTGATCGCATCCTTGCGCTCTGCGGGTGAAACCGTTGGGAAGGCGTCCTCGCCAGGACCCAAGAAACCAACAACTTTGCGCAGCATTTCAGGATGGCATTCGATCTTGTTGGCCATTTCGCGAGCCAGTGGACCGTTGCCGACGATCACGACGTTGCGAACCAGCCCCCGGGCGCTGCGTGAAGCCATGATCGATCGCGCGACCACCCGGATCGCCAGGAAGCCCAAGAAGAGCAACAGGCCAAAATATCCCAAAGCGAGACGAGAAATGAATTGCCGCTCCAAGTAGGCGATCGTAAAGAGTGCACACATCAGAGCCGACACGGCGAGGAGGAGTTGAGAGATGACAGCGGGGAACCTCCAACCAGCCCGAAAGCCGTCCAATCGGACCCAGGAGGACATCACACTCCAGAAAAGGAGAGCCGCCATGAGGGGCGGGAGGAAGATCAGACCGGTACTGTCGGTTGGACCATGCCACACCCAGCCATAGCGCATCAGGTATGCAAGAGGCATAGCTAACATGCCCCACGCGAGGTCAGCAGTCAAAATCGTGTTACGCAGATGGCGAGGAGTCATCGGGTACTTCCAAGTCTGGGGGAAAGCGTCATGCCTGTTGACGGATCAAGTCCTGCGCCGCGGCTTCGAGCATCCGTGACCGCAACGATGTAAAGACTGAGTGGTTCACGGAAACATGCAGATCCTCGATGATTTGCATGTTATCAGAGGGGATGATTACGCACAGGTCGCAAAGTGGCTTCATCTTGCCGCCCTGAAAACCCGTTAGACCGATCGTGAACGCACCGGCTTCCCGAGCGACATGGAGACCTTTCAGCACATTGGGGGAGTTACCGCTTCCGCTGATCGCGAGCGCAATGTCACCTTTGTCGATGAATGGGTTGAGTTGTTCGGCAAAGATATCGTCGTAACACGCGTCATTCGCCCAAGCGGTCATCAGGGGAACGTTGTCGGTGAGGGCCAGCACGCGGAAGCGCCGGTTCCCGTTAATCACCGTGCCCTTGCCGAGGTCGCAGGCGCAATGGGAAGCCAATCCAGCGCTGCCACCGTTACCGAACACATAGACGGTTTTGCCCTCGAGGTACGCGTTCCACAAGGCGTCCGTCACGCGATCGATCAGGGCAAAAGGAAGCCGTCGAAGAACGGAACCGACGCCCTGGAAGTACGCCTCTGAGCGGGTTACCTCATGAGGCGAAAAAGGTGAAGCAGCGACCTCAGCGCTTCGCTGATTGGGTAGGGTACTCATGTCAGGGGTGACCTCAGGTTGTGGGATTGAAATTAGAACAGTGCGACTTCGACGGTAAGGACGAACTTAGTGGCCGGCAGAGAGGACCACACCGGCCTGCTTCATATTGAGGTAAGCGTCTTGCACTTGCTCCGGAATGCCTCCATTCCGTTGAACCCAGGCTAAAAAATCATCCAGGATTTGCGACAAGCTCCGCTTTGGACTCCACCCCAAGGCCTGCAGTTTCGAAATGGATGACACGCTGTGGCGGTTATCGCCGGTCCGATATTCGCCCGGAGTAAGAAACACGACCTGATTTCCGACCTTCTCGCGGACTAGCCGCGCATAGTCGATTACCGATGTCGGCTTTCCACTCCCGACATTGAACGCGTGAGCATTGGCTGCGTCCTGCTCGAGAACAAGCATGTTGGCGTTGACCACATCTTCGATATGCACGAAATCGCGCGTCTGGAGTCCGTCTTCGTAGACGACCAAAGGATCGCCAGTCAACGCGCGGCTCACAAAAATGCGGCAGATCCCCGAGTAGTGGTTGAAGAGCGATTGACGGGGTCCCTGCGTAATGGAATAGCGCAGGGCGACCGTGGGAATCCCGTGGATCCACCCCAACCCGAGAGCGGTTTTCTCCTGAGCGAGTTTGGAGACTGCGTACTGGTTGTAGGGATTGGTGTGCTGCTCTGTCAGCAGCGCGGGTGTAGCCTGTTCTCCGCATGCCGCGCAGGAGATCTCCCATTGTTTTCGCTGCAATTGCTGTGCGCTCCGAGGAGTCGGCAGAAACGGGCCGTGCTCCTGGCAAACATATTGTCCTTCGCCATAAACCGCTTGAGACGACGCAACGATGACTTTCCGCATCTTCATGCGATCCTCAACGATCAACTCGTAAAGGAGGGCCGTGCCGACTGCGTTCACAGCGAGGAAACGAGAAAAGTCCGGCATGTAATCCTGGTAGGCCGCTTGATGCGAGACGACGTCAACGCCCCGTAGCGCATAACGGAAAGCCTCGCGGTCGGTCACGTCGCCTCGAATGAATTCAACTCCGCGAGGGAATTGAGGGGGCTCGCCGCTGGGATGAACTTTCGGATCCAGGTTGTCCAAAACTCGAACCTCAAAGCCTTCCTTGTGAAAGCGATCGACAAGATGGCCACCAATGAACCCGGCTCCGCCGGTGACGAGAACACGCATGATCGGCTTAGCTCCTTAAAGTCAGAACTTTTTCCAGTAAGAGACTCTACTTACCCGAGCCCGAAAATACTGTTTCCACGGTGCGCATAAGAATCGCGAGATCGAGCGAGAGAGACCACCGGCTGATGTATTCGAGGTCGAGTCGTACCCACTCATCAAAGTCGCTGATCTGATTCCGACCACTCACTTGCCAAAGACAAGTAATTCCGGGCTTCACCGCCACCTTTTGTTTCTGATACTCACTGAACTGTTCGAACTCCGTAACCAATGGAGGACGCGGACCAACCAGACTCATGTCCCCTTTGAGTACGCTGTACAGTTGGGGCAATTCATCGAGGCTGTACTTTCTGAGCCAGGCGCCAACCTCCGTGATACGAGGATCGTTCGCGATTTTGAAAACCGGCCCCGTCATTTCGTTGAGAGACGTCAGTTCGTCACGAAGTGCATCAGCGTTGGCGACCATCGATCGAAATTTGTAGCCGGTGAATGGCCGTCCGCCACAACCGACGACCTTCCACCGATAAAAGATCGGTCCTGGAGAACTGAGCTTGACCGCAACGGCAATAGCCAGGAGAAAAGGGAATAGCAGCAGGAGCAGACTCAGCGAGATCACCACATCGAAAATACGCTTTGCTGCGATTTGCGTCCGACTCTGCCAGCAACGGGAATAAGCCAGAGTGGGTTGTTGCTCAATCGCTTCCATAAGGTTTCTCAAAAAGATATCTGCAGCAGTTACGCCGTCGCGCAGGTTCGCTCTGACACCAGTGTGTCGAAGAGTCCTTCCAAACATTCGAAATGGTGCTCCCATGACCAGTGGTTTTGCACGAACGACAATCCTTCCTTTGCCATGACCGCTGCCCGCGATCGATCGTTTAGCAATTCAAGAACATGGGTTGCGTGTTCCTCTGGCGTTCGGCCGATTAGAACTGCTCTCCCTTCCGGTGCGTGGATACCTTCGTTGGCCTCGGGGCTGATCACCATTGGGAGTCCGGCGGCCAGGCCTTCGATCACCTTGTTTTGCATGCCGGCTGCCATGCGAATGGGGTCGACGCCAACGGAAGCCTTCCACAGGAACGCACGCACATCTTTCACGTATCCGGTTACTGTAATGCGCGGGTCCTCCGTCAGTTTCAAGACAGGTCGCGACGGATCGCGGCCGACAATCAGGAAGCGCGTCTCCAGGCGCTTCGCCCATACGAGCGGCAGAATGTCGCGGTGAAAGTGGAGGACAGCATCCACGTTCGTATCCATGGCCATCGAACCGCAGAACACGAGTGTGGCATCATCCCGGACCGTGTCCGCGGGAGGCGCAAAATATTCGACGTCCGTCCCATGCGGATTAAGAAAGACGTTGCGCAAGCGGCCCTCGGGGTCGATGGCGTTTCGATCCTTCTCTGAGATCAGCAGGCAGGAATCGAATTTCTCGGCGACTCGCTCTTCGTATCCCACCAACCGGCGGTACTCCATCCCGTAAAGGGCGCGCAGCACCGGATTGTGAGTCAGTTTGTGCCGTCTTCCGAAGTGCAGGATCTGCGCCGGTTGCAGGGCAATGACCCTCGGGATGGAGTCCACGTCCGCGAGGTATTGACCGGAACGCAGGTGGTAGCCGTATGCCAGGTCGATCTCTTCTTCGGCGATAACCTGCTTCACCTTGGCGGCGAACGCTTCGGAACGGAAGTACCACATCTGAAGCGGCGTTGACGATATCAATCCGCGAGCGGTATTGATCGCACTCCGCCACTTGGGGCATGCGACAACCTCGATTCGATGGCAATACTGAGCGAGTTCCTGCATGCGCTCGGCAGGCACGGGGGCAGGAGCCAAACCGACGAGCGAAACCTCGTGGGAACGCGAGAAGTACTTCACCAGGTTGAACACGGTGTTGCTGGATGCATCTCCGCGATACACCGGGAGGCGATAGCTCACGAATAGCAAGCGCATAATTTAATGAGTTACGAAGGAATCGGACTTGTGCTTCGAGCGTTGGAATCGTCTGGTGATGTCGCCTTGGGGCGAACGGACGCTTATATCACTTTGGACGCTCTCGCCGAGGTCGCTGTATTGAAGGTCCCATGACGTGATCTCACGATCACCGGGAGCAATCACGTAGCCCACTTTGACGGGCAGGGTCGTGTCGCGAGAAAAACTGAGCACGGAGTTGGCTTCGCGTTTCCCGAACTCCGGGGCATACCAGCCTTGAATTGGTTCCTCCCGTCCTCGGACACAAGTCATTTTCATCGGACCTTGACTCGCGCTTGCGTAGGGATGGAAGCGTACTCTGAGCGACCTCATGGCGATCTCGGCGTAGGTTTCGCGAACATCGCAGATGGCTTCGGGATGAAGGTGGACGAAGCTCTCGATCATGTGCTGTCCCGCGCCTGTCACTTCGTCCAGCACCAGCCAGACTCCACCGGGCAGCGTTGCGATGAAACGCCTATGGAGTATGGGTGTCGCCTGCTGCGTGAAACCGTCATGAGCGCCCACAAAGAGAGCCGAAGAATCCTGCTGTATACAAGCGGTATCGAGCACCCGGCAGCGTCGTCCGACGCGAAACGAGGCCCAAATCTCCGACTGCTCGCGCCCGTCCACAGCTACGGTGTTGTGGGCGCGGGTGCTGCGCCAGAATTGGCGCCACCGGCCGGACTCGTACTCGTCCACTCCTGAATCGACTACCAATCGTTCTCCTGCAACGGAAAGTTCGTAGCTGAACAGGCTGCAATGCCCGTGTGCGGGGACGTGGTCAGGCCCCATGGGCTTGGCGTCGATAAGCATCTGATCGCCCGGGTCGGATCCTCGCAGCGCGACATAACCGGTAGCGGGCCACGAATCGCATTTTTTCGTTGAGGGCGACCTGCGTGCAGTGATTTTCTGAGCCTGCGGTGTAAGCAAACTGGAGTACGCACCCGGCTTGGCGCCTGGCCATCTTCCGGGGCTATCGAGTAGCATCTCGGCGGCGGCAAGGATATCGGTAGGGGAATGCGCGATTGCGAATGCGGAATCGCCAAAGAGCGCAATCTCTCCATCCGGATGTGAAATGCCCGATAAGAAATCACCCATGGAAAGCAGGCGCTCGCGTGCCCATGGTGGAACTTCCCGCCCATTCAACTGAAATAAAAGCACCACCTCGAGGAAATCCTGCAACACGATGGCGTGGTACATCGGACTGCGCTCATAATGGCCGCCGTCTTCGAGGACCTGCTCTCGCAATCCGCTCCAGAGGAGTCTCTCTCCGATGTCCAGCCACTGCGCCGCGGCGCGATCGCCGAAAAATATTCCGGCGAACACCAGCGCCTTGGCGTCGGCCAATAGGTGATTACCCAGGCAATCGAACTCGAGGCGGTTTCCCATGTAACGGGCTTGCTGGTATAAGCTCTTCCGCCAGGCTGCTTCAGCTTCACCGTTGCGAAACACAGCTTCCGACGATGCCAGGCTGACCGCTTGAATCCAATTGACGATCCGTCGTGCGACCGGATATGAGTGCCAGCCGACTCCTTCGCTGATAGGGTTTGCGTTGATCCAATCGCTGAACAAGCGTCCCAGCAGCGCGGCTACCTTTTCGTCCTTCCGTCGTTTCGCGAGCAACGCCAGATCGAGTGCGTAATCGAAGTAGTGCAGGTTGTAGCGCCACAGGCGCGTTGTCCCGGGTGCCTGCCAGTTGATGGGTGAGCCCAGATTCACCGTGTGGTTCAGCTGCTTAAACGAGCCCTGTTCACAAAGCCGGGCAGTCTCACTCCAGTGCCACACTTGGTTGTCGAACGCTGGGCTGTCGTAGCCCACCGATTCGAAGAAGGTGGCTCGTTCGTTAATGTGCGGAGCGACAGGAACGGCGTACCGATGGTGACGCAACCACGGCGACCTCCGAACGAGCAGGGAATCGACGCCGAGACGAAGTCGCGCCGCAATCTGCGATGGCCGGTAGTATCTCGCTGTACGTAGATACAAGCCGAGCATTTATTTGTAGCACTCCGAAAGTTCCACCACCGACTCTTCAAGTATGTTCGCGGAAACTTCCAGAGGCTGTCCGGAAGCCATCGATTCGACGGCCAGCAGAGTGCACAGCGTGGTCTGGAAATAATCGTGCGGCTTCACGGGAGAGATTCCCGCACGAACGGCCTGAATAAAAGCCTCAATTTCGGCCGTGTGGCCTTTGTCCTGCTTCAGCCAGTCTTTCCGCTTCTGTCGCTTGCCGTTGCGAATCAATTCGATCTGTCGGAAGTCGTCGATGACCGCAACGGAGCCGTCGGCAAACACCTCGATCCGCTCTTTGGAGAATGCCGGCGAGCCGTGGGTTGTGTAAACAACCACGCCAACCGAGCCATCGGTGAAGCGGACCGTCAGGGCCGCGTTCTCGGAGGGGTCGGACCCTTTGCCTTCGCCTGAAATCGAGGATGCAAACACTCCGGAGGGAACGCCGCCGGTAAGGTAGCAGAGCGTATCCAGGAAGTGCCCACATTCCCCGATAATCCTGCCTCCGCCCTGTTCAGCATCGCGCTGCCAATCGGTAGGCGGCAAATAGCCGGAGTTGATCCGGTAAGTGGCCATCAACGGGCTGCTCCGCCCCTCGAAGAATTTCTTTGCTTCGCGAACATACGGAGAGAACCGTCGATTGAAGCCCACCATCAGAACCTGCGATGGGTGAGCCGAAGCGATCCGCCGAACCTGCCGCAATTGTTCTCGACTTACAGCGAGAGGCTTCTCGACAAACACATGTTTGCCGGCCTCGAGCGCCGCACAAACTAATTGCGCGTGACTGTCAGGCCGAGTGCTGATCACGACAGCGTGGATACTCTTGTCATTCAAAACGGAATCGGAGTCGGAGGTGCAATAACCGAACTTCCAGCGATCCCCGACGCTGCGGGCGCTCAGTCCGCGCTGCGAACATACGCCGCGCAGAGAAATGTTCGGCTGCGCGCTTAAAGCTGGAAGAATCACTCCCGTGCAGAAGCTGCCCGCCCCGATTACGCCGAGCCCGATCTCTTTGTCGGTCACCCCACGCGGCGCAGCTGCAACGTCCCGATGTTGTGCCAGTGCGACGACCGGCGATTCAGCGGACGCGGATGTCTCATACGTCAGCAGCACACCCAAGTAACGCTCTTTGCCGCTGAGAATCATGTTGTAGGCGTCGAGCGCGCGGTCCAGCGGAAATTCGTGCGTGATCATCGGACGCACATCAACCTTACGTTCCGCCATCAACCGGACGAGCGATTCCATGTTGCGGTTTTCCGTCCAGCGCACGTATCCGGCCGGATAGTCGACGCCCCTTTCCTCGTAACTGCGGTCGTATCGTCCTGGCCCATAGGAACGCGACATGAGCAGGGACAGTTCTTTTTCGTAATAGGGCTTGCGCGGCACCGCCATTCCCACTTGTCCGACAACCACGACACGTGCCCGATCTCGAGCCAATTCTGCGGCGAGTTCGAGCGGTCCACTCGCCGACGTGGCAGCCGTGATCAGCACCGCGTCGGCTCCCAAGCCACCGGACAGCCGCAAGCAAGCGTCGATCAGTTCATGTCCATTACTCGAGGCGGCATCGGCCCCGAGTTCGCTTGCCATCTTGCAGCGCTCGGCATCCGGATCCATTCCGACGACTTGGCAGCCGCAAGATTTCAGGATTTGTACCGTCAGCAGCCCGACAAGTCCCAGGCCGATGACCGCGACAACCTCGCTCAGCCCCACGCCGGCGGTTCGCACTCCCTGCATCGCGATGGCGCCCACGGTAGTAAAGGCAGCCTCTCGCAACTCCAAGGATTCGGGAAGAGCGACGCACAGGTTCTTGGGGACAAACACGATCTCCGAGTGACTCGCATAGCCGATTCCACCACAGGCAACCTGCATACCGGCCTGCAGGCCCTGCACTCCCGCGCCCACAGCAATCACCGTACCCGAACTGCTATAGCCGAGCGGCGTGTCGGTTGACAGTCGCAGCATCGCTTTCTTGTACGCCGACAACATTCCTTCGGTCCGGGCCTTGTCGAGCACCTTTCGTACGAGATCAGGGCGAGACCAAGCCTTTTCGGCCAGGCTCATACGAGCCATCTCAACCAGGGCGCGCTCGGTACCAGCACTGATGAGGGAATTCGCGGTGCGAACTAATACTCCACCCGGTTGCAGTTGCGGAGCGGGAGTTTCACAGACGGTCAATTCACCGGATTTGTAGTTCTGCACAAGCTGTTTCATGGTTTACGCACGACTCCCCGAACCGCCACTTAGTTGATCTTCGCCAAGCTCTCTGCTCCTAAGCGCTTCCCGACCAATCTGATCTGGCTGCAGTCGGGACTTTACCGCCTTGAACTTGCCACTGTTCTCGCGTTCGATTTCGTCGACGTACTCAAAATTGATTTCTAGGCGCGGACTGATCCACCGCTTAATTTCGCTCGCGATGAAGCGTTCATCGAGGATGCCATATTCCGCTCGCTTCACGATCCGCATCTTGATCGCCCCTAGGCGCTCCTGTACCACCTGCGCCTCCTTCACATTCACTGTATCTTTGAAAACGTAGTCGAAGCGCATGATTCGCGCTCCCTCCGGCGTGATCACGTAATCTTCGGTGCGGCCCTCTACACCCGCAAGAGCCCGGGATTGGTTGCCACACGAACAGCGCAATTCGGATGTTTCCCAAGTCCCCGTGTCACCGGTGTCATAACGAATGAATGGAAAGTCTGGGTTAGCAAATCCCGTACAGATGATCTTCCCGCGGACACGCCCATCGCCGCAGGGCTGCGGGTCAACACACTCCAGGACGCCGAACTCGAAGTCTTCATGATACACATGATCCGAACAACGGGACGCGTTTCCACATCCCTCGGAAAGTCCCCAATGATCGGTTAGTGTTGCCCCGGTGAACTCCTGGATGTCACGCCGTTGCCATTCGTTGACGTGCTCAGCTCCAGTAAATACCACGCGAGGACGTGAAGTGAGAAAAAGTCCGGCTTCTCTCGCGTTCACAGCCAGCATGTGGATGATCGAGGGATACCCGAAGTAGAACGTAAAGTCGTGGTTGTTCAGAAAGTCGACCACGTCACGAATCTTCGAAGGCGTCAAGTGGTGCATATTAAGCAATGCCTGTCGCATTGGCCTGTTCCACCGCCAATATGGAGGCGCGGTCTGCCCCGGAGGGACCGCAAGCTTTCCGGTGAAGTTAGCGTGCCAACTATCAAAGTTCACGCCGCTATGGATTCTGTGTCTCCACCACACAGCCCACTGAAACGCGATCGCGTCCTTTCCTGAGTAGAAATGGAGAGCCTTCCCTGACGTGCCGCTCGTGTGTCTCGCGACTAGGTCGCGAACGTTCGCCTTCCGAGAGACCAATCGTTCAAAGTTCTGGCGAACAGTCTCTTTGGTCAGAACAGGAAGCTTCTGCAGGTCCGCCACGCAGCGTATGTCATCGGGAGCCAATCTCAGGCCGGTCATCAACTCACGATAGTAGGGGACGTTCTCGTACGCGTGTGAGATAAGCTGGCTGATCTGGTTGTCCTGATAGGCTCGAATCTCCGATTCACTAAGTCTTTCCGTGTTTAAGAGCGAGGCGAGGCGCGAATCAAAACTCTTCCCGAATCGAATATTTGCTTCCCTACGACCGTAATTCCAACAGGCGGCATTCTGGAGGAACACGGGCAAGTGCGGATAAATTCTTTCGCTAAGGGCAATCGCGCTCATTGACTACTCCTCCTGAATGTTCCACGACTCGACTTAGAACCGTTCGATCTCGACTCCAGTGCAGAGTCGCCGACTTCCGTTTTTTGATAATCCGGATCCGCTTTAGATCGGAGTGCGAACGCCGCAACTCGACCTCCGTGATGATCCGTATCTTCGATCTGGCCGACCCAGCCGAAATGCGGTCGGAAGTGAAAAGTGCTGCCGGGTGCGAGGCCCTCGAGCGAGCCACTCCAAGCCCGTTCGTTGCTGACGAGGCGAATCGCATCGTAGGGGAAATCGGCGAGCGCCATGGAATGCGGGTCAAAAGCGTGCGCTAGCTGCGGCACTCGACTCGGATCAAAACCCATAAGGCGTGCCGCCGAGCAGTCAACCGCCACAGGATTATAGCCCGCGATAATGACGCCAGCCGGATAAGGATCCGGGCAGGCAGGTCCGTCACCGTCGCCGCCGATGACGCCGTCAACCACCGCAAAGAACCGCTTTGCGGACGGAAGGGGAAATGTCTGCCCGTCTCCGTACATCAGGCAGCGATTGATATCCAGCACCATGCGCCAGCACGTGTCATTTCCGGACCAATTGCCATGGCGCACGACTTGGTCGGTTCGGCCAAAAATATGTTTGCCCCAACTCTTGGCCAGCCGATACACATGGTGCATCCCAGCCACCTGAAGCGTCTGTTGCTGCATCCAGCGGATGGCGGAACGCTCAACCGTCGACTTGACGGACGGGGCAGGGAACTGATCGCCGCCGGTGGAAGGATCGCCATCGGTGTGATGGGGAAGCCAGTTTCGGCCAACGTTAATGCCCACCAGGTTCTTCATGCAGAGGGTGACCCCGACCTTTTTGTGTGTCTTTAGCTTCGGGACATTAATAAAGACGTCAGCGGATGCGGCAGTCCGGGAAATGCGGTATTCGTGGCGTCCACCCGAATGATGGTGGTTGGTTTCGCTCTGGTCGTAATCCGACCCGAAATACTTGCCTGCACCGTTGTGGTTCGTGAGCGCGCTCTTGCTGCCGAGGTCGATTGCAACGCCCCCCAGCGGGTCCGATGGCAGTTTGACGCGCCGGTAGATTACCTCGCCGCGAACTTCCATCTGGTAGTCGCGAAGATCGAGTAATCGAACTGGCACTCCGGCGGTCGAAGCACAATGCCGGATGACCTCCCCGAGCCCTGAACGGGAGATGATCTGGTCCCAATCGGAATCGTACTGCGGACCGTCCATAACTGTGATTTCGCCTTCGCCCTTCAACGCCAGGGCGACATAGTCGGCCACCGCCCGGACCACCGAACCGTGGGTAATCACTTGCAGCCATTCTTCTGGCTTCGAACCGTGCGCATGTGCCAACAGGTTTGGCTTGATCACGACGCGGTCGCCGGGGCGCACGACGTTTCGCATCGGGTTCCACTGCGGTAACCCGTAATTCGCCGCGTCCATACCCAGGAGGCGGAAAGACTCCCTCACCGATTCATAGACGCGATTGGTCTCTGTGCCGGTCGCTCCCCGGTATTCCGGATACCGCGAGTCTGGATGAAAGGGAGCAATCTTTGGATACTCCGCCACGGGCATTCGCGCGGCGGCAACCACGGTTGGATCGATTGAAGTCACGCCTTGCCCCCAGCCGAGGCCGGAGTGAAGGAATAGGTCCGATCATCCGCATACATCGGATCGGATTCCCCTGGGAGTGGCTCAACCGGCGTTCCGCGCGGGATATATCCGATGGAGGCCATTACCTCCAACACCTTGGTCCGCGAAACCCCAGTGTGAAGTTCCACAAGCAGCTTCGGCCGGTACCGCCTGGCTACCTCGGCCATTCCCTCGAGTACCTTAATTTCCATACCCTGGACGTCGATCTTGATGCCGTCGATGTGTGCATCGGAGCCGGAAATCTTCGGCCACAGCCAGTCCAATCGAGAGACCAGGAACGTCTCCTTGAACTCCGCCGAAGGCTGCAGAGTACTGTCGATCATTCCTTTGACCACGTGCAGGCTCTCGATGGCCACGTCGGCGCAGTCTCCCAATGCCATGGGTATAACCGTCAGTTGCGGCAAGTTGTTCAGAGAACTCGTGCGGGAAACACACCCGGCGGTATTGAGCATCGGCTCGAACGCGAAGACTCGGCCTGACCTACCTACGAGTCCGCACAGGGCAATGGCCGTGTAGCCGTAGTGGGCGCCTATATCGAGCCAGGTCTCTCCCTCACGGACATTGGCTTTAAACCACTGTAGCAGGGCTCGTTCCGTTCGGCCGAGAATTGCCGCAGGATAGTCGTGCCAGGAAGTCACAATCGCGCTGCCCCGCAGTGGTCCCCCGAGGATGCGGTGGCGCCGGAGCCCGCGCGGGAGGAATTCTCTAAGGTTTTCTTTGAGACGTCTGTTCATTGGCATTCATCAGGCGATCTTCTTGCCTTCGAGGCAGATCCCCGCACCATCGAGGATGCGGTGCGGCAGTTCAACTTCTTCAATTCCCGGAATAGCACTCTTGTGTAATTCCATCTGTGCGACTTGGTGGAACCCCGCGCCTTCAAGGTAGCTACTCAGGGATTCGGAGTCGTACATCCACTTGTGAGAGTGGAAGTCTTTCCAGAGATGGTAGAACCTCACAAAGCCATTTCCCGCACGCGGGGCCGGAGGGCGGAACGCCAGCTTTTCGTTCAGATTGTCGGCGGCGGACCTGCTGCTCCCGTTATTCTTGCTATTCAAGTACTCCACGACCAATGCGTGCAGGTCAGGTACCACCAACCGCAAGACGCCACCGGGCTTCAGGACTCTCTTGCACTCTGAGAGCAAGGCCATTGCCTGGTTCCGATAGAGGTGCTCCAGGACGTGAGAAGCGTAAATGGCCGAAACGGAGTTATCGGGAAACGGCAGAGGCTTACTCAAGTCGTGCACGAGCGGACTCACTTGCCAGTCTGCACCCTGATTGCTCGCATTGATCACTCCCACAAGTTCGAGTGCCTGGCGAAGATGTTTGTGATGGGTGAACCATGCATTCCAGGAGCCGTCCACATTCAGCCAGCCCGGTGGGGCAAATGGACCGCACCCCAGATTGACGCGATCGGGGATTGAATCGGTGCGCGCAAACTTCTCTGCCGACATTTCGTAGCTCTCGCTTTTTAGGTGCATAGGATGATGGCATGTCCTTGGGATGCGAGATTGGGCGGCGAAAAACCTAGGACTCTTGATTAGGTCTAGGTGCCGATATCGAACCATCCTGAAGGAGCCCTGATCGCTGGGGATAAAGCATGCTCCGGTCCCCCTGCAGTTCCAAGGATCGCGTCGGAGTCGCGAAGAAAAGAAACGCGAGCAGAGAGAACGGATTGCCCACTGCGAACAACGATCGCTCCACAATGCTGGTCACCAAAAGAACGACAAGAAACATGCCACAGGTTAGGTGGAACTGCTTCTGTTCGTCATCGATTGCACAAAAGTAGTTCCTCGTGGCTCCTCGCAGCATCCTCACGAATCTCCACGTGATTAGAATCAGTGGCACCACGCCCATGTCGTAGAGGATAACCAAGTAGCTGTTATCGATCTTGGGTTCGTAGGTCCACACGGCATCGGATGACCGAACCCCATGCCCGAACAGCCAAGAGCCGTCCCTGAGAACGCGCAGGACTTCCTGCCATACGTCGACACGCCCCGTCATTCCCGAGTCCAGGCCCCGACCAGGCGAAGATAGGTCCAAAATCTTATCCACGGTGGCTAAGACCTCTTGGGTTGATTCGAGATTTTGCACAACCGCGAACAAGACCGCTAACAGCGCAAGCACAATTGCGCTCACCCGGAATGTCCTCTTTTGATGCCGCTTAGCAGCGTCGACAAGCACGACACCAATAACAAACCCCCCCCCGGCCACAATCCCTACGAGTGCGCCTCGCGAAGAGCTAAGAAAGATGACGATGATGCAAACAGTACCCACTAAGCCAGAAAGAACTTTCATGAACCAACCGCCGGTCATGAGTTTCCAGACCATTACACAAAGGTAGGCAGCAAGTTGCAGGGCCAGCAGATTAGGATGGAAATTGAAGGCCGTGAACTTCTCCAACGTGGCGACGGATTGAATCAGCATCCCGAAAGTTAAGGGCACAAAAATCAGCAAGGACAGGATTGCCGACCAGTAAAACGCCTCGAGCACTTCCCTGATCGGTACCAGCGTCATGTAGATTCGCGCGAGCACCAGACATATCGAGAGGAGGAGCGCGAACTCGAATGCCTCTTCGAAGCTGGATTCAAACGAAGCCCCCAGCATGAGAACTGACAAGAAGATCACGTACAATAGCCCATCGGTATCGAAGAATCCTGTTAATGCCGTAAGAAGTGAGTCCGACCACAGGGCCTTACAGAACACCAGCGCCGCAAACAGGCCCAGCGGTACCAACTGCAGCGGCAAACTAAGTTCAGGGGCAAAGAAGATTGCGAACGCGAGCGTAAACACCAGGGCTAGCACTGCCTGGTTAAGAACATCGGTTTTCTTTGCATCAGGCATTTGGCTGGAGTGAAAACACTTACCGAGCCTGGGGAGCCAAGTGTTTCCTAGGTCTTGATAAAAGAATATTCTTGGCCGCTGGGCGTGATGTGAAAGGCCTTGAACCCTGCGCGATTCAATTTCTGGATCGCATCCTTAGTATGTGCGGGACTCATGCCAGGTGTGAATCGGTCAAGGTGGTGAAATTCGACTAAGAGTTGATGTACTTCGACTCGTTGGGATACCAAGTTGTCGATGACGGCGTATTCGGCACCTTCAATATCCATCTTGAGCAGATCGATATGACTATGCCCCAGCTCGGCCAACAGCGTTGGCAGAGTCCGCACCTGCACTTCGACTGCTTGCGCCCCGGTCGCTTCGCGGGCGATGAGGCTGTGCGCAACAAAATCAGGGTTATCATGCGGGAAAAACGGCGCGGTGCCATCGTAGTCCGAAATCGCGTACGGGAGGAGCCTGAATTCGTCCGGCACGCGCTGACGGGACAACCACGAAATCGAAGTCGGAGTTGGATCGAAGGCAAACACTACTGGCAGGCCGAACGATCGAATCAGCGATATCTCGAAAGAGATATCATCTCCGATTCCGACTGAGTAGACGATGCTTTTAGATGTGATTAGATCCGGGCAGATGGTCCATGACCCGTAGCCGTCAGTGGGGCGCCCGCCATGGAGTTCCTTGGTGGCATGCAACTGAGGACGTCGATATACATCTCGACCTACAAGAGCCCGTGCCATGCAACGGCCGCGGCGGGCAAAGTCTGCGATCACGGAAGCCACTGCCCCACTGGGATGTCTGAAATCAGCTTTCATTTGCGGCATAAACCTAATGTTTCTGAACTACAAAGGACAACTTTCTCAAACGCAGACCGCGGAGACGTGTTTGCCAGTGAGCACGCTGTCGTAAATTGACATGAGGCGATCATAGTGAACCGCACGGGAAAATCCCGCCCGCAGTTTGCGGTTTCCGTTTCGTCCCCATTCCTGGCACAGAGTCGGCCTCTCCAGCAGGAACCGGATCTTCTCGCGCAGATCGCTGGCATCTCCAGGAGTGAAGAGGAGACCGGTGTGGCCGTCCTCGATCAATTCAGGAATACCCCCAATGCGAGAGCCGATCACCGGTCTTCCCATGGCGTACGTCTCCAACACTACGGCAGGTTGGTTCTCATTCCACAACGAAGGCACGACTGAAAACGCAGCCCCTGCGATGTAGTTGCCGAGCTCTTCGCGTGAAGACACAAAAGGGATGTGCTCCACGTTCTTTAGCTTGGCCTCAATTTGTTCTTTAACCCAAGGGGCCAGAGGTCCATCCCCGATCAACAACACCTTGCAATCCAGCGGTTCAATGGCTTCTAGCAGAACCTTGACTCCCTTGTTGGAGTCTATGCGGCCGAAAAACAGTACATAATCACCCACAGTAGAGCTGGCTGGAGCCTGTTCTGAAAAATCGATGAAAATCGGTATGTGAGCCATGCGCTCGCGCGGAATTCCCCACTCCACGAGCTTCTCGAGCATGAAATGACTGGGCACCAGCAGCTTCGACACCGAATTCCACGATCCTCGAAAGTCGTGGAGGTAGTGGCTCAAGGTGGCCATCAGGCTCGCAGGCGTATTCCAGTAACAGTTGTGCAACAGCAGGTTGTAGTGGTGCCCGCCCTTACAGCGCTCGCAGTGAGAACCCCCGGTCCGTAGTGTCCCAGCCCCACAGATGATGGTGAAGTCGTGCTGCGTTACAACCAGCGGAATGTCAGAGTGCCGGAAGACGTCGAAGACCGACGGCGACAGTTGGTAGTTAATGCAGTGTGCATGTGCCACGTCAGGCTTGAAGTCTTGGACCAACCGCTCCAGATTGTCCCTGGCCTCCGCCGAGTAGATACCCTGAACAAACGCTTTGGCCTTTCGTCGAAATCCGAGTTGGGGCACATCTGCATCGGTGAAGCCATCGACAAAATAGCTTGAGAACGGGGATTCCTGGTTCTTTGGGTGCGAGGTAGAAAAATGAGCCACTTCGTGCCCGTGCTCCGTGAGCAGGCCGCAGGTTTTGAAAAAGAATGTGTCGGCTCCGCCACGTGTGTGAAACGTCTTATGAATTTGTAAGACACGCATTGGTTTGCCTGATCGATTCAACGGTGCGCGTGATCCCCTCTTTCAGGGAGATTTGGGGTTTCCATCCGGCAACGATTCGTACCCTCCCACCGTCCAAGGCGATGTGGGCAACTTCTCCCGGGCGAACTGGCGCAAACTTGGGGTCGCCACGATAGTTCGTGGCCGCGCGCACCAACTCGAAGATCTGATAGTCGGAAGTGGGCGCTCCACTGCCTATGTTGAGGATTTCTCCGTCTCCTTTTTCCAACAGCGCAACATTTGCCCTCACGATATCGTCGATGAAAACGTAGTCGCGGGTCTTGGAACCATCTCCGAAGATTGTGGGTTGATCGCCGCGAAGCATCTGCAGAGCGAAGATGGCAACCACACCGGCCTCACCGTAGGGGTTCTGCCGCGGCCCGAACACGTTGGGGTACCGCATCACGGTGTAGTTCAACCCATAGAGATGTTTGTAGAGGAATAGATATCTCTCGAGCGTGAGCTTGCTGACACCGTAGTGGCAGATCGGTCTGGTGGGATGAGTTTCGTCTACAGGTACGGTTTCGACCTCGCCGTAGCTGGCCCCACCCGTTGAGGCGTACTGGAACTTGCGGACCTTATATTTGACTGCCAGTTCGAGCAATCCGAGCGCGCCCACGATGTTGACCCGCGCATCAAATAAGGGCTCACGAACGGAGCGGCGAACATCCATCTGCGCCGCGTGATGGTTTATGATCTCGGGCCTTTCGTCGGCAATGATCTGCTCCATTCCCGCGAAATCCGTGATGTCGTGTTGGAGGAACTTAACTGCGGACGGGACGTTTTCGCGTTTCCCGGTTGACAAGTCATCGACGATCACGACTGAATGGCCTGCTCGTAGAAATCCTTCCGAAACATGTGAGGCGACGAAACCCGCTCCCCCAGTGACTAGTATCTTCATGATCTCCTCGTTGGCGATGTTTAGATCTTGCGCGCGAGCGATTCCAGTTCGAGCGTTTCCTTCTTCTCGTCACGCTCGCCAGTGTGGTTGCACCGAACCTTTTCGAAAGCGTCCATATAACGCGCGGCAATCCCTTCACGCGTGTAATGCTGAAGTGCAAAACGCCGAGCTTGGTCACCCAATTCCTTCCGCATTTCCGCTGAATCCAGCAAAGCGTTCAATCGTTTCTGGAGGTCGGCGCTCCGTCCCTCCTCGAACAGGAGACCACCTGGACCCAGGACTTCCGGAATAGAACCGCTGGTTGAGCCTATGCAAGGGATGCCCAACATCATCGCCTGTGCCAATGCCAAGCCGAACTGTTCTTGCCAATAAGGAACCGATTGCGAGGCGAGCACAAAGATATCGACACAGCGCAAATACCGGTTCACTTGCTCGTAGGGCACGGCCGGCACAAGCACTATCCGTCCCGGGAGTTTTGCCATCCATTGCTCTCGAATTTCCTGGTCAAGCGGCCCGGACCCGACCAGCAACAGTTTCCACGGATAATGCAGAAGGTTGCCGAGGGCTTCAAACAGCAGGCGCAGCCCCTTTCTTTCGACCATCTGTCCGACATGCCCGATGACGAGACTTTCACCTAAGCCCAGTTGAGCGCGCAATTCGGGCTCCTTGCCGGGTTGATGTTCGGTGGTGTCAAGCCCGTATTGAGGAAGAACCTCGCATATTCCATTGAACCGGCCCTCCTCCTTTAGGAGTTCGGCCGCCCGCCGGTTGCAGCACAGAACGGCATCGGTGCGAGGCAGCGAGTAGGCGCGTAGACGCTTCTTCAGCACACCGAGGGGAAAACCGCGAGGCCGAAGGAGATTGTCAACAGTCCAGAGGGTAACGGCCGCCGACGGCGCATAAATCCGCTGCAACATGATCGTTTCCACGGTCATTAGGGCTTGTGGCTCGCCTGGATCGAGATGGATTACGTCAGGTTGAAACTCTCGCAGGCATTTCACCAAGAGCCGTGGGTCATACAGATAGGTCATGAGAGACTTGCCCGCGCGCGGCTTGAGCGGAACGACCTCCTCCGCACTCAACTCCGGGTGAACTTGATAGTCCGTTGGTTCAAAGCGCTCGCGCCATCGAGTAGGCACTATTAGGCGCAAACGAAGGTCTCTATCAAGTCGCTTCATGACCACATATTTCTGCTGGTTGTAGGCCAGCAGAAAGGGGTGCCCAACCACCATTAGCTTCACAGAACCTCCGATGTGGGCACCGATGGCTCCGGGGTGTAGATGTCGACGACTGGGGGCGCCATTCGCTTGTGCACATGCATCCGGAATGCCACTGCGAGTGACGCAGTGAAGGTGAGGCCTGAAACAATCATGCCGTAGACCGCGCCTTGTAATCCAAAATGCCTAACCAACGGCACGCCGATGATAAAGGTCGCGAGTGCACTGCTGACAGCGGAATAGAAAACAAGACGCGGCTTCTCGGCGGCGCGGATCGCGTCACTCATTGTGTTCCCGATCGCCATCGTCAGCGGTACCAACGCCAGAAGGAAGAGCATGGGAGCGAGTTCATCAAACTTGCCGGCGTACAAAACATGGATCACTGGACCTCCAACTGCCCGCACGGCCATGGCGAACATCAATGTCACGCCCAACTCGAGCAGAGCGTATCGCCGCCAGAATCCGAGGAAGGCTGTGGCGTTCTGGGCCGCGTATTTCGCGCATAGTGCCGGCAAGAACAAGAAGGAAAGTGAGATCATGACTTGCTCGATCGGGGCGATGAGCACATACATCGCCTTCAATTCGCCCACCTCCTTTACCGACAGAAACCCAGCGACCAACCAGTAGTAGCCCTGGTGCATGAATTGGTACACGAAGGCTTGCGCAAGCACCCAGCGCGTGTATGTCCAGTGTTCTCGCCAATAGTGCGGTTCGGACTCGAGAAACGCGCCTTGCACCTCGCCAACCGGCAGTTTGCGAATGAATGCCAGACCGCCTATGACCCATCCCAAAGCCAGGATCAGGAAGACCGAGAAACTGTTTAATGTGCCGGTCTTCGCAGCGAGCCATAGCAGCAAAGCCANNCTGTGATGCAAAAAACCAGCGATGTCTTGGCAGCTAGGGCTGGCTGACGTATCACATAGAAACATCGACGCAGAAACCCGCCGGTAAGGAGGAACGACGCCGTCAGAGCCAGCCCGAGCAAAGGCGGAGAGTTGAGCGAGGGCGCGAACCAGCGGAACAGTAGGCATGTGAAGAGGAGGCCGCCGGATAGGATTAAGCCGACAATCACATTGCTGCGCATCATGAGTCTCAGGTACGTGGAAAAGCGCGCCTGATATCTTCCTGATGCATAAACTGTAAAAGGTTCGAGCACTGCCGCGCTGTGCAACCCCAGCAGGAACATAAAAATCGAATACGACAGCGCAAACTCTCCGTAGCTCTCTTTTGTCTGAGTGCGCGCGAGGGCAACGTTGACCAGAAACATAGCGCCCGCGGAAAGACCTTGATCTGCCAGACCGAGGGCTAGCTGCTGAAGCCGCCGCTTGGTGAACGAGAGTTTGGCTAGCAAATCCGACCATCTGCTCAGTCGACCCATTTCCCAGATTCTCTGTAGTTGCGAAAAACGAAGTGGAGTGAAGAGCTCAAACGCTAGGTTTCGTCCGAAGCCTTCGGCTCATCCGTCTGCGGCGCGAAGCGCATCCAGATTCGATGCGTGATGGCTTGTACGCGTGATCCGTTGGGGGGGGCCCATGGCATCTGTCTCTGGACCGAGTGGAGAACCTCCTCCACGAATACTTTGCGGGGATCAATCGCCGCCGTCTGTTCCCACCGGGAGCGCACGATCAGCCAAAATACTCCTGCCGCAAATCCAAACACCGCGCACATCAGCGTGATGCTCATGCGTGGAGGAAAAGAACGCCGTTCGGGCAAGTTCGCTGGATCAAGCACTTTTACGGTGGGGGTTTCCTTGGCTTCCTGCACCTTCGCCAGTTCGTACTGCTGGGTCAGCGCTTCGAAGACGGCTTCCTGGATCTTCGTTCGGCGATAAAGATCGGCGTACTTGACCCCGAGAAGCGGTAACTGGCGAATCGAAGGATAGAGCGGCACCGGTGCGCCCGCGGCTGCCTCTGGGCCTCCGCCACCGAGTTTTTCCAGTTGTTTGCGCAATTCCACAACGCGCGCTTCGACTGCCCGCACGCGAGGGTTTCCGGACGCGTAAATCGCTTCCAACCCTTTCTGTTCCGACTCGGCCGCGATCAGGTCACCCTGCAACTCTGCGCCTGCCTCCACCATTGCACGGCCCTGCTCCTTGATGTCGATCGCGCTGTTCTTGCTGGAGAACTGGCTGAAGTCGACGGCAGCCTGATCGAGGTCTTGTTTGACGGCTTTGAGCCGCTCTTCGAGGAAAACCCGCTCACGATGGGCTGCTGAGGTGGACAGTTCCGCCGACAGGCGGTTCAGTTCCTCCACATAAGCTTGTGCAATGGCAGTGGCTCGATGAGCATCTCTGTCGGCAACGCTGATGGTGATGATTCCGCTCTTCCGATCCTCAGCGATTCCGGTTCGCTCAGCCAGATCCTTGCACGCGTCCTCGTCAAGGCGATCCCCGTAGACTCGTTTCAGATCAAAACGCTGTACGAGTCGGTCCTGTACCGTTTGGCTACCTAAAATCCCGACAAATAGTGCACCGGAATCGCCACCTCCCAGAAGGTCCCCGGCAACTCCAGCCAAGCCGCCGGCCTTTCCCGACAATGCCGCCAACATTGCCATTCCCGAGTTCGAATTACTATCGGGTGGCATCAACTTTGCGACCGAGGTATAGCGCATCGGCAGCAGGAATGACAAAAGCACACCTGTCATCAGTCCGATCAACGCCATTTTGGCGATGAAGCGCCGGCCGTCCCACAGCACGCGAAGATGTGCGACAGAGCCGGGGTCCGCAGCCGTCGCTTCAAACTGCGCCTTCCCGACTTCTTCGAGGTCTCGCGAAGTCGGATATTCAACCGGTCTGGTTTTTACTTGGGCCAAGTGTCGATACCTTCCGCTATTTGTTCTAATGAATACTTAGGAGTGAATTTCCTGCAAGTCGCTCAACGTGTGTGCGTGGTTGGCCAGAATCCTAACTCAAAGGACGCAGCCACATTGTTTTGATGGTTTGTTGCCAGTAGGGGAATTTGCCAGCGCTCATACTGCAAGTTGCCTGAAAACCGAAAGCCCGGCCCGGTGAAGATGTCGGCACTGACGGCGACGTCATTCTGCGTTCCACCTTGCGGAAGATACTGCCGGTCAATCTTTCTGTGTCTGAGCTCAACGCTGATTTTCTTCCGTGGACTGATCCAGTAGTTCGACTGGATCAATTCGCCTTGTGCCGCGCGTCCGATCCAGGTTCCGATCAAGCGACCGTCACTGGTGTATCCGTTCACGTACTGACCGTTGCTATAGAAACAGATAGTACAAAAGCTGCCTCGGGTTGGACTGGTGTACCCGCCCTCGAGTCTCAGGTCGAATTTGTTTATTGTCGGCACTTTGGTGAGATAAAGGCCGCCCTGCCAAACCGACTTCGGAGCTTCATTGATCGGCGAAATCTCGTCTTCAGTAAAACCCTCGCCATACAGACTTAACCAGTTACGCAGTTTCGGGATTCGATAGCTAAAATCCACGGCTGACCGTCCATCCCCCAAGACGTCACCATTTACATGCACTCCGAATGTGCTTTGCAAGAACGTCTTGGTTGTTAGTGGATTTCCAGGTCCTCCGTATACCGTAGTCTTTGACATGTCGAACTCGAAGTTCTCGGTGAACTTGAAGCTGATCTTCCCTCCGCTCAGGAACGGCTGGGGATGCAAGGCCTGTCCGTACTGTCCGATTGTTGTCCCGACGGTATTTCCGGGGAGAATATTCTTAAAAAACTCTTGTCCCGACAGCTGTCCGATAAAAGCTTCGAAGCGCATATCGCCGAGATAGCTGAAAATCCAGGGCAATCGAAAAGGGCTGACCCGGTCAATGCTGAACATATGGTTCAGAGGGGCAGCGTTGTTGGTAAAAAGCATCGTCCCGCCTTCACTGGGCCCCCACCACAAGCTTCGCTTGCCATACGAGAGTTGCCAATTACCAACATTCATACCTACATAAGCGTCCAGTAGCTGGAAGCGACTCGTGGCGACAACGGGGGCCGGAGGAGGATTCGGCGGCAATCCGTCGACGCCGCTGATGAAATCAAGCGTAGCCGGCGGAGGTGACGGAGCGGAGGGAGCCGATTGATACTCTCCACGAACGTAAACAACGAACGGACCGGCTGTCGTCCAGCCAGACGCCCCAGCCACGGCATTAAAGCCCTGTTCGTATGGCCGACCGTAGTCGTTGAGCAGGGTCTGGCCGAAATGATAATTATCGGTGAGCGGTGTTCCCGAGATCTCGAGTGAGCGGGAGTAGACGGACTCCAGCTGCGCACTCAGATTGCGTTCACCGCTCATCAGTTCGGTGTCATGGGCGAATTCATTCGAAAGCGCACCGTAGAGTTGCTGAACTTGTGACGGCGCGTCCGTATCAGGTTGCAGTTCCGAGGCTTCGCCCACCAGCCGTGCGCACTCCAGACGGGTCCAGGGGCGAATTCCCAAGGTTGCGGTTTTTACGTAGCCCAAGGCCGCAAGCCGTTCCAGCGCCGGATAGACCCAGCTGTCGAGAGGAACATAGGGCGAACCCATATGCGAAGGAGAATGTGCCTTGTCGCCTTCTTCCACAAATTCGCGAGGCGATGCCCAAGAGCTGCCTTTGAGCTCGGCATCGTGGCGTCTGCTGTAAACGCTCTGGGCGACTAGATATCCGAGGACGCCGCCGACCAATACGTCGGAGGGAAAGTGTTGTCGTCCATGAACTCGGGCAAAGCTGACCGCGGAGGCGAGGCCGTACGAAATCAGTTTGGGCAGTGTCCCCGGGTACTCGTGCGCGATGACTCCTGCGATCGCCCATGCTGCAACGGCGTGTTCCGACGGAAACGAAGTGCCGCCCTGGAAGAACGCTCCGCTGCCGTTTCCCTGATATGGACGTTCCCGTCCAAGTGAATATTTCATGATCTCGACCGGAATCAGGCTATCAATGGCGGCCTCGCCTGCCAAGAAGCCGGTTTCGCGCCAGTGTTCGTTGTGGGTAGGAAAACTCATCAGATACATGCCTGCAGTGGCTCCGGCCAGGCTGGCAATTCCAACGTTCGAGACTGTCTTGTAGTGGCTAATTGTGTTGGGGTTCGTTGAGAGAGAAGCGCTGTACTGCCGATCGGTTACGAAAAGACCTGCCGTAACTCCCGCCAAAGGCACCAGCCAGGTTGCGTCGGCCAAGCGAATCTGAGCCGGACTGGTCCAGATATGCTTCTGGTCCTGCGCGAAGTCCGTGATCGCTCCGCCAAAGAATTTTCTTGGCGCACTTACGTGCGGACTAGTCTCGGGCTGTACCGAATCCATCGTAGATTTCTTGGTATCGCCAGAGGCGCTGGGCGCAGCTGGTACTGAGTCTTTGCCTGAGTCCTGAGAATGCGCTTCAGGAGTCAGGCAAAACGTCATGGCAGCGCTCAGGAGCGCAGCCAGCAGTCGCATATTGGCCCTCAACTCTTGGTCCCCACTTCTACGGGTGTATGTAGGCTACAGTGAGAGCAACTGAGGATGCGACCTGTGCCGCCTGCATAAGCGTGGCCCAGTTGCGGGGGCCGAGCTTCGGCGCCTTTTCCGGCACGATGATCGAATCGCCCGGTTTCAAGACGGCGCTCATGGGGTCACCCGACCAGAATCCGGAGTTGTTCTTGGCCGAGAGAACCGAGCCGTCGGCTCGGACCACAAAGACTGCACTCTTGTCCGCAACTTGTGTTAATCCCCCCGACTGGCTCAAGTACCACTTCGCGCTCCTTCCGGGGAGATAACTTACAGCTGTAGGATTGAAAACCTGCCCGCTCACGAGGACGTAGTTGGCCTTCTTCGGGATGACGAGTTCGTCTCCGTCGCGCAATGGAACGTCGGCAGTAGTGCCTGTCAACGCATCTAGGCTCTTCATGTTCGAGGGAAGATGAATTACGACCCGTCCGATCGGCGGTGTGGCCTCGAGCTGTTGCAGTGTGGTTTCAGCCTGCGCGACCGCAGTAAGTTTCGCATTTCTCTGGTCGGCGTCGCCGTCAGGTAAGGTCTTCAAATAACCTTCCTCGCTCTTGACTCGGCTCACCAGTTCAAGATGGGATGTCATTTCCAAATCCCGGACCTCGCGGCGGATCAACACCGCGCCGTACGGATACGCTTGCTGGGTGAAGCCACCGGAGCGCTTTAACACGGAACTCAGCCGCTCGCCTGGCTCAATTCCGNNGGATGTTGGACTTCGCCTCGCACTGAGACCGAAGATCCGAGATCATTCCATTGGGCGATCTGTCGAACCGTCAGTACGTCTCCGTTGCTGAGCGGCACATCCTCGCTGGAGTCTCCTGATAACACGGCGGCAAGTTTAACTTCGAGTCGCTGGCTTGAGTGACCAGGGGCGGTGCTTGCGGCGAATCGGGTCAGGTCGGCTGTATCCAGGAAAGCAGATCGCGTCGGTCCTCCGGCAACTCTTATCAAGTCTGCAACACGCATGTTGGAGGGAAGGGGATACCGCCCGGGTTTTGCCACCTCACCCTTGATGTACACGGTCGGAGCTTCCACCTGTGCCGAGTTTCGATGTACGAGAATTCGGTCGCGCGACTGCAGAAGTAGATTGTCGACCGGGTTTCCATCGAGTGCCTGACGAAGATCGACGCTGAGAATCCGCAGGGTCCCGTCACTCTCGGTACGAAACAACTGCGCCGAATCGAGGGATGCATCTGGTGTCACGCCGCCTGACAAGTAGATCGCATCTTTTAGGTGGGCCTGGCCTGAGGTGGGGTATTTCCCGGGAGACCGAACTTCTCCTCCGACCCATACGTCGGGAGCGGGCTCAAAATCGAAACGGCTGAAGATCCGCACCGTATCGAGGGGCTTCAGGACTGGCGCAGAAGTGGGATCCGCCAGAGCAGCCGAAAGGTCGATGCTCTCGACGCTGGGATGGAAGTCCGGCTTGTTCAAACGGATGATTTCAGCGTAATGAGCCGCCGGCTCGGGCAGCAGATCGCCGTAGGATGAGATCAGGTCGGTCAGCTTCATCCCCGGTTTGTAGGAATATCGGCCGGGCCGCAACACGTGGCCCTGAAGGTAAATGGCGTCTTCGTTGTAGGCTGCGATGGGGAAGATGTGCACTTGATCGCCGTCGCGAATCTTGAAAGCCTGCAGTTGCTTATTGAGCTGATCCGGATCGGTGGTCGGCGTCAGATCCAAGGTCAACATGGTCCGCTTGTCGTGGGCTTCGAGCCGTTGCACCTCAATATGTCGCAGTGCCGCGGCCGGCAGAATTCCGCCTGCCAGTTCCAGAACTTCGTCCAGGGACGTCTCATTCAGCAGTTCGTACACGGCCGGGCGGCGTACCATGCCATCGACCGTCGCTTGAGGCCCAATCGGCGGCACCAGTAAAGTGTCACCATTCTCCAGCCGCTTTAGGTCGCCCCGCAGGCCATGCAGAAGCAGATCGTAGGCGTCAACTTGCTCCACGAGTTCCTTGCCGCGGAAATGCTTAAGCGCACGCAACGATCCCCGGCCGGAGACTCCTCCAGCAGCGAACAGTGCATTGAGTGGCGTTGAAAGGGAACTGATGTCATAGGCGCCCGGTTGCGCGACCTCTCCAACCACATAGACGCGCACGGTTCGCAGGCGGGAAAGGGAGACATCGGCGGATACATCCCGGAACGCGCTTCTGAGCGCGTGCTGAACTTCCAGTTGCACATCGCCGAGACTCTTGCCGGTTACCAGCACCGGAGCTGTTTCCGGCAGCGCGATTCTTCCTTCCCGATCCACCAGCCGCACGAAGCGCTGCGTGACGCTACCCCAGAGATCAATGGACAGACTATCGCCCGTTCCCACCACATAGTCAGGCCCCACGGGCAGATCCATGGGGATGATGTCCGGCTGGCTCATGCTGTTTCGGAAGATTTCCGATCCGAACCGCTCGGCTGGATGCTGCCAAGCAGCCGCCTGCACGTACATGTCGTAAAGAGACGGTATGTCGGAATACGGATTCGCCCGGTGAACCATCTTTACCGAGGCCACATCTTCTTCGGATGGTTGAGTTCTGGGACGCTTCGGGCGCGTCGACTGAGAGGGGTTGGATTCGCGCGAATTGTTTCGATCGGTGTCCGTCATCGTCTGCGGCAAGGACAAGCCGTTCGGAAGCGAGGGAATGTTTGGTAGAAAGGGAAAAAGTTCCGTGCCGGACTTCGGCAAAATGGAAGCTAGCTCGATTGATGGCGACGACGTGCGGCCACGCTGGATGGACTCTTCTCCATCGGTCGACATTTGACTGCGAAGCGTTCGTTGCGGACTCGGAGAATATGTCGGCAAGCCGTCGCCCGGGAAGGAGCCCGGATTCTCATCCTGCGGCGGCGCTTCGTTCGACGACGGACGATTTGATTTCCGTCTCGGGGTAGCCTGCTTGTCGCAATCTTCGTCCTGGTCCTGCTGTGGATCGCAAGTCGTAGTACGCTCGACGTCCTGATTGTTGTTGTTCTTCTTGGGCTGAAGCGCTTCGGCGTCTTCCTGCGCTTCGATCTGTACCTGACGCCGTGCGCGCTCCTTCAGGAGAATGTCTTCTTCTTTACCATAACTTGAGTCTGGATTCGGGGACGGCATCAGGTAGCCGTAGCGCTGCAGCAGGCGAGTCGCCACCGCCCGAAATGCTATATCCCGATTGAGACGGTCGAATATCGCTTCGTCGAGCAGCTTCGAATCCTCGACCACTTGTCCGTTGTCGGTGGCTTCCTTGGCGATCCAGCGCTTCAGTTCCACCATGAGTCCCGCATCTTTCGCGAGAACCGCTCGAATCTGAACAGCGGACGCCGCTACACGATTGAAGTTGTCTTTGGCCAGGTCAGACGTGTCCGCCGTGGCATTCCTGCGGGTATTGTCTCGAGATGGGCGGGGTCCTTCGCTCACTTGACCATGCAACGCATGACCAAGCAGGAGCAGCAGAATCCAGAAAGGTGCGTTCTGGAAAAACCTATTACGGTTCCTATGGTTGGTGAACATAGTAGTTTCCGACGTACTCAAGATTTTGGGGATCCCCAAGCTTTCGACGAAGAGGGTTGAATTTTTGCGTCAGGCGACTAACTCGACATCGGCCTCGTCTACTTCGACGGCCACGGAGCGCATGATCAGATCAAGCGAGAACACGACTCGACATTTGTCCTTGCTGCGACGGATGATGCCTTCCAGCCCTTGCATCGGGCCGCTACGGACGCGCACGCGGCGTCCTACGCACAGGTACGGATGCGGTTCGATGGTGCCGAAACTGGATTGACGATTTCTGAGACATTCAATTTCCTGTTCCGGTAAGGCAGCAGGTTGGCCGTTGAAGGTCACGAGTCGGACCGCCCCCGGAACCTGCAGTACCTGTAACCTGTCCTGGAGCGCGATGTGGACGAATACATATCCAGGGAACAAGGCCAGGTCCAATTCTTTGCGGCGGTCTCTCCATCGTCGTACCGACCGGTACAAAGGCAGGAAGCAGGAGATGTCGCGGAGTTCGATCTGCTCCGCCACACGCTTCTCGTGGCGCGGGCAGGTATACAGGGCGTACCAGTTTCCTTGCGTGCTTGATCCGCCTTCAGAACCGGTGACGGCTACCGCGGTATTGATGTGGTCATGCATCGTCTGTGCGCCAGATACAGCTTCGCCGCCTCACTCACAGTGTTGGATGTGAGTTAAGTTAATTGTTATCATCGCGATACGAGCAAGTGTCGCGTTTTAACCTAACTTCCGATCGACCGCGCCGTGGAACGCGTTTGGAACGCCGCAGTCCATGGCCCTTGCAAATTGAAACTCAGACCAACCTGGCTGGTCTCAATTTCGCGCAGCTCCCACCAGCACCGGACGCTCCCGAACCGCGTTCAGGATGCCGGCCTCGGAGCTTTCAAGAGGCTTGGTTCGAATGTCGACGATCGCCCAGTAAAAGATTCCGGTGTTCTGCTCGGGCGCCAGCGCGAGGATCCTCATCTGTGGATAGCGGCCCAGAAGGAAGCCGCACTGCCCCAAACGCCTCTCTGGTTCATCCATCGCTAGGATGAGAACATCGGGTTGAACTTGCTCCACCATCTCGGTAAGGTCACCATCGTCTGCGACCTCACCGACCAATTCAATGTCGGGTTGATCGGAAATAGTGGCCATCACGAGTTCCCGCATAAGGCGGGGCCGATTTGCAACCAGCACGCGGACTCGCTTCACATAGATTCTCCGGCTGCTAAACGTAAGCGCAGAGTATCGTCCCGATCCCTCGTATCTGCAAGATTCAAAAAGGATCTATGAGAGAACGAGCGGGGGCTAGCACTGGACTAACATCATCGCTTGGTCAAAGTACTAAGCCAGTACCGCCAAGTACCAGTGGGTACCTACCGCTATTTGCATCCCTATTCGGGAATTCGATTGCTTCTATCTGCAAGGATCGCTTGACATAACGTTCCAATCGAGTAGTCTCGATGTTCCCTTGTTCGACGAACTCAAAGCTGCACTAATTTTTCTGGAAAGTGCAGAGTTTTGGCACAACTGTTTTCCCAGGTTTGAGAATCGAAGATTCCAAGCAACTTTTTTTCAAGCTGGGGTTAGCACAGAGGTAACGAGCACCAACATGCTGAACATAGTCCGGCGTAGCGGGGGAGGCAACCCCACATAGAGAAATAGGCCGAGGATCAATTTTCAGCGAATCGTAGTCCCAACGAGTCGCCACGACGATAATTGGACATGGGAAGGGATAGGGGGCTCGATCCAAGTCTTTGATGGCCACGCACGGTTGTGCGGGTCCGGGAGTGCCGATGGAGTGCCAAGAGATCGTCGAGGTGTTTCTCCTAGCTGAAAATCGGCTGCTGCGTGAAGCGCTGATTCGTATCCTAACCAAGAAGAGCGATATCCGCGTGGTGGGCGCCGCCCCATACTCGCCATCCGCGCTGGAACAAATCAAGGGCATCCGACCCAGCATTGTCCTGCTGGATTCCGTCACACCGGTCTTTTCCGAAGCCCGATTTGTGTCGAGACTGCACGCGGCGATTCCCGGTGTGCGCGTCGCCATGATCGACATGGAACTCGATCAGCAGATTTTCCTGCGAGCCGTCCGCGAAGGTGTGGTTGGGTATGTCCTGAAGGATGCATCGGCCACGGAGGTAGCAGCGACCATCCGTGCACTCTTCGCGGGCGAAGCAGTGTGCCCGCCTTCGCTGTCGATGAGCCTGTTCAATGTGGTCAAGCGACGGCTGATCCCCGCGGGGACGACGCGTGTCCTGAGCCGGCGAGAAGAAGAACTTGTGGGACTGCTTCGGGAACGGCTCACGAATAAGGAGATTGCGACGCGGTTGAACCTTTCGGAGCAGACAGTGAAAAACCACGTGCACCGGATCCTTCGAAAGGTCGGAGCGCCAGACCGTCTGGGCATCGTGGAGCGCTACGAGGGCGAGGGTCTGAGTGAAAGAACCAACTAGAAAGAACCAACTAAATTAACCGGCTGAACTAGCGAGAGGTTATCACCGGGATCCCTCGTCCAGACGCTGCACGACCGCCTTGGTCTTTTCAACGTTACCAAGACGTAGACGCGCTGCACTCTTTAAGCTCGTCTTCCCCAATCGACCTACCCCACCGGCAACCTGAGCTTTACCTTGTCAGAGGCCTAGCGAAATGGTCGTCCTTTGACGATCCCCTGGCCTTCGCGGATTGTGATCAGTTGATCGGCGGAGAGATCAGCGAAAGTCTCGGTTGTACCCGCTGGCCAGTGAACCTCGACGCTCACTTTCGACACTGAGCCCAATCCAAAATGCAGGCGCGGGTCGTTCGCCGAGAGAAAACTGGACTGGCTGGTCAGGCATTGTGCCTGCACCTTTCCGCCGTAGCGCGCCAGAACTCGGGAGCCGATCGCACTGCGATTGCTTTTTGTTCCTTCCAAGCGCACTTTGATCCAATGATTGCCGGTGGGAGCGTCATTGCGCAGAAGCGTCGGGGGCTCATTGCGGTTCATGATGAGAATGTCGAGGTCGCCATCGTTGTAGAAGTCGCCGAAGGCGCATACGCGGCTCACGTGGCGCGATGCAATGGCGGGACCGGCCTC
>PMUM01000311.1 GCA_003166855.1 Acidobacteriaceae bacterium | reverse complement strand
CACACCAGCAACTGCACCTGCAAGTTCGGTTCTTTCACGCCCAGCAGAATGAACGTGATCAACGCCACGCCCGTTACGCCGTACGTTTCAAATCCGTCCGCCGACGGCCCAACCGAGTCGCCCGCGTTGTNNTCTTGGTGAAGATGCCGCCTGCAATTCGCAGCGCCGCCGCGCCCAGCGACTCGCCAATCGCGAACCCGATGAAGCACGGCCCCGCATAATCCCCCGGAATGAACAGCAGAATGAACAGCATGATCAGCAGTTCCACGCTGATCAGCATCATCCCGATGCTCATGCCCGCCTCCAGCGGAATCTGATACACCGGATACGGCTTGCCCGGCAGGGAAGCGAATGCCGTTCGCGAATTGGCAAACGTGTTCACCCGAATGCCAAACCACGCCACACCATAGCTGCCCGCGATTCCCACCAAACTGAATCCCAGGATGATCGGCAGCGTCAGTCCCACCGACTTTCCTGGTACCGGCGACAGCCAGCCAAAGTACGCCGCAATAATCACGGCGATGAACGCCCACAGCAGCAGGATGAACTTGCCCTGCGTGATCAGGTATGTCTTGCAAGTCTCGTAGATCAGCTCCGAGATCTCGCGCATCGACCGGTGCACCGGCAGGTTCTTCAACCGCATGAAGATCGTCATGCCAAAGCCCAGTCCGAACAGGCAGAACAGGATCCCGATCAGGAGCAGCTTATGGCCATCGATCGCTCCGTTGAAGAAGCTGACCTGCGAAAGGTCCGGCAGTTTCAGCGAAGCTTCGCCCCCTTCGCCAGCAGGTTGAGCGAAAGCGGAAGCGGCGCCGACGGTCAGCAGCGCGGCAACAACCGAGAGTTTCGTGCCCATGCGGCGTGTAAACCACGCAGCAGTGGCGAGCCAGGTGCGCATAAATAATTCCTCCGGAAAAGTACGGTTTTAAGGATGAATAACGTAAAAACTCCGCCTGGGAAGCAGTTTCCCGCCTCGCGAACCACGGCGCCATCACTCCACCGTGAGCACGCCCAATCGAGGCTTAGACATCTGTTCCGGAATTCCGAACACGCTTCCACCGCAAAACCTGAAGAGTGTTGGAGCTTGGCCGCGTCGGAGTTCGCGCTGGATTTTAGTTAAGAAAGCTTCGCCGCAAAATCCGGACCAGAGAAATAAGACTCTCGTCCCGGCATACCAGAGCAAAACGGGCATTTATAACACGTAGGATACCCCCGGTCAAACCTATTCAGACGGGGTGCACCCCAACTTCCCGGATCGGGCAAAGAATCGATTTTCCAGGACCTTTTTGGGCCGCGCGGTATTGAGTGGAGCGCTATTGACTGGGAGCAATTCTAAGCAGTTTGGGTAGCGTGCTTTTGGGTGGCGCAGCGCTTTCAGAGCTGCGATAAACCCTTTCCTTTCTTCGAGGGCTTCACAGAGAGTGCGTGAGAACCGGATTTCTGGNNCGAGTCCCCGAAGGGACGACACGAGTTTTCACGCACACTCTTCAGCCCTGAGGTACCTGGATTTCATCCTGACTGCCTTCCTTATTTCTTCCTTCCCAGCGAGGCGCTATACATCGCATCCAGCAAGTCCTGCGAGTGCCCATCATAATCCGCGTCGAGCGACCACATGAACGTCCCGCCCAGTCCGCGATCCCAATCGGAATACCACACGCGGTAATACGTCGAGAATGCGTCATCATAAGTAATGTAGCCGTCGCTGCCATCCACCTTCAGCATGTACGGCACCATCGCGATCGGATCGTAAATCGTTTTCCAGCCGTTCTGGTTGATCAGAGGCTTTAGCGTCAGCCCGTAGCCCCCACTCACCACTGTGCCATCGCATTCCCCATCGGCGGTGAACTTCGCGTTCGGACACAACCCGAACACCTGACGAATGTTCGCATAGTGATATCCGTAGAACGGCGTCCCCATATTTATTTGCGCGCCCGGAACCTGCTTCAAGAAGTAGTCGGCCGTCAGCTCCACGCTTCCTCCCGGCATACATTCGTACCCCGCTGTATCATGCGGGTCCCAGAAAATCGGGGAATTGAGCTGCCCGTGTGCCGTCCACGGCCCCGCGCAGTCGTACATCATGATATTGAAGTAATCGAGCGATCGTTGCAGTTGCCTCAGGTCGTACCCATACCCGCCCCACGGAGCCGCATCGATCGACAACACATAGCTCGGATTCGACGCCCGCAGGCTCGCCATCAGGTTCACCATGAAGGCGCGGTCGCCGCTCGATGCCGGATATTCCCAGTCGATATCAGCCCCATCGTAACCATACTGCGTCTCGAAAGCCGCCACATTGTCCACCAGCGCCTGCATCGCGCCGCTGGCCTCGAGTCCCACGAAGTCGCCGCCCAGCAACAGCAGCACTTTCACACCCGAGGCGTGCGCGCTGTTGTTCAGTTCCGGCTCAATGAATCCTTGTGGCACCGTCAACGTCCCCGTCGCGTCAAACGAAACTCCGGCGTGATTGATGTGCGTCAGCTTGCGGTAGGGAATCTGCGCCGCGCTGTACGGTGGATTGTTGTACTTGCTCCAGTACACGTAGTCGGCGACAACGCGCTTCGTCAGATGGTTTGCCAGCGGTTGTTGCGCGCCCGCCCACGGCGCAAGGCCCACCACTATCACACCAACGCATACAAACGACGCCACACGCAGGAACTGAAGAGAACGAGATTTCATGGATGGCACCCCTGTGAGGAGCCTTAAGACCCGGACAGCCCGTACAAAGCGGTGTCCGACCGAAAGTTCGAGGATTCTACCACGACAACCTTCCGATTGGCTGGTACTGTTTCCATCAGGAGTCAGTCTGCGTTATTTTTCGCGAGGAGCTTTTTATGACCGGCCATGCCGCCGTCCCCACCACCATCGCCCCCTGGCTCTCCGTTCGCAATGGCGCCCGCGCCGTGGACTTCTACAAGTCTGCCTTCGGCGCGACCGAGGTGTTTCGCATGGATGCGGGTGACAGCGTGGTCGCTCGCCTCTCCGTGGAGGGCGCAGAGTTTTGGCTGAGCGACGAGTCCCCCGAACATGGCAACTTCAGTCCCCAGAGTCTCAACGGCAGCACGGTCCGCATCATCTTAACGGTCGCCGATCCCGACGCCGTCTTCGCCCGCGCCGTCGCTGCCGGTGCATCGCAAGTCTATGCGGTAACCGAAGAGTACGACTGGCGCTTAGGCCGTGTCGTCGATCCTTTCGGGCATCACTGGGAAATCGGACGCCCGCTCGCGTAGTCTTCCGTAGGCTTCGCATTCGGCCACGCGTAGAGCGCCGACTTCGCCAGATTCGCTTTCCGCTTCAACATCTTCTGGTGATGGCGCATACACGATGCGCTCAACTCCGGATCGCAATGCGCATGGAATACATGCGTCCCAATCGCCACCCCCAGCGCCGCTCCTACCCACATATCCGACGCCCAATGATCGCGCGCCAGAAAGCGAGTCGTCGTCACTGTAAACGCAGCCGTATAGTTCAGGACTTGCACCCATGGCTTCGGATATTCTTGCGCGACCACCGTAGCCATCGCCCACGTGAACATCGCGTGCCCGCCGGGAAACGATGTGTTTATCGCGTGATGCTGCCAGAAGTCCCCGTGCCCGTTGCCTTCTCCCGGACGCTGCCGCCCTGCAATGAACTGCATCGGCGCATAGATCAGAAACGTGTTGACCAGCGTTTCCAGTTCCAGCAGCCCCGTTTCTTTGGCATGAGGATGGTCTGCCTTGATTCCATACATCCAAACCCCCGCCAACGTGGCGGCCAGGCCCCCAATCGCGATATTGGAAGTGTCCTGATAAAAGGTGTAATGCCCACCCGGCAGATTGTTTTCAATGTGCCGGTCGGTCGCCAGGAAAACCGCCGTTGGCGCCAGCACCAGCGCGTCCCACCGCAGGTTCGAGGGCTTGAACGGAGCCTTGTAGATCTCTTTCTGGTCTTCCAGTGTCCGGCTGACCGACCTTCTCACGGCTCCATGCTGATGCTCCTTATCCTGTTCGATGCTGGGTGTAGACGCATCCTTATTGAACGCTCCGGCCTGAAATGTCGAGACATCAAAGCTCGGCATCGCAACCACAGTCGTTGACGGATCCGCAGGATACGCATCGGGCCCGAAGACGGCCGTCTGGCAAACAGCGGGGACGGAAAGCAGGGAGGCAACGACAATCCCCAGCAGTCTTCTGCGAGTCTCGAGGGAATAGTGATCCAAGCGACGCTCCTGGCGCGCGTTGCTGACACGAATGCGCGTCGTTTGGATGCGATCCGCCCCAAAAGGTCAACTGGATTGCAACTGGTGTGACTTGCTGAAAATGAAGAACTACCAAGAAACCAGTAGGGGGCCTCCGGGAAACACTGTATGCGGCATCACCGTTTCTTGAGGGCCGACAGCGGAGCCCCCGCCGCCGTCCGCAGCAGCATCCGTTGGTCGCTGCTGTGCGCGTCATGACAATCCATGCACGGCCCCTTCACGACCGGCACGTGCTGCTGCAACTCCGCGGATTTCTCGTGGCACGCAAAGCAGATCAATTCCTTCGGCATGGCCAGGCTCAGCGTCGTCATGTCCCCCTGCGTTCTCGCCACATGACACACCGTGCACTGCGTCGACATCGCCGAATGCACCGACTTCCCGGTGACCTTCTTCACGTGACACGAAGCGCATTCGGAGCCGACGGGAATCACGCCCGGATGCTCCACGCCCCAAGCCGGCATCGCCAGCAAGAATAGAAGAAGGGAAGCGGTCCGCGCGTTCAGCATCGATCTCATAGGCGTCGTCATTCTAGTAACCCGCCGCCACGCGATCATTACTAAGAATCAATTAGAGCCGCAGAAAGGGAACCGAACAGGAAGGTGTAAGTCGTTTGAATGTAGCGGGAAGCAACTTAGTCGTGATCACAATCACGCATGCATGCGATTACACGCACATTGATCAGAGGTAAGTGCCGCGAAACGCCCCGCCCGCGCTTCCCCAGCAAGAATGTCGGCGTCATCCCGACCGGAGCCGNNTTCAGGCGAAGGGAGGGATCTCTCTCTCCTCCACCTAAACAAGCAGACGTCAGCGCCCCGCCATCGCCGCGCGCAATCTCTTCTCCGCGTCGGCGCTCCAGTACCCGCATTCCAGCCGGATAAATACCGACGTATACGGAATCGTCATCCGAGTTTTCAGCACCAGAATGTGGAACGTCTTCCCCGCTTCATCCAACTTGGCGATGATCTCCTCATGCGGCAACGACTGCGCTTCGCTCTTGCCCAGCACCGTCGCCAGCGCATCGCGATAAGCGGTGACCCCTTTGGCGTCACTCTCGGGGACCACCTTCAACTCCGCATCCGTGAAAATGACGGGCCGAACATGCTCACTCCTGGCGATCTGGCCAAGCACCGTCTTCACCACCTCAAGCTGATCATCGTTGGTCTCCACAGTCTCGATGCCACCGCTGGTCTGCAGCGGATACGCCGAATCCACCACCGCGATCCAATTCCGATGCCCCATCAACTGCAACTGCTGGTTGAGTCGCATCCGCCAGTCGACGCCCTGTGGCGACCCCGCCAAAGCACCCGTGGGCGCCAACACTAGAACCGGCACCAGCCCAACCGCGACAAAAATAAAGATGAAGCCCCTTCTGAATCTCGCCATCACAATTTGTCTCCTGACGAAACTTGCAGAGTGCCTCATCCTACCTCACCGCATCCCGCCGAAGAAGTCGCCTGCCCGTCACCCCTGCGGAGGCGGCGGAGTCGCCCGGTCGGGTGGAGGCGGAGGTGTCGCACGATCAGGCGGAGGAGGCGGCGCCGCGTGATCGCTTCCCGCCGGGTTCAGCATCGGATCTTCAACCCCCGCGTTGCTCTTCACCAAGTCCGTTTTCACTTCCACTTTCTGATTGGCCAGGGCGTTGATCTCCGTCTCAAACGTCTGATAACCGGGCAGCGCGACTCTGATCTTGTGCGCGCCCGGCGCCACCAGCATGCCTCGGCCTGCCCCCTCGAACTCTCCCACGTGCCCCACAAATTGTCCGTCCACAAAAACGGCCGCCCGGTTCGGATTCACCTCAATCTTCACCGTCGCGGTGACCGCAGGCATCGGCTGCGTCAGCGCCTTCTGCATCTGCACGCGCACCAGGTATTTCTTCCCCGGCTGCACCTCGACTCGCTGCTCGAAATCCTGATACCCGTCCTGCCTCACCCTGATCACATGCTCCCCTGGCAGCAGCAGAACTTTTTTCGATCCTTTGAGTTCCTTCAGATATCCAACGTATCCGCCGTCGATCCACACGCCCGACGTTCTCTCGACCTTGCTCTTCCCCTCAAACTCAATCTCGCCCATCACATCATTGCCGCCATAGAGTGCGGGCGCGAGCATCAACGAAACCAGCAGCAGCGTCCACAACCCGAGGCGCGGTCTACCTCTTACGTCTGTCATAGAGCCTCCATCGATGCAAAGTGACAAAAGGTTAGATGTCACAAGTCGGCAACACGCCGGGAAGATTCTTGCCACCTCGCTCAACGGAAATCATCGCTCAAAGAGGGATTCCTCGGCCAGATATGGCGGGCACAGGGGCCTTAAGACTCCCCATTGACAAACCTTTCGGCTCAATCCAAAATCCTCGCTGTCTATCCGCGCCCGTAGCCTTTTCTACAAGGAGTCCGCGATGAAAGCTCCTAGCCCCTTCACCCTTGCCCTCTTGGCCGTCTGCACCTTGGCTTCTCTCTCAGCCGCACAGAGTTTCACCGTGACTGACCTCGGCTCCCTCGCTCTCGGCGGCACCATCGACGTCAGCTACGGACGCGCCCTCAACAACCTTGGTCAAGTCGCCGGCTCGTCCTATACGCCGTCCCTTGTCCAGCACGCCTTTTTCTGGACGAAGACTTCCGGCATGCAAGACCTCGGTACCTTCGGCGGCCAGAACAGCATGGCGTGGGGCATGAACGATTCTTCGCAAGTGGTCGGGCAGGCTGATCTCGCCAACGGCCTTACTCATGCCTTCCTCTGGACCCAGGTGCAGGGCATGCAGGATTTAGGCTCGCTTTCTTCCGGTTCCAGTTACGCCTACGCCATCAACAACGCCGGTCAGGTTGTCGGAGAGGCCATAGTCACACCAACCACCGGCCATGCCTTTCTCTGGACCGCAACCGNNGCCTTTCTCTGGACCTCTACCGGCGGCATGCAAGACCTCGGCACCCTGGGTGGCACTAACAGCACCGCCACCGCGATCAACGATCTCGGCGAGGTTGTCGGATATTCCGGCCTGGCCGGTGGCGGCGAAACTCACGCATTCCTGTGGACGCCGCAACACGGCATGCAGGATTTGGGCACCGCCAGAAGCTATGACCCAAGCATTGCGCTGGGCATCAACAACAACGGTCTCATCGCCGGGTACTCAGGCTACACGATTCTGTTCCAGTACACCTGGGGCATTCTCTGGACCAATGCCCACGGCGGACAACGCATCCCCTTCATGCCCGGAAGCATCCAGAACTTCCCCATGGCGATCAACAATCTGAACCAGATCACCGGAGAGTTCAACGATAACCAGGGCAACTCCACCGCCTTCCTCTATTCCGCCGCGAACGGAATGAAGAATCTCAACCAGGCGATCTCCTCAAGTTCCGGCTGGTTCCTCACCATCGGCACCGCCATCAATCGCAACCAGCAAATCACCGGATGGGGAACGGTGACACTCAACAACAACCTCGTCAACCATGCCTTCCTGTTGACAAGAGTGAAATAGCTCCGGACTCAAGAGTAAATTTCAATCCGAGTGGCGATTCTGATCTGGGGGTGCGATACACCTTACCCCTAAGACTCCTGCCGGGTGCCCCATCCATTCGCGCCC
>PMUM01000170.1 GCA_003166855.1 Acidobacteriaceae bacterium | reverse complement strand
GGCTTCGTTCAAACGGGCTTCGGGGAAGTCAGCGAGCGCGGTTCCGGGCGATTTGTCGGCGAGCCAGAAGTAATGATGCACTTCGGGTCTCCTGGAATTGCTTCCTGATAGCTCGACTAGTTCTCAGCAGCCGGTGCTACGGTACTGCCGCAGGTGATATTAGTGATATCGTTTTGATGGGCAATGGAGGTCGTTAGAGGTCGTCACAGACAACCGACCCTAAGTCAAGAATGTGCTTGAAACCCTCATAAACACAGGGTATTATCGCTATGTGTAGGAATCACCACGACTTGCTAGAAATGGCGGTAATCGAATCCCTCCCTCTCCGCCAGTTCCTGCTGGTCAAATTCTGATTACGAGTTCAACGCGGACAGCAGAAAGACCAGAGGCGCGTTCCAGTTAATGCAGATTTCGTTCATGGAATACGCCGCCTCATCGTCCTTATACATCTGCATCGGCGGGCGTTTCGGCAGCAGCCAGCCGACGCGGTCGGCCGGGTGGGCATTGGGCCCGCCGGAGAGCAGCCCGGGCCATGGGGCGGCAATGTTATCAGCGCCGCTTGGCCGATGGTGGGGATGCTGGAAAGCTTTCGTCCCTAACTGCGTCACCCAGGACAAGTCCCAGCAATTGCGGCCGATCAAGTAGTGCAAGTTTTCCGCGGCAGCGCGGCTGAACTCATCATTCTTGTGCAGGCGATCGGTGACGATCAGTTGCAGCGACTGATTGCCGGCCACTCCATTCGATCCCCAGTTATAGTCCGTGAGTGACAGCGTGTTTCCGTAACCGTTCTGGCGGCTGTTCTGAACCAACGCATCCGCTTCCCGCGCGCTGGATTCACGAATCTGCGCCAACAGTTCGCTGGATGCCCCTTTCCGATCGGCCATCGCATAGGTCCAGAGCGCAAGCGCCGACAGATCGTTCCATGCCGGTGCCTTCACGCGAATCCCGCTGCCCGCTCGCAGGTACGAGACGCCGCTCTCGACTGCCTGGCGATATTGTTCCTCGCCGCTCGTGCGCCACAGTTCCGCGGCCGCCCAGAGTAACTCGTCCCGGCAATCGCCATCACCATATTCGCCGGTACGAATACCCTGGGGATTCTGGAAACGCACATCTGGATTCTTGCTTGCCCACCCGTATGCCCGTTTCGCCGCGTCTAAGCAGGTCTTGGCGTAGGCGTCGTCGAAAGGCCCATAGCACCGGGCGGCAATCGCCGCAACTGCGGCCAGATCGGCAGTCGCGCAGGTGCTCTTGTATGGCGGCGATCCGGTACCAATGACGTAGCTGATCAGATGATCGTCTTGAGGCATGACAAAGGAACAAAAATTCTCGCTGGTCTGCTTGTGCCATACGCCGCCGTCGGCATCCTGCAGGCTGAGCATCCAATCAAGATTCCAGCGGATCTCGGCGAGAAAGTCGGGAAGCTTTCCACCGGATTCTGGAATCTTGAGATCCAGCTTGCGCACTGCCCCGTTGAACATTTCCCACGCCCATAGCAGCGTTCCCGTCGATATGCCGGAATTCACGATGTAGCGGCCGTAGTCGCCGGCATCATGCCATCCGCCGTGATTCTTGCAGGGACCGCTCTTTGCGGATGTCTTGTGAAACTCGGCGGTGAGATGGCACGCCGGATGCGAATAACCATTCCCCAGGTCGACGTCGCAGCCACAGCGCTGGCCGTAATATCCCCGCATCGTCAGCCACAGAGCATGACGATACGCATCATTTCCAATTTCAAACGATGCGCTCTTGCCGGCGTCGGTCTCGAGAACATACATGCCCGGCTGGCGCACCGCTGAAATATCAGCAATCTGCACGCGGTCGCCCGAAGCCGCGTCGTCGCGAGCCGCACCAAGTTTTCCTTGCAGGACAACAGCGCCGCTGCTGACGGCGCGCACAGTGAATGTTGCGGACGGAGAGCGCAGCGTGATGAGCTTCGTCGCGTTGGGAAGATATCCCAGTTGATTGAATACGATCGGGCTCGAGTCAGTCGCCGCTTCGGCCGCGCTCCACCTCGAACTCAGCCACAACGCCGTCGGCACGGCCGCTGCGCCGCCGGCAATCGCCGAGATTCTGATGAATGTTCGTCGCTGCATGGGTCAAGCGCAAGTTTTCTGCAACGGGCAGCGTACTCGAGGGCAATCTCTAAGAACCGGCCCTCATATCACTCGAAGTCCCACCCGCTGCCGGAACGTAGCACTTCAGCGTGTAGTCCATCACCATGCGGTCCGCGTTAAAGCGCCAGCCCAGCGTCCGGATTGTCCGCTTCATGCGTTTGATCCAGCCTCGCGGAAGGCCATCGCGATCCCGCTGGTAGTAAAGTGGAATCACCTCTTCGCGCAGCGTCCGCATCAAGTCTTCTCCATCGCGAGCATCGTGGACGTTCATGTTGGAGTGAGTCCTGCCGGTTCCAATCGAGAAGCCATTCATTCCGTCGTAAGCCTCCGCCCACCAGCCGTCGAGAACGGAAAGATTCAGTCCTCCGTTCAGTACCACTTTCTGACCGCTCGTGCCCGAGGCCTCCAGAGGACGCCGTGGATTATTGAGCCAGACATCGACGCCCTGCACAAATCGGCGCCCGACGTTGATGTCGTAGTCCTCGACAAACACGAACTTGTCACGGAACTTGGGATCCCTCATCAACTCGGCAATTTGCTGTAGCACTCGCTTGCCCGGTTCGTCGAGCGGATGCGCCTTGCCGGCAAACACGAACTGCACCGGGCGGTTCGGATCATTGACCATGGAGGCCAGCCGCTCAATATCGGTCAAGATGAGATTGGCGCGCTTGTACGTGGCGAACCGGCGGGCAAATCCGATCGTAAGAGCGTCCGGACTCAGCACGCGCTCGAGACGTTGCAATTCCTCTCGAGATTCTCCGCGGCGCTTCGCCTGTTCAACCGCCCGCCGGCGCACAAACTCGATGAGTTGCGATTTCAGGTTGAGATGCGTCTCCCACAGCTCGCCGTCGTCCACGTTTTCAATTCCCAGCCAGATCTTGGCCTCGCTGCTGCGCTGGTGCCAGTCGGTACCCAAGTGGCGATCGTAGAGGCGGAACATCTGCGGCGCCAGCCAAGAGGGAACGTGCACTCCGTTCGTAATGTGCCCAATGGGAACGTCATCTTCCAACTTGTCGCGGAACAACCCAGTCCACATCGCGCGCGACACTTCGGCATGCAGCGCCGAAACCGCATTGGCGCGTCGCGAAAGCCGCAGCGCCAGCACCGTCATGCAAAATAGTTCGTCAGTATTGTTGGGATTCTCACGACCGAGTCCCATCAGACTTTCCTTGGACAGCCCCAGTGCTTCGCGAAGAGGCCCAATGTGCTCCTCGACCAGCCCGGCATCGAAACGGTCGTGCCCGGCAGGCACCGGAGTATGTGTGGTGAACACCACCTCGCGGGAAATTCGCGGAACCGCCGCATCAAACGCCAGCCCTTCCTCCTCCATCCGCATGCGAATCGCTTCCAGCACCGCAAACGCGCTGTGGCCTTCGTTCAGGTGAAGAACACCGGGAGAGATCCCCAGAGCCTTGAGCGCCCGCAATCCGCCCACGCCCAGCAGCAGCTCCTGACGAATCCGGATGCGGAGATCTCCGCCGTACAGCCGCGAAGTCAGTTCGCGGTCCTCGGGAGCATTTCCTTCCACGTCGGAATCCAGCAGCAGCAGGTCGCGACGCCCCACGTCCACGCGCCACACTTTGGCCCGAATCCGGCCGCTCCGCGTCTCGATTTCCACCACGACCGGCCTGCCATCTTTCCCAATCGCCACCTCCATCGCCATCTGATTGACGTCGGTCTTGAGATATTCTTCCCGCTGCCATCCGTTACCATCGAGCCTCTGCCGGAAGTATCCCTGGCCATAGAACAAGCCAATGCCCACCAGGGGAATGTCCAGATCGGACGCGCTCTTGATGTGATCTCCCGCCAGCACTCCCAAGCCACCCGAATACACCGGCAGCGATTCGTGCACTCCAAACTCAGCCGAAAAATACGCCACCGGGTGAGGCCGCAGTACACCAGCGTGCCTCGTTCCCCACGTGCGATCCGCCTCCAGATACTCCAGCAGTCGGCGATACGCGTAGTTCACGCGGCTATGCAGCATGAGTTCCGCCGCGCGGGTTTCCAGCTTGGCAAGAGGAAACTCTCCGAGCAGCGCCACCGGATTGTGGTTGAGTTCATTCCAACGCGCCGGATCCAGATCGAGAAACAAGCTGGACGAATTGTGGTCCCAACTCCACCACAAATTGCGCGCCAGAGCCCACAGTCGCTCCTGCAGCGGAGCGATGAAACGATCGAGCGTACGAGCTTCGCTCACGACCGGAGCTACCTGAGTGGCAGCCTCCGTCAGCATCCGAATCTCATCTTGGCTGAAAACGCGGGCCTCGATCGTCTGTACGACCAGTACACCTTGCAAGACGCCGCGATCGATCAGCGGAACTCCAAGAAATGACTGGTAGGCATCCTCGCCGGCATCCCGAAAATACTTAAACCGGGGATGGTTTTTCACCTGTTCGACCGCAACCGGCCGCACCAGTTCCGCCACCAGACCGGTTAGGCCCTCGTGCACGGCCATCCGCAAACTGCCGATACACTCCCGGCGAAGTCCTACCGTCGCCGCCAACACCAGGTTGGCGCGGTCCGGTTCCAGCAAGTACGCCGAACATACATCGGTCCGAAATCTTTTGGCGATCAGGGCAACAACATTCATCAGCGTTTCCGCCGACTGCCCGCCTTCCGCCGCGAGATCCGCAATCTCTTCCAGGCTCAGGACGTTCCTGACCTTGCCCGAATGCACGTCTTGCTCCATTTCCTCAGCTACCTTCTCGTGTGCTTCCAATCTGATTCACTAGCCTCCATAAGAATTTGGACCTGATCTGCCGAACTATGATCTGCCGAACTATGACTGGCCGAGCTTTGATTTGCCGGGTATCGTTCTGCCGAACTACTTGGATGATGTCATCGGCGGCAGAGGTTCCATTGTTTCTATTGTACGGGCAGCGGATGAAATCACGAACCATGTACAGATTTCCCACAAGAGCAGACGCGGGCGCCCACGGCCCTGGGCAATCTCCCCGCCACATCCTGCGCTGTGAGTCGCATAGCTGGATTTCGCATGGCCACGAAAAACCTTGTTTGCTTGCTCTCCCGATAAAGAGTAAAATCGGCCCCATTCCAGCCAACCAGTGGGGAGCCTACGTCCACTTTCCATTGGCGTTGCGAGCGACGTTTGGTAAAGACATCAGCGGGCGATCAAGATGAGTCATCCAAACTGCGGCTCAACGAAACTAGGGACGGACTTAACGTCGGAATTTGTTTCAGCGCCGCACGCAAGTCTCTTGCATCTCGCGCGACCCATGGAGTCAGGACAATGAACGGTAACGCCGTACGATTTCTCCGCTTGGGTGTGAGTTTGTCTGGATTGGTGGTTTTAGGGTGGGTGCTAACCGGCCAGGCAGCCAGGCCCGCCACACACGACGGCCCTTTGGCCACCGACTGGAGTCACAGTCACCTGATCTTCTCGCGTCCGGGCTCCCCCGAGAGACTTGCCCGGGTGAGCAAAGATCCACGCTACTGGCAACAAATCCAGCGCCGCGAACAAGCGCTCATGATGCCCGCGAGCACGGTCGGAGACGCCGCTGCGCCCGCACCCATTAAATGGCGCGGCAAGAAACTGCGGCGCGATTGGTCACAAGATCTGGGCGGAGGTGGGAGCGTGGGCGCGGGAAACTACCCGGCCAGGTTCGCTGCCAGCAGAACCACCGCCAGTTGCACTGCCGATTTCGTCGTCTTCAGCACCGGACTGTTGGGCTCCGTGAACCAAGCCAATATTGTGGCATTCAACAACCTCTATTCCGGCTGCGGCGGGAACGTACCCTCGGTCAACTGGGCCTACAACACTGTGGGCCAGGTTCGGACTTCTCCCGTAATTTCGCAGGATGGCTCGCAAGTCGCTTTCGTTCAAACCAACGGCGGCCTAGGAACCTTGGTCTTGATCAAGTGGGCCGCCTCGACAGGTACAGTGAGTTCTCCTGCCACTCCAACCGTGGTTCTACCCTCCGCTTACCTTGGCTGCACGGCATCCTGCATGACAACGATCATTCTGCGCGACCGCTCCAGCGTCGCCACCGACGACACTACCTCGTCTCTCTTCTATGACTATGGCAACGATATTGGTTGGGTGGGCGGTGCCAGCGGATGGCTCCACAAAATCACGGGTGTATTCAAGGGCGTCCCGACCGAAGTCCACAACGCAGCGTTCCCCGTCCAAGTCAGCACTGCGAATCCCAACACCCTGTCCAGCCCGGTTTACGATGGCGTCTCTAAGAAAGTGTTTGTGGGCGATTTTGGCGGATTTCTATACAGCGTTGACCCCACGACGGCCGCCATCACCCAGTCAAGCGAACTGGATTTCGGTACGGGAATCGTGGAAGGCCCAATCGTCGATTCGGCGAACGGCTTCGTGTATGTGTTCTCATCCAGCGACGGAACAGTTCAGTGCTCCGGCGGCACCAGCGCTTGCTCTAAAGTCTATCAACTGACGGTAGACTTCGGGGCCGGGGACATCGGCAAAAAAGTCCAGGTAGGGACGAGCGTGGCTTCCGGGTCGACTCCCAATCCTCTATACATTGGCGCTTTTGACAACGCCTATTACACTTCCGGAAATGCTACCGGTAACCTTTATGTTTGCGGCAACACGGGCCAGAATCCTGCTCTTTACCAGATACCTATCGCAGCCGGTACTCCCACCAGCGGAACGATTCTCGTAGGGTTGGTATCAGCAGCATTTTCGCCAGCGTGCTCTCCGGTCGCGGACGTACTCAATCCGAATGTTACGGGTGGCGCGACCGAGCGGTTATTCGTCAGCGTTCAGAACCACGGCGTCGCGACGGGGTGCAGTGACGCGGGCTGCATTTTAAATTTCGTCGATACTCCTTGGCAGAAGTCCACCACCTACCAATTGCACCAGCAGATCCTTGACGGAAATCTCAATATTGAAGAGGCAACGACAGCGGGTACTTCGGGACTAGCCATGCCCTCGTTTTCCCCAACTCCCGGCGCAGTCAAAACCGATAACGGCGCACACTGGGTCAATCAGGGACCGCTCTCCGCTACTCCACTGTCGATTTGGACTGCCACCACTTCCGAGACTATAGGAAACCGCATTGTCGACAGCAACGGCAATATCGAGGCTGTAACGAGCGCCACGGGAACCACCACAGGCGGGTCCACTCCAACATGGAACACAACTGTCGGCGCCACCACCGCGGATGGGACTGTAACCTGGATCAACGCGGGTGCGAGCCTGATCTCCACGCTCCCAGCTGCTGGCGGCACGAGCGGCATTATCATCGATAACGTCCTCAGCGGCACTCTGGCGGGCACTTCACAGGTATACTTCAGCACCCTGAGCGACCAGGTTTGCGGTACGTCGGGCACCGGTGGCTGCGCCGTACAGGCGTCTCAGCCCGGATTAAACTAGAATAGGCAGACAGGGTTCTCTTATGACTATGAACAACATTTCCTCCGATACCCTAGACACTCCGGCTAAGAAGCCGTACGAAAAGCCGTCCTTCCGCTACGAACAGGTTTTCGTCACGACTGCCCTTTCATGCGGAAAGCAGCCAAACGCTGGTTTCAGTTGCAACACCAGCCCCAAGGTGTCATGAAGTCAACCAAGCCAACCTTGGGCGATGCGAACGCCCGGAAGCGCGAACTGGCCGGCGAGGTATTGCACTCGTCTGGCTCTTTGCGCCTCCGCGTCACCGGATGGAGCATGCTGCCCGTGCTCTGGCCCGGGGACACGCTCGTGATCGAGCCCGCAACTGGCGACGATATCGCCGAAGGCGACATCGTTACGTTCAGCAATGGCCGCCGATTCGTAGCGCATCGCGTCGTGTCAAGAACCAGCGGGCCGGCAGATCCGAGAGTTCAAACCCAGGGTGACGCGATCCCCCATCTCGATGCGCCGGTGCCTTCCGCTGATCTCTTGGGCAGGGTGTCCGTCATCCTGCGGGACGGCCGATGCGTTCAGCCGAGAAAGAGCCTACGCTTTTCTGAAAGGGCGCTGGCGGCTGTGTTTCGGCGTTGTCAGATAGCTGCCCGTGTCGTCGTGGGTCTGCACGGCATGCGTAGGTTTGCTCAGGATTCTTCACAACTCTAAACGAACCAGGATCGAGCCATTCCTTGCCCGAGTTAACCACCGAAGTCGGTCGTCTCAGCCTCGTCATTGAGATCGGGCGCATGCCGGTGCGGGTGCATACAACGGATGCGCGCTTTCTGGCGATGCTGCAGGAGCGCTATGCCGGATTTGTGTCCGCCTCCGAGCAGGCAGAGATCGAATTCGACGTCCAACTCACCCCGCCCAACTCTCCTGACCCGTACGCCCCGGTAAGTGTGACCCATCGACTGGGCCGCTGGACGTTCGAGCGTGGAGATTTTCGCGCCGAGTGGAAACCCGCATCGCGCACCGGATGGATTCGCCAGACCGCCAATCCCTACTCGATCGACGCCGTGCTGCGCATTGTCCACACGCTCGTGCTGGCCCGCCAGGGGGGCTTCCTGATGCACTCCGCCAGCGCCATTCGCAACGGCAAAGCGTTCCTCTTCGCTGGTGTTTCCGAGGCGGGCAAGACTACGATCTCCCGGCTCGCCCCTCCTGATGCCACGCTCCTGACCGACGAAATTTCCTACGTGCGCAAGCAGGGTGCCGGCTATGTTGCCTACGGCACTCCGTTTACTGGCGAACTGGCCAAGCTGGGCGAAAATGTTTTCGCCCCCATCGACACGCTGTACCTTCTGGCCAAGGGTTCTGAGAATCGCATCGACCCCCTCCCGCCGGGAGAAGCGGCCCGATCTCTGCTTGCTAATCTTCTCTTTTTCGCGGAGGATGAGGAACTCGTGCAATCGACGTTTCATTCCGCCTTTGAGTTCGTAAGCCGGGTCCCGGTGTCCCGCCTTACTTTTGTGCCCGATGCCCGGGTCTGGGAGTTGATCGGATGAGCAGGCTTTATGTTGCGCGCAATCCGCGGGTCGCGGCCCGCAGTCTCGACGGCGAAATGATGATTATGTCCGGCCGGGATTCCACCCTCTTTACTCTCAACAAGACAGCTACCATCCTGTGGCAATCCGCCGACGGCACCACCCCCCTCGACCAAATCGTCGAGCATCGCATCTGCACCGAGTTCGAAGTCGAGCCCGCCGCAGCCTTGCACGACGCTGAGACCCTGGCGCGAGAACTGGCCAGTCATGAGATACTCCAAATCTCAGAAGAACCGATCCCGCCGCGGAGCCCGGTGGCCGGAGAATCCCGATGAGTGTCCTGCTGCAGGAAATGTCCGTGAAGGCGCAGAAGCTGAACATTCCGCTCAGCGTCCAGCTCGACCTGACCTACCGCTGCAACGAACGCTGCGTGCACTGCTATCTCGATCATGACGATCATGGCGAGATGACTACCGCCGAAATCAAGCACCTGCTCGATGAAATGGCCGAAGCCGGTGTCTTCATTCTGACCCTGAGCGGGGGCGAGATTTTTCTGCGCAAGGATTTCTTTGACCTTCTCGAACACGCCCGCCGCCTGATGTTTTGCGTGAAGCTCAAGACCAACGCGGTGCTGATCCGCGAGCGCGAGGCCGCCCGCCTCCGCGACCTCAACGTCGAATCCGTTCAGATCAGCATCTACTCGCACCGTCCGGAAGTTCACGACGCCATCACCCTGATTCCGGGCTCGCTCAAACGCTCGGTCGCTGCGATCCGATTCCTCAAATCGCAGGGCTTGAAAGTCGTCATCGCCAACGTTTTAATGACCCAGAATATGCAGGACTACCCCGGCGTTCGCGCCCTGGCCGCGGAACTTGGCGTCGAATGCACGCTCGACCCAACCGTCACTCCCATGATGGACGGCAACCGCTCCACCGTCGCGTTGGGAGTGGACCAAGGTGCGCTGCGCCAGGTGTTCCGCGACACATCCCTGGTCGGCGATGTAGACGAATTTTGCGCCCTCCCCGCTCCGGCCGGCGAGGACGAAATGGAATCCACGCCCTGCAGCGCCGGCCACACCGCCTGCTACGTTTCCCCCTATGGCGACGTTTTTCCGTGTGTTCAGTTTCCGCTGCCCACGGGGAACGTCCGGCAACAGCGCTTCGTCGACATCTGGCGCCATTCCGAGCAGATGAATGATGTCCGCTCCATCCGCCTCAAGGATCTGACGACGTGCCCATCGTGCAGTCACGCTGGAACCTGCACGCGCTGTCCCGGTCTCGCTTACATGGAAGGAAACATGCGCGGACCGTCGACGCAGGATTGTGAGAAGTCCTTCGCCCGTACCGGAATTCCCTCAGCCAACATGCTCGCCAAGAAAAACGTCGGGGCAAGCCTGAGGAACGCGAATCTGGTGCAGATTCGGGCGCTTCCAACCTCCGTTGGGACCTCGCCGGCTGGCGCGATCGCGTGATCTGGACCCGCTTTCTTCGGTCCAACTGACAACATGCCCGGTGCTGGCGCCACACTCGAAGCCGAGTGGTCCTTCCTTCAAGCCGCATGTGCCGAAATTCCCCGCCCGGAAAAGATGGACCGCATTCGTCTTCTGTCGCGCCAGTCTATCCGCTGGAACCTTCTGCTCGACCTCGCCGATCGTCACGGCACTCAGCCTCTTCTCTATCAGGCCCTCGTCGGCATTGAGGACGCCGACGCCGTTCCTCCCGTTGAGATGTCCGCTCTGAAGCAACGCTACCAGATCAACCTACACAAAGCCCTATTTGTCGCACGCGAGTTAATTCACATCGTTGAGCACTTGTCCGCACTCGGCATTGAAGTCATGCCCTACAAAGGCGTGGCCCTCGCGGAAATGGCCTACGGCGACATTGCACTGAGGCATGCCGGTGACATTGACCTGCTGATCCGTTCGCACGACTTCCCGAGCGTCCGCGACGCCGTCCGCGAACTCGGCTACACGCCCCACCTGTCTCTCTCTCCAGCAGAGGAACGCGCTTATCTGAAATCCGGATACGAATGTGCTTTCGACGGCGTCGCCGGCCCTAATCTCCTCGAACTGCAGTGGGCGATCCAGCCCAGCTTTTACGCAGTTGACTTCGACATGCACGCCTTGTTCCAGCGAGCCGTCACGGTCACCGTCGCCGGACATCCCATGAAGACGCCCTCATCCGAAGATTTACTTTTGGTACTGTCAGCCCACGCTGCCAAGCACGTCTGGGGACGCCTCGTCTGGCTCTGCGACGTCGCGCGCATCATGAGCCTCCCAACTCTGGATTGGACCTGGATCGCATCGCAGGCGAAATCCCTGGGAATCGTGCGCATTCTGCGCGTCACCATGTTCCTGGCGAACCGGCTTCTCAGTGCGACGATCCCGCCAGCGGCGCAAGCAAGTCTTCCAGAAGATCCGGGCGCGCCGGCGCTGGCGGATGAGATTCAAACTCATATCGCCAGCGAGGCAGGTTTCAACGTCGAGTCGCTGGCCTACTTTCGCCTGATGATGCGTCTGCGCGAACGGCCGCTCGATCGCTTGCGATTTCTGCAGCGTCTTGCCCTCACGCCCGGACCCAGCGAGTGGCAAGCAGTCTGTCTGCCCGCGCCGCTCTTCCCGTTGTATCGACTGGTACGCCTCTCCCGCCTTGCGGCGAGATTCGTCCGCTCTTAACACCGGCTGTGGCCGCTGGCAGCTCTGTGGAGCTGTTGATTCTTGGACGGCTGATTTTGGGACGACTGAATTTGGGATGGCTGAATTTGGGACGGCTAATTTTGGGTGGCGCAGCGCTTTCAGCGCTGCGAGAAAGTTGTCCTTTTCACTGAGGGCTTTAGCCCCCGAGGTACGTGACCTTCGTCTTCAGCGGCCCACTAGAGAGGTGGTTCCGCCTCCGTCTTCCACTCCCGCAAATACAGCGCGTACATCGTCGCGCATCCGATCAGAGGTACCGCCAGCCCCGCCTTCAGGCTGCCGAAATGATTCGACGAAACGCCCACCATCCACGGCATCAGTCCCCCGCCGATATTCGATAGCGTGAACATCACGGACCCAAGCCGTGCCGATGCCGACCCAAACTTCACAGACAACAGCGAAATCGTAATGGGATAAACATAAGAGAGCCCCATCCCCGCCAGGCAAGCACTCACCACCACCCCCCGCAGTCCATGCGACAAGACGAGGCCGCCCATGCCCGCACATGCCACAAGCAGTCCGATCTGCACCAGTCGGATTTCGTCAGCCAGCCGTAACAACATCGGCGCCAAAATTCTACCTAGGAGCATCGCCGCATAAAAAAACGAAGGAGTCATCAGCGACATCGCCGGCGTCAGGTTCCCGAGGCTCTTCGCGTACGATGCAACCCAGCCCCCGAAGCCGTTCTCGACGCCAACGTAAAGAAAGAAGAGTGCCGCCAACATCAGCAAAGAGCCGTGCCCCCATGGGATCGCCAGGCCGGTCTGCTGGGTCACATCCTTCTTCGCCGACGGCTCAACAATGGACGCCGGCATGGCCGCGATCCCAATCGCCATCAGCAGCGCGAACCCCGCTACCGCTCCCAGGAAGAAAGGAACTTGGTGGACTTTCACCGCCGCCGCCACCAGAAACGGACACGCCACAGCGCCCGCGCTCCAACAGAAATTCAACAGATTCAGCGTCGCGCTGCGGTGCCCTGGATTAACCTCTGCCACCAGCAAGTTCGCCGCGGGCACCGCAAGCCCCAAGCCTCCTCCGTACGCGCCGATGCAAAAAATCCCCAGCACCTTGGGACCGGTGAGCAGCAGACCCACGCCTGTCCCCATGAGCAGGAGTCCCGTCTTGATTGCAAATCGGAATCCCCAGCGCGAAACCAGCACTCCCGAAAGGGCGACGGCCAGGGTTGAGGCCAGGTATTGTGCAGTAAACAGCGCGCCAGCCTGGGAATAATTCAACGACCAGCGCGCCGACAGAGTCGGCAGCATCGGTCCCAGAAGCACGGTCGCGATCCCGATCGGCACAAACGACGCGCACGCAGCGAACGTAAGCGCCTTGGCGGAAGTTGAGGCGTTGGGTGAGTCAGAGGGGGGCATGAATGGCGAGGACGCGCTGCCGCTACTATATCGGAACCGTTACCCTAGGAAGCCCCCGGAGCCTTCGCCGTCGATTCCCGCACGACTAGCTGCGGCTCAATCGCAATGTCCGAAAGGTATTCGTTCTTTCCCTCAATTCGTTCCAACAGGACCTGCGCCGCCACCTCTCCCATGCGGTTCAATGGCTGTTGCACCGTGGTCAAGCTCGGAGTATGAAACGCGGCCCCCGGAATGTCGTCGAACCCCATCACGGAGATATCCTGCGGAACCCGCAGTCCCTGTTCCTGGATCGCTCGAATCGCCCCGATCGCCGAAATGTCGTTGTACGCAAACAGCGCCGTAAACGGCCTCTTGCGCGCCAGCAGCTGCTTGGTAAACGGATAGCCCAACATCGGCGTCGGATCGTCCGTATCGATTTGCACGGTCAACTCCGGATCGATCTTCATCCCCATCTCCGCCGCCACCTGGCAGATCGCGTCCCACCGGTCCTTCGCATCCGAACTCACCGGATTCCCCTTCATGAAGGCGACTCGCTCGTGCGACATTTCCTTGAGGTGGTTCAGCGCCAACCTCGCGGCTCGCACGTGATCCAGCGTAATGTTGGTGACTCCCTTCAACTTCTTGTGTCCTGCAATGGCAACCGTGGGCAACGCGGGCGCTTCCTGTACGGTTGTGTCCACGGTAATGATGCCCTCGACGCCGCGCTCCGACAGCAACTGCGAATATCGATTGAGCAGCACGGGATCGTGCCGGTGCACGACCGTCAGAAAGAAGTAATCGCGCTTCCTCAAATACTGTTCAATGCCGCTGATGATCGGCGAACTGTAGGAGTCGCCAATCTCTTCCGCGATTACTCCGATGGTGTAGGTGCGCTTGTTGCGCAACGTGCGGGCAAAAAAATTGGGCCGGTAGTTGAGTTCCTTGGCGGCCGCGTGGATCCGGTTCTTGGTCTCCTGCGGAATGGACCGCGCCGAAGGCGAATCGTTCAGAACTGCTGATACCGTTCCTGGAGTCAGTCCAATATGGTGGGCGACGGCCTTGAGGGTAACGACCTCTGGTTTTTGGCCAGGCTTCTTGATTTGCCCCATGATCGCTTAAATCGTTTTAGTCCTGAATTCCGTGAAACATGTTACCAAATGACGGAACCCTGTCAGTGATTCCGCACACGCCCGGACATCCGGTTTGCAACCTTGCGGAGCGCAGTTACGCTTTGGCATAGCGCTGGCTGTTCGGCTTCGATCCGCTTAGAGCGAAGAACAAAATGTACAGATAACAAATGACCGGCAGGAAGAACGCATGATGAATCCCGATCCGATCGGCAATCCACCCTTGCGCCACCGGAATAATGGCTCCGCCAACAATCGCCATAATCATGACTCCGGAACCATCCCCGGTCAGCGGCCCAAGTTCGGCGACACCCAGAGTGAAGATGCTTGGGAACATGATCGAGTTGAAGAATCCGACAAGGATGATGCTGTACATCGCAGTGTGTCCCGTCGTCAGCATGGAGATTGCCACCAAGGCAGCCGCGCACACCGCGCAGACGCCCAGCAGTCCCCGCGTGCTTATCTTCTGCAGAAGTGCAGAGCCGATAAATCGCCCGACCATTGCTCCGCCCCAGTAGAAAGCCACAAAGCTCGCGGCAACTTTTTCCGTAAGGCCGCCAATCTCCGGCTGCGTAAAGTAGTTCACCAGGAAACTCCCGATCGAAACCTCGCCGCCGACATACACAAAAATGCCGATTGCACCGAAGATCAAGCTGGGATGGTTCCAGATGGAGTCGTTCACTTTCTCGCCGACCTTGTGTTGAGCGTGCTCGATCTTCGGCAACTTGAAGCTGCCGATGGCAAGGGCCAGCACGACCAGCGCAATACCCAGCCCCACATACGGCGTCTTGACGGTCGCAGCTTCGTGCAATCGGTAAGCTTGTAACACGTCGGGCGCCATCGCTCTTATATCCGCCATGGTCTTCGGGGCCGCGCTCAGAATCAGCAGACCGCCGAAAAACGGCGCCAGGAAAGTCCCCAGCGAGTTAAACGCCTGTGTCAGATTCAACCGGCTCGAGGCGGTCTCGGGTTTCCCCAACACCGTGACGTACGGATTGGCCGCCACCTGAAGGCAGGTGATCCCCGCCGCGAGCACGATCAACGCTCCTAGAAATAATGGGAACGACGGAACCATCGCGGCCGGCACAAACAGAAAAGCCCCAAGCCCCATGGCGAGCAACCCGACCACCATCGACCGCTGGTAGCCGATCGCGTCGACGACTCTGGCGGATGGTAACGAGAAAACGAAATAGGCCCCAAAGAACGCAAACTGAATCAACATCACCTGCGCGTAGCTAAGGTCGAAAATCGATTTCAAATGCGGAACTAGAATGTCATTCAGGCAGGTCAGAAACCCCCACATGAAGAAGAGCGTGGTCACCGTAGCCAGCGGAGCAGCGTAACTCTGCCCCGTGCCCGGTGCCGCAGTCGTAGTAGAAGTGTTAGGGGCCGCGATCGCCATGAGTGCTGTGTCCACCCTTCCAAAAGGCCTGGAATCTTAAGAACGCGCCATCATAGCATCGCCCGAGCGCGGTTCTACGCATTTTTCTTCATCCCATATCGGATTGATACCCTACAAAATCGTTTCTCCTCGCTTGACATTCCTTTACCCTTGCTGGAGACTGCACTGTTTCTACCCCTTAGCATCTCTCAGAATCAGGCCATCATGCGCAAACGCGTAGTCTTCGCAGTCGCCTCCGTCTTCTCACTGCTGATCCCACTCACACTCCTTGCCCAAACCGCCGCCTCGCCCGTGGTCGTCTTCGCGGAACCCGGCTTTCTCGCAGCCGACACGGCGACTCCCTCGCCGCAGCAATTCGCCGCCTTGTTTCCTGGAGCCGAGCAAATTGGCGCGGACCACCTCCACGAAGCTTTGGCCGTCCCCACAACGCGACTTCTTATCCTTCCCACCGGCTCCGCCTTTCCCGAAGACTCCTGGCCCGCCATCAAACAGTTTCTCGACCGCGGAGGCAATCTGCTGGTCCTCGGCGGCATGCCCTTCACTCGCGCCGCCTATCGCGACCGCGGCGGATGGCATCTTCGCGACTACAGCGTGCGCTGCATCCGCCCGCTCATGATCGATCAGTACCAGGACACTCCCAGCTCCGACGGCCTGCAGTTCCAGCCCAATCCCGAGATCCCCCTGCAGCTTCCCGCATTCGCCTGGAAGCACGCCTTCAGCCCCGTCATTCGCCTCAGCGCCGTCGATCTCTACCACCGCGGAGGCGCCGCCGGCTCTCTCGACGCCCGCCTCGACGCGCTCGCCTGGGGCGTCAAAGACGGCCGCAAGCTCTCGGCCCCTGTCCTGCAGATCGATCACTACCGCAATGGATTTGATGGCGGCCGCTGGATATTCGTCAACGCGGAACTCTCCCGTGACTTCTTCGACAACGCCGCGCTGCTGCAATCCCTCGTCGACCGCGCCCTGCAAGGCGCCGAAGAATTCTCCGTGCGTCCTGCCTTACCGCTCTACCTCCACGGCGAGCCCGTAGAACTGCAGGTTCAGTGGCACGCTGCGGTGCAACCGAAGGCGACAGTTTCTCTGAAGATCACGACCTTCCCCGAAGCGCAGCCCACGAACCGGTCAACTGTCACAGCAACTCTCACCGATCCCGTCGTCCTGCCCGCTCCCGAAGGTAAGGGCCTCTACATCATCGAGGCGCAGCTTCTCGAAGGCGACCGCGTGCGCGTCATCTACCATTCCGCCTTCTGGATCCGCGACGAGTCCTACCTCCGCTCCGGACCGCATCTCGGCGTCAACCACGACTACTTCGAACTCGATGGCCATCCCCTCGCGGTCGTCGGCACCACCTACATGTCGAGCGAGGTCCAGCGCCTCTACTTCGAACACCCGAATGTGTACGTCTGGAACCAGGATCTCGCCCAGATTCACGACGCCGGACTCAACATGATCCGCACCGGATGGTGGACCGGATGGGACAAGTTCTCCGACGAAAACGGCCAGCCCTACGAGCGCACCCTGCGCACTCTCGAAGCCTATCTAATGCCCGCGCGCAAGTATGGCTTGCCGGTGCAGTTCAACTTTTTCGCCTTCCTGCCCGATGTTCTTGGAGGCGCCAACGCCTTCCTCGATCCCCAAGCCGTCCGCCGCCAGCAGACGCTGATCTCCTCCGTCGTCGCGCGCTTCCACGACGTGCCTTACCTAGCCTGGGATCTCATCAACGAGCCCAGCTTTTCCCAGCACCTCTGGAGAACGCGCCCCAACGGCGACCCCATCGAACTCGCCGCCTGGAATCAGTGGCTGAGCGAGCGTTATCCTGATCGTGCGAAACTAGCCGCGCTCTGGAACGTGACTCCCGGCTCCGTCGCTGGCTCGATTTCTCTTCCCACCGAAGAGGAATTCTCCGCCCGCGGGATGTACACCGGAACCAACTCGCTCCGTCTGAACGACTACTTCCTCTTCACGCAAGAGTCTTTCGCGCACTGGGCGCGCACCATGCGCGACACCATCCGTACCGCCGGCTCACAGCAACTCGTCACGGTTGGTCAGGACGAAGGCGGCATTCAAGACCGTCTCTCGCCCGCGTTCTGGGGCGCATCCGTCGACTTCACCACCAACCACTCCTGGTGGCTCAACGATCAAATTCTGTGGGATTCCCTCGCCGCCAAGCAGCCCGGCAAAGCCATGCTGATCCAGGAAACCGGCCTGCAGCGGGAGTTGAATCTCGACGAGATCGCCCGCCGCACCACGGAAAGCGAAGCCGCTCTCCTCGAACGCAAAGTCGCCGCGTCGTTCATTCAAGGTTCCGGCGCCATCGAATGGCTCTGGAACACGAACTCCGACATGACGGAGAGCAACGAAACCCCCATCGGCGCCGTCCGTACCGATTACACCGAGAAGCCCGAAGCAATGCTCCTGCGCGCCTTCGCCCAATTTGCCCCGTCGTTGCAGGAGCATCTCCGCGACCCGCAGCAGCCTTCGATCGCAATCGTCACATCACAAGCCGCACAATATTCCGCGCTCGCGGAATTCCAATTGGAGGCCCAGCAGAACGCCGTCCGCGCCCTTGCGTATGACGTCCACCTGCCCGCTTACATGATCGCGGAAAATCAGATCGAAAAGCTAGGCACGCCCAAGCTCGCGATCCTGCCCTCTCCGCAAGCGTTGGGCGAAAAAGCATGGCAGGCGCTATTGACCTATGTCGATGCGGGAGGCAACCTCCTCGTCACCGGCCCCGTCGACCGCGACGCGCACTGGCAAATCGTCCACCGCGCCGCCGACCTCGGACTCCCCTCCCACGTCGAACCACTCACCTTTCACAACGCCACGGTCAGCCTCGGCACCCGTTCCCTGGCTCTCGCTTTCGGGCAGCCGCAGCAGAACTGGCTCGACTCCCTGCGCTTCGACGACGGCTCAACTCTTAAAGAAATTCCGCACGGCAAAGGCCGCATTTTCTGGACGTCCTATCCAGTGGAACTCTCTGAATACTCGCGCTCCACTTCCGACCTCTACGCCTACGTGACAACTCGCCTGAACATCCCCCAGATGTTCACCCAGCAATCGCCGCTTCCACCGGGCGTGCTCGTATTTCCGACTGTGCTCGCTGACTCCGTGCTCTACGTCATGGTCTCCGACTCCGCGAACGACACAAACATCAGCCTGCGCGATCAAGCCACCGGCGTGCCGATTGCGTTTTCGCTGCCCGCTGAACACGCCGCGATTGCAGTGATTGGCAAAAAGGAAAAAATGATTGTCGCCCGTTATGGGTTCTGAGCGTTTGGAGGCTTGGTTTGACGGGCGTTCCGGAAGACGTCCGAGCTTAGCCAACCGTTCCTGCTCCGAGCATTTGAGGAATCGTGACGAAGCCGTAGCCCCCGGACTTGTAGCGCGAGATCAAATGATCAGTCGCAGCGACAGTCTGGGAGCGGTCGGCGCCCATCTGTTTGTGGCCGCCGTCATGGAGCAGGATGACGTCGCCACCGCGAATCTGCCTGCTCACCTTGCGCTCGATCACGGCGGACGGTGGCGCGTTCCAGTCGTAGCCGGTCACATTCCACATAATCGGTTCGAGCCCCAGCTCGCGAGCCACCCGCAGCACCGCGGGCCGTCGTCCGCCGAACGGTGGGCGGAAGAGATTGGAATGCTCTCCGATTGCGTCTTGCAAGGCGGAGCGGCAGTCCGAGAGTTCCTGTCGAACTTCAGCGACGTTCTTCAAAGTCAGGAGTGGATGCGTGAACGTGTGGTTGCCCACAACATGGCCGGCATTGACGACCTCGCGCGCGATCTGGGGACGTTGCCGGACGTAGCGTCCGATCAGAAAAAACGTTGCGTGCACGTCGTATTTCGCCAGTACCTCGAGCAGGCGCAGCGTGTGCGGATCGTTGGGCCCGTCGTCGTAGGTGAGCGCGAGTTGCTTGGTACCGCGAGACAGGCCCGTGAAGGTGCGGCCATACCACTGCCCGGTGGGCCTCATAGATTGATATCCGGCGGCGACAGCGGCAGTAGCGGCGGCTCCAGCTAGGGCGAGGCCAAGCATGCAGGGATTGTAATTGTTGATGGATGATTTTTGATTGCTGATTGGCCCGAACGCCTTTCAATCAGCAATCAGCAATCCGAAATCACCAAGTGTACTGTTAACTCTTCCCGCAATTGCCACTGGGCCTCATCCGAGATATCCTCTGGTTTCCGAGACATCGCAACGAACTCATGGCCAATCTTTTCGAACTGCCCCGATACATTGCTGTGGAAGGACCCATCCGCGTGGGCAAGAGCACGCTGGCGCGCATTCTTGCCGAGCGCCTGAATGCCCAGCGCGTGATGGAGCCGGACGCAAATCCGTTTCTGGACTCCTTCTATGAAGGAGACCGCGGAGCCGCGTTTCAGGCGCAGTTCACTTTTCTGGTGCGGCGCTTCGAACAACTTCAGTCGCTTGATCTTGGCCCGCGCTCACAGAAGGTTGTGGTTTCGGATTTTATTTTTGAAAAAGACAAGCTCTTTGCCTGCCTCAATCTCACCGACCACGAACTCGATACGTACAATCGCTACTATAACCACTTCCGCGAACTGCTGCCCACGCCCGACCTGGTGATTTATCTGCAGGCCACCCCGGAAGTCCTGAAAAAGCGGCTCAAGAAAAAGAACGCTCCCAGCGAGCGCGCTGTGAGCGATGAGTATCTGGAGGAAGTGGTCAAAGCCTACGAGCACTTCTTTTTTCACTACACATCGTCCGACTTGCTGATCGTCAACACGTCTGACATCGATTTCGTCGACCGCAATGAAGACTTGCAGGAACTTCTGCGCAAAGTCACCGAGCCCATCAAGGGCACGCAGTACTTCCTGCCGCTCGGCGGGCAGGATGCGGTGGGGGCATAACAAGCTTCTAGCTGCTGGCGTCTAGCCATTAGCCAGCCAATCCCGATCTTCCTATTTTTCGTGGCGCGGGAGCGGGGACACCGACAGGGTCTTGCCCAGTTTTGAAAATTCTGGATCCGCGGTGACCAACCAGGCGCCGCGCTCCAAAGCGAGTTCGGCGGCGAAGGCGTCGGCGTAGCCCAGGTTGTGCTTTTGCTTGAGGGCAGCGGCGCGGGTGGCGCGGTCGATGTCGGCAGAGATGACCGTGATGGGTAGTTGCCGCAACTTCGCTTCGGCGGCCCGAGCATTGGCTTCGCCGTGTTGACGCCACGAGATGTAGAAAACTTCTCCCCAATTGATTGCCGACAGGAACAGAGGAAGGTCGTGGCGAAAGGCTTCTTCCAGCAAGCGCCGGACTCGCGGAGCTGTCCCGGCACGGTCCTCAAGAAACCCAATCAGGGCATTGGCATCGAGAACATACCGCCGGGGCTTGCTGCGAGCGAGGGCCAAGGTCACTTCTTCTCTCTCTCACGTTGACGCTCGCGCTCGCGCTCCTTGAAGTGTTCTTCAAACATTGAGGGCTCGCCAGGCCGAGGCTTCAGGAATCCCTGGATCTCGTCGAGGAGACGTTCGGTGATTGGAGTCAGGATCAGGCGGCCCTTTTCTTCGGTCCAGGTCGCGGGGGTGCCTTTTTCCAGGCCGAACTGCTCGCGCAGTTCGGCGGGAATGACGACTTGTCCCTTGGAACTGATAACCGTGCGGTAGGTGGACATGCACTTATCTTACCAGCATGTAAGACGTGATGCAATACGTCTTATACAACAATCCTCCAGCGGCTGAGTCAGCCAGCAATTGTTTCTGCGAATGGTGGCCTCGTTAAATCTTGCCCCTTCCCAGGTCGTTGAGAACATTGACTATATAACGCATCGACGGCCACCTCTTTTGCGGCTACAATTACCCTAGCGTCATCCAAAGCTGTAGACCCCACGATGCGTGCACAGGCTCTATCCGCCACGGCGGAAGGGCACTGGAGGACATCATGAGCTTGACCCCTATTGGCGAGCCTCGCCATAAGGTTACGACCGCAACTCTCCGGGATCAGAAACTCCACCACGAACCCATCACTTGCCTCACCGCCTACGACTACGCCTCAGCGCGTCTGGTCGACGAGGCCGGCATCGACATGGTGCTGGTCGGCGATTCGCTGGCGCAAACCATGCTCGGCTACGAGAACACGCTCTCGGTCACCATGGACGAGATGCTGCATCACGTAAAAGCCGTGCGGCGCGGCGTGAAGAATGCGCTGCTGGGCGCCGACATGCCTTACGGGTCTTATCAGCTTGACTCCAAAACCGCTGTCAGCAACGCCGCCCGCTTTGTGAAAGAAGGCGGCGCCGAGGTCGTGAAGATCGAAGGCGGAGAGAAGCGTGCCGACCTCATCCGCCAGATCATCGACGCCGAGATTCCCGTCGCTGGCCACATCGGCCTGACGCCGCAGTCGGTCAACGTGATGGGCGGCTACAAGGTGCAAGGCAAGAGCCTGAGCGGGATCGAGCAACTCATGCGCGATGCCGTGGCCCTCGACCGTGCTGGCGTGGCGTGTCTCTATCTCGAGGGCATCCCGCGCGAAGTGGCAGCGATGATTACTGGCGAGATCAGCGCCCCGACGATCGGCATCGGTGCTGGCCCCGAGTGCGACGGGCAGGTGCTGGTGTTTCACGATATCCTGAACCTGACCTTCGGACCTCCGGCAAAATTTGTGCGGCGCTACGGAGACGCCGCTGCGCTGATCACCAACGCAGTGCAGGCCTTTCGCGCGGACGTGCGGTCGCACCAGTATCCAGCAGACGAGGAGTCCTATCACCTGCCGAAGGAAACCAAGACCGGGCTCGATACAGTGCTTGCTCGGAAACGGGCCATGGGCCGATAAACGATAGACGATAACAGCGGAACAAAGCCGGCCGCGATCCCGTACCTTGATACAGGCGTAGTCGCCCGCTGGGGCTAGTGCCGGATTGCACCCGATGGTGCTAGGCTAAGGAAAAGGAGGAGCTCCATGGTTCTCTCAATGATTTTCTTCCACTTCTTCTTCGGATTACCGTTCGTGATGTATTTCTTGCCGTCGATCATTGCGCTGACCCGGAGCAAGCGCGACCTCCTCGCGATCTTCCTGCTCAACCTTTTCCTGGGATGGAGCGTCATCGGATGGATCGTCGCGCTGGTCTGGGCGGCGAAAAACGACGTTCCCGCGATGGTGAGGTAACTTCGGCCCCGTGATCGGCAAGTCTGTTCGCATCGGGGTGTCGGCGGTTGTGCTCGCTTGGATCTCTCTGGTGGCGTGTTCTTCCCACCAGGATGCCGCGAAGCCTCCCGCGCCCGAAGTCGTGTTGCAGGCCATTCCCGCGGCGGATCAGGCTCAAGTCGAGCGCATTCACGACATGAAGAACTGGCGCAACCCTTACCTCATCGTTCGCCCCGACGGTGTGGCGTTACTGGATGCCGCCGATAGTGCGGAGATCCGGCTGAAGCCCGCCGAGTTGCTTCCAGCGCTGGCGGCGCTGCCCGCATCGAATTGGCCCTACGGACGCGTCGTAGCGGCGACCGAGAACGCCAAAGCTTCCGAGCAGGACCAAGTGGAAATCCGCCGAAACCGGGGCATCGTGGGTGGAATGCTGCAGGGCGCGCACGTCGCCATCAAATGGGTGCCGTCGTCATGAAACGAAGTCGCGCCCAGTGAATCCATTCTTGAAAGTCCGATCTTGAAAATCTGCACTACCATTCACGAAATGAGGGTCTCGTCTCGCGCCGCACGACGAGCAGGCAGGCGGCTGGGATTTGTTCCAACCATGGGAGCACTGCATGAGGGTCACCTGTCGCTGGTGCGGGCAGCGCGCGCGGCGTCCGACATTGTGGCAGCGTCGATCTTCGTCAACCCGACGCAGTTTGGACCCAATGAGGACCTGGCGAAGTATCCGCGGTCGTTCGAGCGCGACCGGGAAATGCTGGAGCGGGAGGGCGTGGAATTGCTGTTCGCGCCTTCAGTGGAAGAGATATACCCGGCTGGGGCGGTGACCTGGGTTACGGTGGAAGGGCTCAGCGAAAAGCTGGACGGCCGTTCGCGGCCCGGACACTTTCGTGGGGTCACGACGGTGGTGGCCAAGCTTTTTCACGCCGTCGAACCAGACGCGGCCTTCTTCGGGCAGAAAGACGCGGCGCAGGTGGCCATCATCCGGCGCATGGTGCGCGATCTGGATTTGCCGGTGGAGATTGTGGCTTGCCCGATCGTGCGCGAGGCCGACGGTCTGGCGATGAG
>PMUM01000039.1 GCA_003166855.1 Acidobacteriaceae bacterium | reverse complement strand
TGAGCAGCCTTATCGATCCTCGATGAGACCTCGAAATTCGAATTCCATTTCCAACCGCTATCATCATGTTGGCGATCGAGGTCGATATCCAGATCGACCCACTCTCCTTGCGGCGAAATCTCGAATTCTTTGTACCGTTTTATGTTCTTGAAATCCGCGCCGATGAACGCTTCCGCGACATCCCAATTCCAAAGCTCGTTGGTCTCGGCCGACGTATTCGGATTCGGCGTCAGATTGAGTTCTTCATAGGGACACACGAAAAGAAAGTAGAGGTTCTGCTTCGTCCAGCGCGTCCGGATCTCGGTCCGATATTTCGGCTCAGCTTTGCCGAGCGCATCCGACTCCATGTAGATGAGTTCCGACCCGCGCCAAAACGAAGACATCGGATTCGTGTCGAGCCGCGGATCAGAATCGGCCCACCGGCTGTGAATGACGCCATCCGCCGCGAAGGTGAAACCGCAGCCAGCGATGAGCACAAGCAGCACTCGAAAGAGATTATTCATGGGAGATTCCTTCCGCTACTGAATCGAAGCGCCTCGGATGTTTTTGCCCGACATCGCAACCCGCGTCAGGTGATACGTCATCAGTGTGTCAGGAGATAAGAGCGCTTCGCGAAACTCTCTCTCTGCCTGTTGGGCATTTCCCAAGCTGGCATCGAGCATGCCGGCATTGTAAAACCACCAGCCACCCGGGGACTCGCTACTATCAGATTTCTTGACGCGCTCGAGAATGCTCTGCAATCTCTGCTTCGCGGAGCTGTGATCAAAATCTGGAAGTTGCTGAGACGCCTTCCACGCCCAAGCCGCATCTCCAAAACTCGACTTCTCGGCCGCCTGCTTAAAGCTACTCAGAGCCTTGTCCGGCACTTTGCAGCTCTTGTATACGTTCCCAATCAGATAGCTAAACCTCGCGGACCGTAGGAATGTCTCAAGTCCATCACGCGTAAAAGCCAGATCCGGCACCGGTTGCGCCAGATCGTCGATGGCCTTGATCGCCTCCGAACATTGTCCCTGCTGCGCCATTGATAAAGCGTGCTGGATTTGTACTTCAAGCCACACTTGCCGCACGTTGGTTCCACCCTCTTCCCTTTGAAAGAACCGATTGTGGAACAACCCGGCTGCCTTCTCGAACTCTCCAGCTTCGGCCAAATTCAAAATCAGTTCGTAGACCAGAGAAGTCGGCATGTTGGCAAGGTCCGGATACCGCTCAAACGCCGCAACGCGTTCCTGTGCTGGATGCTGCAAAATGCTCAGTGCCTGATCGATTCCTGTGTAGAGTGCGAGGTTCTGCGGATCGTTATGCAGGCCCTCCTGAAACACGATTAAAGCTTGCTCCGGATCGTTCTTTCCATGCAGCAGAGCGCGCCCCAGGCTGGCGTGGAGCACCCGAATCTGTGGATTCAACTTCCGAGCCTGATCCCACTCGGCGAGCGCCTGATCCGTGACTCCCTTTGAGAAATAGAGGGTTCCCAGCAGGTAGTGTGCACTCGCATCCTGCGCATTCGAGTTCAACGCAGCGGTCAATACCTGCAGATCCTCAGCGCGGCCGGGGAACACGTAGTCCGTCGCGAGCTTTGCCGCCGCGTTGAAATCGCCGGCCCCGGAATGCCCCAATCTCTCCCGGCAAAATCCCCGGTAGTAGGCGATCAACGGGTGTTTGTCGGGGGAGAGTAGGCCCGGCTCGCTCTCATCTGCGACCGCCGCGGGATAATCACGTGAGAGCACCGCAAGCGCCTGCGAGTACATCCCCAGACGCATGTACTCCGACGCGACGCTCAATACGCGATTGGCATCATCGCCGAGATGATGCAAGTCAGGCTTCCCAAGCTGCTCGAGCAGAAAGTGGCTTTGTGGAAATCGCGCCAGCCATTCCCGTGCGAGCTTCTGCGACTTTTCCTTCTGCCCGTCCGCTCCCAATACTGCAATTAGCTCCTCAGCAGAACGAAGATCGTCCGGAGCAGCCTCCGTCGCCACTTGGAGGTAAGACTCTGCCAGTCTCAAATTTCCTTCCCGCGCCACGAACTCAGCCAACCGCATTGAGGCCGCAGCGCGGAATTCTGGCATGCGTGCAGCAGCTTCGTACGATTCACGGGCCTGTCGGTTCTCGCCGATCGCTTCGTACGCAATTCCCAGGTAATACAAAATTTCGGAGTCCGATGTATCGCGGGCGTGAACCGGCTCGAGCCTCTCCTTCGCCTCCTGGAAGCGTAGCAAACTCGCATACAGTCTCCCCGCCGACTTGTTCAGCTCGAAGCTCTCTGAAAACTTGCCCAACCCGCCCTGATAGTTTTGGAGCGCTCCCAAGAGATTGCCATCCAGCTCCTGCTCATTTCCCAGTTGAAGCCAGTCGTCTTCGGTGCGGTGTTCCGGTTCAGGAATCTGGTAAGCGCGCTGCGGCCCGACACGAACTTCTTCGATGGGAGTCCAATCGTACTCGCCTTCGGTCTGACCGAGCAGAACAGTTCCGTTCGCGTCGCGAAGCTCAAATGTGTACTTCCGCTGCGGATCTGCATTCGTCACTTCGTGCGTCCAGGTGTGTTGAGGAACAAGATCAGCTTTTTCCTGAAAGATGGTTTGGTTTCCAAGTGCAATGCGTAGCGTCGCGCCGGGAAGTGCCTGATTCACGTTGAGGCCAGTCACGAGCGCGGCCTGTTTCCTGCTCAGGTGGACCACACCTGTCAGATTAGCTCGCGAAATTCCGTCAATGTCGCGCACCGGCATCCAGAACTCAGAGAACCTGATCGTCTGCCGAGGCTCAAGGAAGGCATAGGTTTCCTGATTCCTAAAGAGTCCCGCTTGGATTTCCACGTAGGCGCTATTGTTGTCCGAGAGTGTTTTGCGCCAATCCAGCCCGTCGGGATCGGTTCCCCACGACCAGATCTTCTTTGCGGGAAGTTGAGCATAGTCTGCGTAATGGACCGTTCCTGTACTCGTGTGTGGGTTCCAGACTCCCATGAACGGCTCGCGACTCCCATGCACAAATGAAGACACTGGCCCTTTCGTCTGATTCTTGATGATGCTGAGATCCGTACCATCTGCTTCAACCGGCCAGGTCGTCACCTCTCGAAAACCATGGCTCGCGGTAAAGCGCATTGGGTATTGGATTCGCGAATCGTCCCAAACCTGAACTCCGGCGTTATTCCACCAGTAAAACCGGTGCCGAACATCGCTCCGATTGTTCAGCGTAACTCGCTGTTCCAGAACCGTAGAATGCGGCCGGAGCACGAGTTCGACCGACCATTGCATCCCGTAGACGCGATCGACGTTGCTCACCGTAACGGAAGCGCTGCCGTCGTTTCTTGTGCCGAAAGCGAAATCTACGGGAGAAAGACTCACCCAATTGTGGGAAACAGGAAAGTTGAATTCGATTCCGAACGCGGCCCATGCACCGCGATAGGAAATCGCCGCCTTCTTGATGGAGGGGTTCGCGTAAAACATCGGCTGCCCACTGATCTTGTCGGTGCACGTGTAAACGTGACCTCCTAGATCGGGCAGCAGGGAACACTTCAAGTATTCATTT
>PMUM01000140.1 GCA_003166855.1 Acidobacteriaceae bacterium | reverse complement strand
ACTCCCGCCGCCTCCACCATCATCTCGTTTACTATCAATAAGCTACTGACTCGTCTAACTTTCGGCACATTGGCGTGGCCAGGCCGCGGTTCTTCAACTAGATAGCTTCAACTCGCGGACCGCTTCACCAGCGCCACCGAGGTCGGCGAGCCGCATCTCGGAGTACTTGCGAGATAGAAGCACGCCTGGGGCACCAGCGCGAAAAGCCGCCAGAACCGCTTCCTTGACGCTTTGCGGTGTGCACTTGCTGTGATTGGGCTCGGTCGGGATATCGATATCAATGCCTGGCCAGATCAAAGTCCTCGTGCCAGCAACACCCTCCAGCGCACGTTTTGTCTCGCGGTAGACGTAGTCCGCCGAAAGCCCTGCGAGAGGAATCTGGTCGTAGCTGCGCTCCTTGAATCCCATCAGTGCATAGTTGAGATCGATCAGGCTTTGTTTCGAGAGATCTCCATAAAGTGTCGAGCCGATATTGTCTGCATACAGCGCCATCCGCTCGCCGCCGCAGTTGTTGTACATAACGACCTTGATGAAATCCGAGTAATTCGAGAGCTCATCAAGGTCCTGCTCCGCGCGGTAGATCGGATTGAAGGAATTGTTGTGCCAGATGTGCCAACCCACCGGCACCGTCGGCTTCGCTGCCTTTACCGTTTTGTAGATTGCGGCGTAAGTCTCGCGAAGGCTATCTGTCCAGAGCATTTCCCAGGCGGCTAACTCGGGATACCGCAATAGGAGCCGCCAGAATTGAACGTAGTAGCCGTCCACGGGGCGCTTGCCGCTGCGCGCTGAGCGAACGAACTTTTCCAACTCCAGAAAGCCCTGCCGGGCGCGATCTGCATTGATGCCGCGCTCTTTCGCTTTGCTCTGACAAAACTGGCAGAAACAGGTCACGTTCCCCGGATCAACAGGCGGCGTGTCATGCGTTGCCCCAAGGCTGTCGCAAAGTGCGCCTTGCCGCTCAGATCCCCACATGATGCCGTCGATGTCATAGGAACGGGTATAGTCCTCGACCAGACCGGTCAGGAAATTTCGGTAGTCCGGATTATTGACGCACAGGGTATCGGCATTCCGCCCGTACAGATCCCGCTCCTGCAGTTTCTCGATGTTCGGCAAATCGGTGCGAAACACGTCCTCAAGCCAGCAGATGACCTTGATGCCGCGTTTTTTGGCGGCAGGGATCACTTCGGCCAGAATATCCAGGTCACCATGGTCGGGCGCACGAGTGTCTTTGAGGACTGTGTTCCTGTAGTACTGGGGATGAGGCGTCGCGAAATTTCCGCCGTGAAAATTGAGATCGTACTCCTGCTTGCCGTGATCGGGCAGCGGTTGGCCCGGAATCTGTCTTCCGGCAATACCTCGACCGTAGGTGAATACCGCAAGAAACAGCGTATTCACGCAGGCACGTTCCTGAAGCACATCGAGGACTTTCTCGGTGCCTTCATCGACAAACGAAACTGCTCCGACTTGAATGCCGATCATTTTGGAGGGGACAGCGGTGTGTCCTGAAACCGGCATTGCCAACGCGGCGCCGGCTCCAGCGGTGATCTTCAGGAATTCGCGGCGATTCACGTCTAATCTCAACGGATTACTCCTAACTGTCTCTACACCAACGGCCGATCAGGGTTGTAATTGTGGCGCAGCGTCAATGAGCCATCCGAATTGATTTTTTGCCGGCACGCCCATCGAACCGGATAACGCACGCCCTTCACTTCGAGTTCAGCTTTCAGCCGCAGACCCTCCCATTGGACGCCTGCGGGCAGCATCAGCATCGCTTGATGGACGCCCCTCGGTTTCGGATACCCAGGGTCAATGCAGCCGTATACGTTGATCTTGCTATCCTCACTCAGCACACTCAAGCGAAGCACTCCAGGAACAGGCGCGATTCCATCGTTTGCGAGTCCGATCACCAGGCCGATAACTCCGTCGCGCTTGAAAATCCAGATAAACGACGGGCGGATGCGGTAGCCGATCTGGCGGGCCATCTCGTCGATCGGACCAGGGAATTTTTCGTAGTAACTCAAGATGTTTGCGGCGGACTGGGTGTGCCAACTCCAAAGCGATAGATAGTTGACGCCGACATCGGCTGCGTGGGAAATGATTTGTTCGTTGTAAGTAATTCCATCTTCGTCGATCTGAAGTTCCCTCGGATCACCGGTGGTGAAACCAACCTCACAGATGGCGGCGGCCCAAGGTGGACGGTAGCTCAGCGCCTCGATCTGCGTGTTCTCAATGAAGATGGTATCCGTACGCAGCCAGTTGCCGCTGCGCATCGTGCGATCCAGCAGATCGGAGTTGCCCACGTTGCTGAAGTCGGGCTGCGTGTTCGTGGCCAGCGGGACTTTGGTCCAGTGTTCGAGTTGCATCTCGAACATGGCCGCCCAGGTTTGTTCCGCGACCAACTGGCTGGGAAAGGGATTGCCCTCGAACGGCCACGTGTGCCCTTCGCCCCAAAAACCGTACATCATCGTGTCCATGAACTCGACCTGTGGATTGCCGTTGAGTTCCGCGGCGAGCAACCCATTCAATTCGCGAAACGCAGCTTGATACGCCGGGTGATCGTAACGCGGCACACGGTTATCTTTCCGGTAGCGCATTTGCGCGGGGTCGCCCTTCCACTCACCTTTGAGCTTTACGTAGGGAACCTTGTTGAGGAGAAAATCCGGCATACCCGGATCAGGCGAATCGGGGTTCTCCAGCATGACTCGGAACCCGATACGTTTGTCATAACGGCGGGCAAGATCGAACGTGATCTTCCACCACTCCGGGAAGTCGAGCCGTCCAGGTTGTTTCTGGACATCGCGCCAGTTGGGGCGGATGTATATCTTCTGCGCGATGGGCAGCTTGATCAGATCTTCGAGAGTCCGTTCCGCTGTTTGCCCGGGGACATGAAGTTGTCCCGTGTCGTCGGAAGCATAAACAACGAGGCCCATGCCGTAATTGCTGACGATGTCCCTGGATGGCGAAGTGACCATCGAGACATCGCTCTCGGGAACTACGGCAGCCGGACCATACTGTGGGAACGGGCCCTGAAAAAGCCGGTCGAGGGCTGGAGGCCCTGATCCCCAATCGTATTTGTCCCAGTTATGCTCAGGAATTGAGGCGTTGGCGCCGCTCTTGTACAACCCAACTGCGAGTCCTGTTGCGGTGGCGGACTTCAAGAAACTGCGTCGATCCATTGGCGCTCCTGCAAGGACGAAGTTCGGCCACTCTTATTTTCTTTGGTAGCAGCCGATGTCTATGTTGCCGGATTTGACGCGCGGTGAGCCATCAAGGTCCAGTTCTCCCACGGGCACTCCGTCAGTCGTGCCCGTAGCGATCGCGGGAGAATCTGATTGCAGGTGAAAGTTCTTCGCGGCAGTGTCAACAAAATGCGGATCGAGAAAGCGCGAATGAGGGTCATTCCCCGTGGACTCAAGATATTTGTCGAATCCCGTCACCGTGGCGGAGGCCCCTGGCCAGGTGCTCGCCTTCGCTCCGGAGGCGCAGTAGTAAAGGTTGTGATCAATCACGGCGGGCGGCCGATTTTTGTCGACCTGAGATTTGATTACCGTGAAAAGGCAGCGGGGCCCTGCATAGACGATGTTGTTCGCAAAAACATTGTCCGCCATGTTCCACTGCATCTGGAACTCGCCGGAGCCAGTTCCCGAGGTATCGTTTTCGTAGAGCGTATTGTTGACCACCGTGGAGTGATCGGTGTGCCCGCGCTCCGGCGCATAGCCTCCGATGGAAACACCCGCGGTATGGCAGTGATAAATAAGGTTATTTCGTGCGGTGATGTAGCTGGTGGCGCGGTCCTTGTGCTCACTGGCCAATTCGATGCCAAAATCCACATCATGCATGACGTTCTGCTCGATCAGGATCCGGGTGCCGCCGTCGACGTAAATGCCATCGGAAGATTCATCGTTGCGGTATGCCGGATTGCCGCGCGAAGTAATGTTGTAAACGAGATTGCCGCTTACGACTCCGTCGCGAGCCTGGTCGACAGCAGGGTCGGGCGCCGTGCGCTCAAAACCGATGACGTCGATTCCGATGTTATTGTTGTCATGGACAACATTGTGAGTAATGCGGAAGTTCGTGACGTTCCCGTTCACCACCAGCGACTCGCTTGAACCGGTTTGGAGGTGATGCACCTCGTTGCCATCAATGATCAAGTCAGTGATCGGCGTCTTGGCGTCGGTACCGTAGACGGCAATGCCAAATCCATTCCCGCCGCTTCCCGGAGCATCGCGGCCTTCAAACGTCTGCTCAATATTGTGGACGTTGTTCTTCAACAGCTCTATATGAGAGCCAGCCCCCATCACGCTTATACCCAATGGAGCGAGCCGATGTTCGGCGGTCCGGAAATTGCGAATTTCAAAACCCTTGATCCTTATGTAGCTCCTGCTCTCTATCGTAAGTACCGCGCTTCTCCCTGCGGGAGTAAAATGCCGTGCGTCGAGCACGGCCGTTTCGCCGGGATAGCTTCTAAAAGTAATGAACCCATCGGTCGCGTTGCCGGACGCCTTAATGGCTACGAGTTCTTCGTAGATACCACCCCGCACATTGACGGTACTTCCCGCACGCGCGGTGTCTGCGGCATGCTGAACGGTGCGCCAAGGTGCCGTTTGGGTGCCAGGATTCGAATCATTCCCAGTCGTCGACACATAGAAGGAGGAGTTGGGCTGGCCAAAGGCCCCGGAGACGCACACCAACAACACAACAAGAGACAGAAATTTCACGTTCGTCCTCTCCAAAGAAAACACTCAACTAGCCTGTAAACACTGTTCATTGTGGTTGCACTTCCAAGAGCAAGTTTCCGTCGAACTCAACCGGCAGATGTGCACTGTGTCCTGACACCGTCCCCAGGCTTTTTCCTGTGACGTAGTCNNTACATGGTCTGGTCCTTGCGGATGACATGAGTCTCCGGCGCATCGAAGCCGATGTCATAGAGCTGCCCGAGATATTGCCCTTTCGACAACATCTTGTCGCGATAGATGCGAAGCCACTTTTCGAAGTTCTGCTCGCGCGCCGGAGTCAGATCTGATTTGCCGTGCTTTGCGACCAAAGACGGAAGAACAAACTGCGTTCCCACCACACCGCCCACGCCCACCGTAGACGCAAAGTCGTTGCCACCATCGCTCAGTTCGACGTGATCGCCGAAGAATGGAATTGTGTCTCCCATCAGAGCCTTTAAGGTCTTCGCCTTGGAACGAACTTGAAAGGAACTTGTCGGGTCGGAAGCCACTGACATGTTGAAATGCGGCATGGTGAAAAAAGAGAACGCCGTGCCGCAAGGGCAGAACTCCACCAGTGTCCCGGGCTTTACAGACTGAGCAGTTTCGTAAATTGCGCGGAAGAAATCCGGCAGCGCCTCGACTGAATCCTCCGGCTGTGCGTGATGGTGAGCAGGGTTGTAGCAGGCTGGAACTCCGTTCATATGCTGGCCATCGAGCTTCAGCCCATCAAATCCCCAATCCACCAGAATTTTCCGCACCAATGCCTTGTGGTACTCCACGACGCGGCGGTCCGCTGGGCACAAATAGAAGGAGTTCCACCAGGAAACCTTTCTCTTGGAGCCATCACGGTTCAGTAACTCGTAGTCAGGATGATCTCGGAGCAGTTCCGAGTCTGGCACAGCGCTGAGCGGCGACCACCACAGCTGGGCCTTAAATCCTTCCTGGTGAATGCGGTCAACCAGGGCCTTCATGTCAGCGTCTCCGCCGGGGAATTTCTTGGGATCGAGCGCCCAATCGCCCACGTTGTTCTGCCAACCATCGTCGAGCGTGACCCACACAAATCCCAGGCGTTTCACCGTCGGCAGTGTGTCATAGACCTGCTGCGGCTGCACCGATCGGCCATATCCCCACGCGCACCAGATTGCGCCGAAAGCGTCGTCGGGAGCGGTGGCCGTTTGGAACCCTTGTTTCATCATGAAGCGTCGGTAGTCGGCGAGCGTGCGGAAGTAATCTCCCCTGTGGACGGCGACGAAGGTGCGAAACGTATGAAAACTTTCACCGGGGCTTAATGAGAGGTCTTTGACGAAGCGGACTGCAATTCTGGCATGTGCAGCGTCGGGCATGGATACGGGGAGGGAAACCAGCTTTGGCCGCGTCTCGACGTGTCCCACAGCCATTCCGACGTCACGCCTCCAGACGTCGATGATCGGCGTACCGCCGCCATAGTCGCTGGCATTCATGCCTTGATAATTTTCCTGCTGAAAATTCGTGTGCAGCGGCAGGATCCAGTTGGGACGTTTCTCGTAGGAGCCGCTCTGGTACGACCAGAAAGCTGGCGGACCCACACCGCGTTGCGCGTTCACCGTATACGCGTTGTTCGTCCAACTTTTGACTGCTAGCTCGGTTGTTCCGGTATTGGTGTACTGGACCTCAAAGAACGCCATCGCGGGAAACTCGTCGTATACGGTGACGGAGACCATCTTTGTGAGCGATCCCGCCTTTCCTTCGACGGTGAGCCGCTCACCCTCCCCGAAAGCATCTTTTGTACGCGCGTGTTTCTGCGAGGTCAGGAGAAATTCGGTCCAGGGCTTGTCGGCAGTTGTGACCGTCTCAGAGGCAGTAAACGGCCCCATCACCGTCTCCGTTTTGTCGAAACGGGCAACTACCCGGCTCCGAAGGCGGTTATCAAATTCAATGCGTAGATTGCCGCCCTGAATCTGAGGCTTGCCGGTAGGGATGTCCGCAGCTGCTGCCAGTGAACAAAGCGTAAACACAGTGGTGAGAACGATCCAAGACTTGATTGAAATCACGGCTCGCAGCTTTCGAAGGCGGTTGCCATCAGATCGCAAAACCTTTTTGTTGGTTGAAAACATAGAGGATCTTCTTGATCGGGACCGGCACAGGAAGAAAATTGAATGAAATCGAACGCAAGCATTCGTAATACAAGGAAAGGTTTGCAAAGTCAAATGATTTTGGGGGTCTCAAGACGGCTCCCTCACACTGCGTCCCAACCTCCGTCAACAGGTTTAGGCCGCAGTTGTTCTGAAGCGAATGTCAGTCAGCTTTCCCGTGCAATGGCAATGGGCTTGAGAAAAGACGGACTGTACGGCCCGCCGCCACTTCCACGAACTGACAAAGAGGGCACGGGATTCACATCTCCCTCATCCCGGTCCGCCAGCGCCGGTTCCCTTGTTCAACGCTAGACGCAACGACGTGTAAACCGCGGCGATGCCGACGATGAGGTTGGCGACCACCACCGGTGCCGAGTGGATCAATATCCCGTACAGCACCCAAAGCGTGGCAGCCGCCGCCTGAATCCTGCGCAGCGTTGCCGCCTCTTTGAAGAAGTACGAACTCCAGAACACTGCGGTTGCTGTCCAGCCAATCACGTTAAGCCACACGGGAAAATCCCTCCTGAGGCTGCTGACTCAAGCACCCACCGCCATCGTCAGCGAATCTGTGTGCGCGTTTCCCCATTCTTGCAGAACCAATCCCTGCGACTCAAACACGGTTACTATGCGATCTGGGCAAGGCAACTGGGAACACCTGCAGTCGATGCGACATTCTCTGTTACACTTTCGCGCATGAGCGCTATCAACCGAAGACGATTCGTTGGGAAATGCGCCGGGGCAGCGGCGGGAGCGTGGTTTCTGCCAGGCTTTGCGCACGCAACCGCTAGTTCCCTGCCGTCAGTTCAGTTCCCTTCCGATCCACGGCAGCGGGTCTCGGTGGCGGCGTATCCTTTTCGCGAATTCATCGTGGGCTGGAAGGGGTGGGATGGTAAGACTCCCAGCACCGTACCAGTATCGCAGCAGATGGAACTGAAGGACTTTGCGGCGCATGTGGCGGAGAAGTTCAACGTTCACCACATCGAGCCATGGAGCCCGATTTTTCCATCGACCGATCCGAAGTATCTGGAGCAGTTGCGGGCAGCGGTGGAACGTGCTCATTCGTCGGTCGTGGACATTGCCGTCGATCAAGGACACAGCCAGTATGCAATCGACCAGGTGGAGCGAGAAAAGGCCGTCACGGGCAGCAAGGAGTGGATTGATGTAGGTGCGGCTCTGGGATCTCCCTGCATTCGCACACACATTGACGGTGCCAAGGATTCGAAGCCGGATGTAGGACGCGCAGCTGACACGCTAGCGCGGGTGGCGGAGTATGCGGCGAAGAAGAACGTCGTGGTGCATCTGGAAAATGACAACCCCGTCAGCGAGGATCCGTTTTTCATCGTGCAGGTGATTGAAAAGGTGAACAGCCCGTGGCTGAGGGCTTTGCCGGACTTTGGCAACTCGCTGGCTGCCCACGACGAAGAGTTCCAGAACCGGGCGATGAAGGCCATGTTCGCGCATGCCTATGGCATCTGCCACGTGAAGGATGGAGAGGTGGATGAAAACGGCAAGGCCTCTCACGTAGACCTGGCGAAGGCGTTTGACATTCTCAAAAGGCATGGGTTCAAGGGATATTGCTCGATCGAGTACGATGCGCCGGGCGATCCCTACAAGCCGACAGCGCAGTTAGTCGAAGAGACCACAAAGTTCCTTTCATAGCTGAGGACAACAGTTTCCTCGCTTTGCTCGGAATGACAACGTGTGCGGGAGAACGTGATGGCGGGACAAGGCATACAGCGGCGTGAAGTGTTGCGGATTTTGGGGACGGCCGCGGCGGCGGCACAGTTTCCAGGGTTCAGCAAATGGAGCTTCGCTTGCGGGCATATCGGCAACGCCACTTTGCAGGTTAAGCCTTCGGTGTATAGTCCGCAATTCTTCACAGTCGCGGAGTATGCGATGGTCGAGCGTCTGACGGAGATCATCATTCCCAACGATGGCACGCCAGGCGCGAAGGAAGCGGGAGTGGCGGAGTTTATCGATTTCATGGTGGCGAACGATCCCGAGGTGCAGTATGGCCTTCGCACCGGCCTTACGTGGCTGAACGTGCAAGCGGAGCGGATCAACGGAATGCGATTCCTGGACTTGATGCCGGAGCAGCAGAATTCCCTGCTCGAACCACTCGGGTTCAAAGACAAGGCGCGACCCGGCGAGGAGGACGGAGTTCGGTTTTTCCGTACAATGCGCGAGTACACAGTGACCGGCTTTTATACCAGCGAGATCGGATACAAAGAGCTCGACAATCCGGCACTGAAGTTCTACGCCGAGTCACCTGAGTGTCCGCACAAAGGCAATCCTGAGCACGCGCATCTTGCCCAGGCTCGTTCCTGATAACGCTCACAGATTCAGAAACCATGGCCAAGCAAATCTACGACGTGATCGTGATTGGGACCGGCGCAGGTGGCGGCATGGCGATCAAGACGCTGTGTGAGGCCGGCCTGAAAGTATGCGCCCTAAACGCGGGGCGCAGGCTCGATCCGGAGAAAGACTTTCGCTACCATCGCATGCCCTGGGACATGAAGTTCCGCGGGCTTGACGATCCCAAGCGACGTGCCGAATCGTTCGGCTACATGGACAACGAGTACACCAAGGCCGCCTGGGACCACGAGATTCCGTTCACGGTTGCTCCGGGGACGAAGTGGATGTGGCCGCGCTGCAAGGCCG
>PMUM01000019.1 GCA_003166855.1 Acidobacteriaceae bacterium | reverse complement strand
CCGAGCGAACTCGCCGGAGGTAACGTGGCGTCGTTCCACTGCACAAATACCGTACTCCATGCAGACGGAGAAAATATGACGCAAACGCACAATACAACCATGTTCCTGAAACTCATGCGATCCGTTCTAGAGCCCTGAGTAATCACCGCTGTTTCCCGAAAAAAATTTGCGGTCCATTTGTTACTGTTTCCATTTCTGCTTTCGGAGAGAGCCAGATTGCAGAGACGTTGCTCATGCCATCGACCAAAGACTTCCCAACCTTCGGGCCGAGCAACAGTAATGTGGTCGAAAGCCCGTCGGAAGGCGTCCCAGAAGAGGTGATGACGCTGACCGCGAATTGACTATCGATGGGCCTTCCGGTGGCTGGCTCAATAATATGCCCGGCGGACTCGGGAGCAAGCAAAGACACCGCCGTCTGCTCTGATGTGGAAACACTTTGGTCCTTAAGCATCACGTAGGGGTCAATCTTGTGAGAAGGATCGCGCAGATGCACAAGCCAGCCAGTCTGTCCGGGAGGCGATCCCATGGCCAAAATCGTACTTCCTCCGGAATTGATTAACGCGTTGCGAATGCCGTCGGAATGCAGCACCTCACCGGCGCGGTCAACGGCATACCCTTTGCCGATCGCGCCCAAATCTAACTGCATACATGAAGATCGAAATGTAATTTGGTCCGGCGGAGTTAACTCGATCTTGTCGTAGCCAACACAATCCTCTGCTTGTTGTCTCTGTGAAAGCGAAGGCAGCGAGTCGCCCGACAACGCAGCTTTCCACAGGTTTACGAGCGGCGCGACGGTAATGTCGAACTTCCCGCCCGAGAGCCTCGAAAACTGCACCGCTTGTTCAATCACGCGATACAAGTCGGGGGGAACCTTCTGAGGGTGGAAATGAGCGGAACGGTTCAGCCTGCTCAATGCGCTCTCAGGCTTATAGTTGCTCATCAGATCGTCCATTCGGACGATCTCTTGCAAAGCCTTGTCGATCGCGGCGGAACCCTTTTCGGAAGATTCAGCATAAGCAGCGATCTCGAAGACCGTGCCCATGATGTACTTTTCCTTGTAAACGAGAATTGGCCTATCTGAGCTCTGGGCGCTCGAACCGACGGACAGAATTACTACGACGAGCGCTGCCGCCCGTTGCTTACCGAAGCGCATAAATCTCACCGCTCAAACTCGCTATATAAATACCATCGCCCGTTAGGACGGGCACGGACTGGATTGCCGTCCCCAGGGCGGCTCTCCACACAATTTTTCCGTTGGCCGGATCCAGGGCAAACAAACCTCCCGCCTGAATACAGAGCGCACCGTCTGCAATCACTGGTGATGCCGTAACCACTTCTCCCACCTCGGTCTTCCAGCGCAACTGGCCGGTTTGAATATCAAAGGCATACAGAAATCCATCCTTGCTGCCAATCGCAGCAAAATCTCCCAATACCGCTGGTGAAGACGCGATGCCGAGGCCCGTTTCATATTTCCAGCGCACTTCTCCGGTGCTCGCGTTCAGCGCGTAAACGCAAAAGTCCTCGGAGCCGATAAGCACGAGGCCATCAGCCACTGCAGGAGATGAATCAATGCCGTTGCCCGTAGGCGTTCCCCACAATATCCTTCCGGAATCGGCCGCGAGACAGTAAACCTTGCCGTCTCCGCAACCCACGTAAAGCTGATGCTCAGCGGCATACGGCGTGGAATAAATCCTTCCACGGAGGCTTTGGGACCACTTTTCGTGACCACTCCCGGCGTCGACAGCATAGACTTTCCCGTCCGCGCTCCCAAAGAAAACAAGGCCATCGCGGACGACCGCCGATGACCACACCTCGGCCTCGCTTGCCGCCTCCCACAGTTTTTTTCCAGAATGCCGATCCAGAGCATAGATCTTGCCGTCGTCACAACCAAAAAGAACTGTATCCCCGAAGAGAGAAGGCGTGGAATGCACCTGGCCCGCTGACTCAAACTTCCATTTGGATGTTCCCGTGCCGACGTCGATTGCGTGGAGCACTCCGCCGACCGAAGCGACATACAGAATTCCTTCTCGAAGCACTGGAGCGGACCGCACCGCGCTGCCGGCGCGATATTGCCAAGCCGCCTTCTCCGGAAAATGTAGTTTGATTTGTCCCTGGCCACCGGTACGAGCATTGTCCCCAAGCAGGGTTGGCCAGTCGCTTGGATATTCAGGCGTAGTTGTTTCCGTCATCACCATCAGGCTGAGATAAGACGATGATCGATCTGCTTCAGATCGGAGACTCCGAGTCCAAGTTTTCCCGCCGCGGCAATATGCCCCGGCTGCCGGAAGAACAGATTCTTGGTGGCATTGTGAAAGAACACGTCGGTGTCTGGCGTGATGCTGCTTGCCTCGTGTTCCCAGACGGACGGAGCACCGTGTTCTCGCCGTTTCTTCTCGATCGCCTCCAGTTCAACGGTGTCCATCGCCACCGGGTCGGTAGCCACCATTAGAATCCCTGTCTGCTCGATGAAATCCTGGACCTGCGTCAGGGGACCCCCGTGCCATACCAAGCGCATTCCATCCATGATATGCAGCACTGCTTTCGAACGTAGCGGTTCGACCGTGCACAGCAATCCGATCAGAGGATTTGTAAAAGAATGCGGCGCTTGATGGGTGCGCGCAACGTTATTGAAAGTACCATAGGCCAGGTTCTTGAGAGCTCCAGTAACCCCGGATGCCGAGTGGTCCTTCATGGTCGGCACGTTGATAATCTTCGTTACTTCGTGGGCCACAATCCTTGCCATGTAGGATCGGGTTTCCCACTCGCCGAAGAAATTGGCATCGCAATAGACATTCGGCTCGTAGCCGACTACGCCGTTGGCGAAGGCGTCCTGGATGCCAACGATGCGAACCCCAGTCGGCAACAGCGTCTGATAGCTACCGATATCCATCTCATACGAATATCGGTCGTAGACGACGATATTTCGCGGAGGCACTCCAACCGACCGGACTGCGTCAATGATCTCGCGTATGATCTCGGGAGATGAACAACAAGCAGGCGCACCCGACGGATTGATCTTGATGCCAACGATGTCCTTCGGATCGATGAATTTCGTCCACGCGTCCTGAACCGATTTCTCGCCTGTCAGTTCGGTCATCGCCCGCTCCAGCAGACGGCGCACGATCGACTGCGTCACGCGATTCCCCACGATAGCCTTGGGCTCGCGGATCTCGACAACTCGCCCGGGAAACAACCCCGGCATCCCAAGTGGCGATGCCGCATAACCGGGCAGACCGTGCAGTTCAATAGGTGGGAGGGAAGGAAGAGAATCCGCCCGCACCAACGGATCCAGACCTTGTATCAGCAGCGAAGCGCTTCCGATGCAACCCGCTTTTACAAAAGTACGACGATCCATGATTCCTTCCGATTGATCGCTCCAATTTTGCGGTGACTGAACATCAAGGGAGCCGATCAGATTACGCCACTGGACTCTCGTTTACAACCGTCCTGGGCCCCGCTCTTCATCCGCATTCTTCATCAATGATGACAATCTTGTCTCATGTGGGTACACTTTCGCTTCAACACAAACCACACAGGGGCCAGTCAGAGGCGCATGAAAACATCACTTGCAGTCATCACAGCATTAGCGATCGTCATCGGATCTCCTCTCGTCACATTTGCTCAGACTCCACCTCGTTATGATCTGCTGTTAAAAGGCGGCCACGTTATCGATCCTGCCAATCACATCGACGACGTGCGCGACGTTGCCGTATTCCAGGGCAAGATAGCTGCTGTCGAAAGAGATATTCCCGCCGACCAAGCTGGAAAGGTTGTGGATGTTTCGAAGCTCTTAGTCACGCCGGGACTGATCGATATTCACTACCATGTCGGTCACGGAGGAGCGCCACTCGCCTGGTTCACTCCTGAGGCCCGAGCGCACGCTCTCCCCCTTGGCATCCCGGCGGATATGGCGTTGCTAT
>PMUM01000320.1 GCA_003166855.1 Acidobacteriaceae bacterium | reverse complement strand
GTCCGATGGCAAGATTGTTGCGGCGGCGGACGGCGCGCTTAACGGCAAGGAACCCGTCATGCAGGTCGCGCGGGTTAACACCGACGGCAGCCTCGATACCTCATTCGGCAGTGGAGGTTTCACCGGCGCGATCCAATTTCCGCTTGAGTCTGGAAATCTCGCGTTACAGGCGGACGGAAAGATTTTAGTGGCGGCCGGTGTGGACAATCCAAATGGAGTACCGAGTGAGATGGCCCGCTTCACCGGCAACGGTCAGGCGGATACGACCTTTGGCGGCGGCGCCGGCGTCGTCANNATTCCAACGGCACCGTTGACACAACTTTTGGTTCCGCGGGAACGGCGGCCTCTGTGGCCTCGGCCTCGGCTCTAGTGCTGCAAAGTGACGGCAAGATCGTGGTCGCCGGCTCGCTCACTAGCAGCCTCAATGTACCCGCCACAAGAAACGATATCGGCTTCGGCATCGTTCGCTACAGCTCCAATGGCGCACTCGATAAGAGTTTCGGCACGGGAGGATCTGCCATTGTGGATTTTGGAGTGAACGCTCCGATTTCTGGCGCCTTTGCCCTTGCCATCCAATCCAACGGCGACCTGGTCGCCGCGGGAGCTGCCGGAGGCACAGCAGTCAATAACAATATTGTGTCCTCTTTCGGCCTGACTCGCTTCACTAGCGCTGGCACACTGGACACTACATTTGGAACCAAGGGAAAAGTGATCACTACCGTAGCCAGTGGTCAATACTCCTGGGTGGACAGTCTGGCGATTCAGAGCGATGGCAAGATTGTAGCCACGGGCACATCGCAATTTAATACTTCCAGCAGCAATGCCTATGTGGGTCGATATTTGGCCCAGTAACAAGAGCGGAGATACTAGTGAGAGGTCTCCGGAAGCGACTCCGGAGACTTCTTGTTGAGAAACTTCTTTGCCGTGACTCAAGACCCTCCAAGCAATCACCCGGCATTGAAACTCCACGAAATAAAAGGAGAACAGGGTGCCGGCCAGGAAAAAGTCCATGCGGAAAACGAAGGAAGTCCTGCGGTTACGGTTGAGTTGGGACTCGTGGCAGCGGCAGATCGCGCCTCCGAAAAAGCACTAGNNTCTGACGGCTTTTTCGAACGCGCGCCCCAATCCTCTGTTCCGCTCCACTCAGCTCACCACGGGCGCGCCTCCGAAAAAGCACTAGCGTCACTCGGGAAGAATATCGGCAAAGGCACAGCGGCAGTATCGACCATCCATAACAGCAGTTATCAGCGGACGAGGAGAATAACCCTGATGAGCACCTCCCTCTGGTTGTTCATTCCGTTCTGAGAGCCTGTACGGGATCCATGGAAGCGGCCCGGCGCGCGGGTAAAAGAGAAGCCAATGTTGCTATAAAGGTCACGACACCGAGCGCGAGCACAAAGCTAATGGGATCGAAGGGCGATAGCTGGTACAACATCGAACGCAGAAAGCGCGTGCAGAAGAAAGCCAGCGGCAATCCTGCTGCTGTTCCGACTAGCGCGAGCAAAAGACTTTCTCGAACAATCATCCATAGAACCTGTTCGCGGCGCGCTCCTAATGCCATTCGCACGCCAATCTCCGTCGAACGGCGGTTCGTTCGATAGGATAAAGTCCCGTACAGGCCAGTTGCGACTAAGACAGCAGCCAAAAAACCAAAGAATCCGCCAAGTCGAGCAAACATTTTCGGTTGGGCATACGATTCTTCAAACTGAGCCCGCTGGGTCGTTGGTCGTTCCAGCGGAATATTAGGGTTGATGTCTCGTACTGCTCGTCGCATCGCGGATAGTAAATTCATCGGATCACCTTGCGTCCTAACTTCAATCTGCATGGCCCCGATGGTTTCGCGCTGCGCAAAAGCGTAGTAGGCCATCGGCATGGCCTCTTCATCCGCAGAGTTGTACTTGCTGTCCTTCACAACTCCAACGATCGTCCATCGATGCTTGTCTCCGAGCCAATGACCTAAAGGATTGGACTTTGGGAAAAAGCGCTGAACTAAGGTTTCATTCACAACAGCTACAGATTGAGTGGTTGCAGTATCGGAATCGGAGATATCGCGGCCCTGAAGTATCGGAATCCCCATGACGTGAAAGAAATCGGCCCCTACGTCGTTGGAACGAAGGAAAGTACCCCGCTGCTCCACGCCATCCAGAGTTAGATCATTGTTGTCGGTCCATCCTGCTCCAGGACGGTTCTCTACAACGGTCGCCGATTCCACGCCAGGTAATATGCGCAGGCGTTCCAATAGAGTGCGGTAAAAACCAAGAACTTCCTGCTGGTGCTGCATCCTTTGGGGGGTGATGCCGAAGACCATAAGCCCCTGTGTACGCATCCCGAGGTTCTGATTCTGATAGTTCCGAAGCGTGCGCAGAAGAAGTCCGGCAGCTATCAGCAACATGAGACAAATCGCCATCTGAGATGCCATGACGATTCTTCCACCCAGCGCGCGGCGTCGATCGGCACTTAGATTTGTAGCGCCGGCTCGCAAGACACCTGCAACCGGTGCATTCACTGCACTCCATAGCGGCGCAAGTCCAAAGGCGACAGCGGCTAGCGCAGATATTCCTAGGGTGAAGAGAAGAACATTACGATCAGGGCTCAATCCAGTTTCAATTTCCGACCATACCGCCAAGAGCCGTGTCGCATAGATTGCAAATATGCATCCCAGCCCTGCACCAGCAACTACAAGAAGGGAACTCTCGGCCAATAATTGCCGAAAAAGCCGCATCTTCCCAGCTCCAATTGCCAATCTCAGGCTGAATTCGCGTTGGCGCACTGTATTGCGCGCAACCAGCATCAACGCTACGTTGGTGCAAGCGATCAGGAGGACAAGCGAAACCAGTCCCATTAATACATGCATCGGTTCACGATAATCGCTGTTGTAGCCTTCAATCCCTTTTGCGGGAATAAAGTCGAGAAGGGGCTTCCATACTTTCGGATCAATGGTGCCGACACCGATCTTCGCGGCTTCTCCAAATGTGGAGGTGAGAGCGTTCTGGGCCTGCGCTGGCGTCACGCCGGATCGCAGGCGTGCCATCAGCTTCAAACTCCACCAACGCGGCGTTCCGTAGAAAGTGTTACCATCTCCCGGCATGCCCCACGCGTTCAATTCAGGACGGTTTTGCAGTGGTATCCAAAAGTCGGTTGAGCTTGCGGGTTCCACACCTCGAAAGCCCTGTGCCGTGATCCCTATCACTGTGAAAGGGACACTTCTTACATAAATGGTTTCGCCCAAAATGGAAGGATTTCGCGAAAATCTGCGCGTCCAATAATCGTAGCTTAGAACCATCACCTGGGCGTGGTTCTTTTCGTCCTCAAGGGTGAACCCGCGTCCTCGCAAAACTTGCGCACTGAGGCCGCTAAAAAAGTTTCCACTAACTTCGTCTCCTTCGGTTTCCTCGGGAGTATCGCCATAGCGTATAGCCACTTTGTTAAGGCTAAGCGGCACATAGACAATGAGGTCGTCGAAAACATCGCGACGCTGACGCAAGGCTTCGAACACCGGTTCGGAAAAAGAGGTGCGCGAATCCCCTGTGTCGCCTGCTCCTGGGGCTTGGTATTGCCCATTGGCTTCATGCACGTAATACAAGTGAAGTGGCTCTTTGACCGGTAGGAGACGCAGCAACACCGCATCCATCACACTGAAGACCGCGGAGGTAGCCCCTATCCCGAGAGCCAGGGTAAAAATGGCAGCCAGCGTGAAGCCGGGCGCTTTGCGCAGTTGCCGCAACGCGTAACGCAAGTCCTGAAGCAACGTCTGCATAAAAACCTCCGGGCACACAACGAAGGCATGTTCCAATTGCACTCCTTTAGCCAAACCACTTCACGCACAAAGGGTTCATTCGCAGTAAGTTATGGTCACAAGCGGAACATTCATAGCATCTCTTCTGCCCAAAATCGAAACTTAGTGTCCGTAAACGAACAACCATGACCCTTCCAGTTGTCGTTAGAACCTCTGTAGTGCGTTGGAACTGCTTCTGCGGTTTTCTCTACAAACACAGAACTGCACAAACTGCGCCTCGTGGAACAAATCGGACAATCTGGATAACCCGGGGCGCCACTGACCTGCCAAATGGCCTAGTTCATGTCGAACACGAGATGTCGGATTTTCCTCTCGAGATGTCGCGAGGATGTGACTAAATATGATGCCTTTTCGCCGCTAAGGCAGTTCAAATTCTTTTAAGCCATGCAAGGCGCAGTCGAGAGCAGGGATGATACTAGGCGGCGGTAGCATGAGCCTCCATGCAACTCGTGCTGATGGGTTGAGAACGCGAGTTGACATCTGGGTACTAAGTTAGTTGAGGGAAATTCCATAACGCGAAGGACTGCTCTCTTAGAGCAGATTTCAACGTGCATAAAAGCGAGCCTTAACAAAGCACTAGGGGAATGTCGCATCCTAATCCATGGAGGGGCGACTGGGCTGTATTGAATATGAAAAGCAATGCAGAAGTAGCTAGCCTGACTGCGGACGTCAATCTTAGCGATTTTCAGGAGGCACAACGATATGTAGCCGAGCACGCTTATCGCACGCCTCTGCTTACATCGAGATTGCTATCGGCCCTTACGGATTTCGATGTGCGCGTAAAGGCTGAAATGTTTCAGAGGACCGGGTCATACAAACTCCGTGGACCATTGAATAAATTCCGTCATTTGACGTCCCACGAGCGCCAGCAGGGCGTGGTTTGCTCGTCTGCAGGTAATCATGCGCAAGGAGTGGCACTGGCGGCATCCATTTACAAGATTCGCGCCGCGGTGGTGATGGCTACGAACGCGACACCGTCGAAGGTGGAAGCGACCCGAGGCTATGGCGCCGAGGTGATACAGCATGGAACGATTTGGGATGAAGCGAATGACAAGTGCCAACAACTCGCCAAAGAACGTGGACTAACGGTCATTCATCCGTTCGACGACCCACAGCTCATGATTGGCCAGGGAACTCTTGGTCTCGAGATTTATGAAGAATTTCCCGAAGTGGAGATTGTGATCGTTCCAATTGGGGGCGGAGGCCTGATTTCAGGCGTCTCCATGGCCCTTAAGGCATGCAATCCAAAGATTTGCGTCATCGGAGTCGAATCCTCAGGGGCTCCGGGGATGAGGAAGAGTATCGATGCGGGTCATGTCGTAACCCTTGAACAGATGAATTGCACGATCGACGGTCTCAGGGTGAAGCGAGTGGGCGAGAATACTTTTAAGGTGGTTCAAAGGTTTGTCGACGACATAGTCACTCTGCCCGACGAAGACATTTTCGATGCTGTCCTCTGGATCATGGCGCACTGTAAATTGGTTGCGGAAGGAGCTGCGGCGGCTCCGGTTGCGGCCCTCATGAAAGGACTGGTCAAAGCGCCTTCAGGGTCGAAGGTAGTCTGTGTTTTGAGCGGCGGAAATATAAATCTCGACCAGATCAAAGGCTTGAAATGGAACTGACATGTGATTCTTCTTGCAAGCGATTCTGCGCCAATATTCTTCCTCAAGCTATTAGGGAATCGTTCATGTCCATCTTGAGCGTGAACGGAATAAGAGTTTTCGGAGTCTTGGCGTTACTTCTTGGCTCGGTGTTCGCGCAGCCCTCCCCCGGTTCCGAGTCAGAGTCTGGGCAGGCCCTAAAGGTGGATGCCTTATTCAAGCAACTGGACCGGTCTTCGCCCGGTTGTGCCGTGGGCGTCATGAATTCAGGGGAAGTGATCTACAGCCGCGGCTTTGGCATGGCCAGCCTGCAACTCGGCGTCCCGATCACGCTGGATCTGGTATTTCCGGTTAATTCAATATCCAAGCAATTTACCGCCATGGCAGTTGTGCTGTTGAGTGTGCAGAAGAAGCTTTCTCTACAGGACGATATCCACAAGTATGTTCCTGAACTTCAAGCCTATCCATACCCGGTTACGATCGACGAATTATTGCACCAGACCAGCGGGCTAAAAGACTATGACGTCCTCCTGACTGTCGCAGGCTCCGAACCGGAGTTTCATGAAACGCAAGAGATGGTCTTCGATATCCTCCGCCGACAGAGCGAATTGAATTTCACGCCTGGTTCGCAATATATGTACAGCAACACGAATTACTTTCTATTGGGGCTCATTGTCGAAAGGCTTTCCGGAAAATCGCTGGCCGCCTTTGCCCAGCAGGAAATTTTTGGACCGTTGGGCATGACCAGAAGCCGGTACCGCGGGGACTCGGAGATCATTCCGGGGCGGGTGTCGACGTATGTTAAAACTTCCGACGGGCTTCGTGTTGTGGATGATCATCGCGGCGTGATCGGCGCCGGCGGCGTGGATACAACGATTGGGGACCTGGCGAAATGGGACCGAAACTTCTACGACGCGAAAGTGGGCGGACGCGAAGCTCTGGAACTCATGCTTAAGCGCCAAAAGTTGACGGATGGTTCATGGAACGACTACTTGGCGGGTCTCGAAAATACAACTTACCGCGGCCTGCCTGTCGTCGAACATGCGGGGGATGGATATGGATCGCAATCCAACATCATGCGTTTTCCCGACCAGCACTTCACGGCAGTCGTGTTGTGCAACGTGCGTAATCAGGTGCGACCGTCGGAGTTGACGCGAAAGATTGCGGATATCTACCTGGATGGACAGTTCAAAGATGCAGAAGCGGCCAATGGTAAGCAGGCGCTGGCTTCCCCACAGCTTCTGACATCACCGCAGGACTTTGTCGGACTGTATTGGGATGGAAAGACCGAAGGTGTCTATCGGGTGGAACTAAAAGACGGGAAGCTGACCATTCTGGAGTTGCCGTTCTATCCGGACTTCCCGGCGGTCGATTTGACATATCTGGGCGGGAGCCAATTCCGGGACAATAACGACACTTACATACTGCAAAACGCGAACCACCAGGACATTGTCCGCTCCGCAGTCGCTGTTACCAATCCACGAACTATCACGCTATTTCGCGTAGCAGAGGCTGAGGCATCTCCCCAAGCCATAGGAGAGCTAGCCAAGTCTTTTTATAGCGGCGACCTCGACGCGACATGGAAATTCGTCATGAAGCGGGATCGATTGGTTCTGGAACGAAAAGGATTTCCTGACGAAGTTTTGGAGCCCGCATTTCGCGATGCGTTTTTCTGCGATGCGGCAATCGGGATTATTCATTTCACCCGCGATGGGCAGGGAGGAATTAATGGCGTGGACGCTATCAATCATCGCTTGTTCCGTATTCACTTTACAAAACAAGATTGATTAGTGATTCTGGGTGAAACCGCCAGGAGTTTCCGGCCGCGTCAGTGGTTTTGCGAGGCTTAAGAGTACCGCTCATGCGGCGGAATGAAAAAGTGACCGATCCCCCCACCGGCGCGGGGTTTGCGCGACTCGGGCTTGACTTCTTTGTTACTTTCGTAGGAAGATACGCCACACTTAGTGTCGTTGTAGCAATACTTCAACAAAATGGCTCCCATACTCCCTGCCGGCCAACACAACGGGACCCTATTACGAAAATGGACGTGTGACGCGTTCACGATTTCAGAAGTTCAATATGCGGCGCGCGCGAAATACGCGTGGCATGGCAACGAACATGCTTTGCTGGTAGTCACTGAAAAAGGGTGTTGCGCCAAGCAGACAGACAGGAAAGAGGTTGTTTGCGCAGAAGACAGCCTGCTGTTTATTCCAGCTCAGCGCCTGCAGGCCGACCTGTTTTCTACCGACACAGTCTTTCTCATCGTCGATATCAGCCCGTTGTTCATTGCCCGCAGTCAGGAGCTGGGCGCAATCATCCGGAACGTCGTCTCGCTTCCGGGAGCGGAATTCGTCGGTTTTGGGTCCCAGTTGGTGCAAGAGTTTCAGCAGATGGATTCGGTTTCTCCTTTAGTATTTGAAAGCCTGATTCTCAGCATTCTGGCTAACGGGTTTCGCGCATATAGTTCCTCACTTAGACCCAAGGTCCCAAACTGGCTTTTGATGGCGAAGGACCTCCTGCACGACCGTCTTACCGAATCGTTCACCATAGAATCGATCGCCGACGAAGTTGGCATTCATCCGGTTCGATTGTCCCACGAGTTTCGGCGCTTCTTTAAGGTTACGCCGGGAGAATATCTGCGGCATATCAGGGTTGATTTTGCCGCCAAGCAACTCACCGACACGACCTGCCCGCTACTCGAAATTGCCATGGCGTCGGGGTTCGCTGACCAGGCCCATTTCTCGAGGACCTTCCGCAGGATCACCCACATGACTCCTTCAGCGTTCCGAGGCTTGGCTACGTCCAGAAGAAAATCGCTAATTCCATACAACAGTCTTCAGCCCAGCAAGGCTAAGTGTCACGGCTTGATATAGAAGTGGGGAATGGGCACCGAGTTAAGATGGGCTCCCCTCCTTATTTGTAGTCTCCTCTCAGTACCATTTCTTACGCGGGCATTTGCCGGCGATCAAAACGCGCTGCCAGCTGCCGTTATGGTTGGGAGTATTCCATCGCCTCCTAAAGCCAGGGTCTCGCCCGTCATTGACCGCTATCACGGGCATGATGTGCCAGATCACTATCGCTGGCTCGAGGACGCAGCCAGCCCCGAGACCCAGGCATTTATCCAGAAGGAAAACGCATACACGAGGAGCGTGTTGGATTCTCTTCCAGGCCGGGACAAGATCGCTGGGCGTTTACAGGAGTTGCTCTCAATCGGAGCAGTTCGACCACCGACGCCGGGAGTGGGCGCGTCAGGAAGCAATGTTTACTTCTACACCCACCGCGAAGGCCGGCAAAACCAACCGGTGCTTTATGTTCGAACCGGACTGTCTGGAAAAGACCGCGCCCTGATTGACGTGAATGAGTCAGCCGCCGACGGGACAGTTGCACTCGACTGGTGGTATTCGAGCCACGATGGCAAGTACATCGCTTACGGGATTTCGGCGAATGGTTCAGAAGAAAGCACACTTCACGTCATAGAGACCGCGACCGGCCGTCTGCTTCCGGAAATGATTGATCGAACTCGCGCGGCGTCGCTGGCATGGATGAGCGACGATTCCGGGTTCTACTACACCCGCCATCCCAAGCAAGGCGATGTGTCACCGGGCCAGGAGGCATACCACCGCCGCGTCTTCTTTCACCGGCTCGGCGAATCGCCAGACGGACACGACGACGCGCTGGTATTCGGCGATGGTCTGAATCCCGATTACCTTCCAAGCGTCTGCTTGTCCGAGGACGACCGCTGGTTAGTGATCGAAGTCGATGAAGGCTGGAGCAAGTCGGAACTGTACCTGAAGGACACGCATTCTCATTCGTCTCCGGTTGTGATTACGGCCGGCCAGCCGTTTGTTTATAGCGCCAATGTGTATGAGGGAAGACTGTACATCCTTACCAACGAAGGCGCTGCTCGCTATCGCATATTACGAGTCTCGGCCAATCATCCAGATCACAGTAATTGGCAAGAAATCATTCCGCAGTCCGAGGGCGATCGAGGGGCGGTCATCGATGAGACCAAGGTGGTGGGCGGTAAACTGGTTCTGCGAACTGAGAAGGATGCCAATTCGAAGCTGATCGTGTACTCCTTGGGTGGCGAGCGTTTACGTGAAATTGAACTTCCTCGCGTGGGTAGCATTTCGGAACTGCAAGGCCAGTACGATTTGCCAGATTTGTTCTTCGATTTTCAGTCATTCACGACTCCGACAACGATCTTCAGCGTTAACGTTGCGGGGCAAGATGGCGTCCAGATCTGGGCGAACCTGAAGACCGATATCGATCCATCCGCCTACGAGGTCAAACAGGTCTTTTATGCCTCCAAGGACGGGACCCAGGTGCCAATGTTCATCGTCAGCCGTAGAGGCTTGCAGCGCAATGGCAAGAATCCAACATTGCTCAATGGATACGGCGGATTCGATCTAAGCGTGACGCCGGACTTTCATAGCTCAGTTTTTGCCTGGCTGGAACACGGCGGAATTTTCGCAGTCGCCAATCTCCGAGGCGGAGGCGAGTACGGTGAATCGTGGCATGAGGCCGGAATGCTGGACAGGAAGCAGAACGTATTTGATGACTTTATCGCAGCTGGTGAATATCTGATTCATGAGCGATATACCGACAAGCAACATCTCGCTATTATTGGGACTTCGAATGGCGGCTTAGTCGTGGCCGCCGCAATGACGCAGCGTCCTGATCTTTTTCGCGCGGTTGTCTGCGAAGCGCCGCTCACTGATATGCTGCGATACCAGAATTTTGAAATCGGTAAGCTTTGGATTCCAGAGTTTGGTTCGTCCGCGGATGCGAAGCAATTTGAATATCTGTACCGGTATTCGCCATACCATCATGTGAGGCAGGGAACGACCTATCCGGCAGTGCTCTTTTTGACGGGCGATACCGACACCCGCGTCGATCCAATGCATGCCAGGAAAATGACTGCGTTAATGCAGGCCAAAGCCAGACAAGGCGCCGAGAGACCCATCCTGCTACGGGTTGAGGGGAACGCCGGCCACGGCGCCGGCAAGCCGGTTGCAAAATTAGTCGATGAGCGCACTGATACCTGGAGCTTCTTGTTCTGGCAACTCGGGATGAAGTGACTGCAGATCGAGACCCGCATCGTCCAGCGCGTCGACCTTTCTTGGTTTTTATGCAATCCGGTTCAAGTTCTTTTCAGGTATTCAAGGTTCCTCGATATGCGAATGCCATACTTTGCGCCTTTCACAATGGCCAGAGGGGACATCACGATGAAAAGAGCCGGGTTGCAATTGGGGTGGGTTTGGTTATTTCTTTTCGCTTCGAACTTCGTTATTGCGCAAACTCCGGGAACGGGAGCGATTTCGGGCATCGTAAAAGATCCCCAGGGACTTGCCATTGTCGACGCAACCGTGACCGTGACCAACCATGACAACGGCAGCACGCGTACGGTACAGACTACGGCGGCGGGCAATTATGCCGTGTTATTGCTGCAACCGGGGACCTACGATGTCGAAGCCTCCAAGGCCGGATTCAAGAACTTGAAGTCCGAGGGTATTGCCGTCAACGTGACGGAAACGGTAGGCCTCAATGTCACCCTCCCCGTGGGCTCGATAGGGGAGACTGTGGAAGTACGGTCGAGCGCGACGGACTTGCAGACTGAAACAGCGAGTCTCGGTATTGTGACCACGGCCGAGCAGGTGGTGGATCTGCCGCTGGTCAATCGCAACTTTACACAGATTGTGGGACTGGCGCCGGGCGTCAGCACCGAAGTGACGAATGCCGCCGACATTGGGCGGGGAAACGGGGGCCTAACCGCTTCTTCGGGCCGAATTTCGGTATCAGGCGCGTCCGTTGCTGACAACAGTTACCAGATGAATGGGGCGAACGTTAACGATCTTCAGGAAAGTGGAGGCGACAGTGGCGGATATCCGATTCCTAATCCGGACACGATCCAGGAATTCAAAGTTCAAACCGTTGCGTACGATGCTTCCTACGGACGGGCAGGCGGAGGCAACGTCAACGTTATTACCAAGGGCGGCACAAATTCTTACCACGGAAGCGCGTTCGAATTTTTCCGCGACACTGGCCTGAACGCGAATGACTGGTTCCTGAATGAAGCGGGGCAGCCCCGCGGAGTCTTGCATCAGAACCAGTTTGGAATGACTTTCGGCGGCCCGATTAAGGTGGACAAGCTCACTTTTTTTACCTCCTATCAGGGAACGAGGCAAGAAAATGGTCTCACCGGGGATTGCCTAACCTCATTTGTTGGGCCCGCGCTCACGGATGCGAACCGCACCGCTGCCGCTCTGGGGGCGATGTTCGCCGGGCAGCCAACCCTTTATCAGCAGCAGAATGGGGTGGGGCCGGGCACGCCGGGCTATGGCATCGGTGTGGCGCCAGATGGCTCGAATATCTCTCCGCAGGCGCTTGCGCTTCTTAATTTCAAGTTGCCCAATGGGCAATTTCTGATTCCAAACGGCCAAACTCCGAACGTGGGCAGTATGGATCCCGCCAGTGCTTCCCAAACAGTGATCAGCCAAGCGTGCCCGTTCACGGAAGATCAATTTATGGGCAATGTGAACTGGAGCCAGTCCCACAAAAGCCAGTGGCAGGAACGCTTCTTTTTTGCCAATAGCGATGAGACGTTGAGCTTCAGCGGGACCGGAACACCTGGGTTTCCCGCAACTCTTCCCAACCATTTTCGTAACTTCAGTCTTTCCAATGAATATGCCTTCTCCCCGAACCTCTTGAACCAGGCGGTCATTGGCTACAACCGGCTCTGGGCCCAACGGCACCAGGACACGTTCTTTTCCTGGCCCAATGTCGGGGTTGGTGTTCCAGCGATGGATAGTGCGATGATTCCGGTGTTTACGATTGATGGATACGCGAGCGTCGGAGGCAACGGGCAGGACACTACCAGCTCTCAAGATCAATATTCGTTGCAAGACAATCTCTCCTGGGTCAAAGGCCGTCACGTCATACGCTTTGGGGGCGGCGTGGAGCGGGACACGATTATCGGCGATTTGCTCAGCAACGTAGGGTTGACCTTCGGAACGTGGCCCGACTTTTTGCTCGGGCTGGCCGGAGGGCCCTTGGCCAGTCGGGGCAACGATACGGGGACGGCCCCGGGCACGGTCCCAACCAGCAACGTCGAAAATTCCGGTGACAGGATCGGAAACCTGAGTCGTGACATCGTTTCGTGGGACCGCAATCTCTATGTGCAGGACGACATCAAGGTGACGAAGACCTTCACCTTGAACGCCGGGCTGCGTTACGAGTACCTGGGGGGATTGGCGGAGAAAAACGGATTCAATACGAACTTCGATATTGCTGAAGCGGCCGCCACCCCGCCCATTACAGGAGGACTGCAAGGATACGTGGTCGCAGGCAACTATCCAGCAGGCACGCCACCGACCGGGGTAAGAGTCAACCACGGAAGCGACTTGGCCATTTCGGGACAAGGGCGGAACGTCATTAATCCGCGCATTGGATTTGCCTGGCAGCTCCCCCACACGAGCCGCCTGGTACTGCGTGGAGGCTACGGCCTTTACCACGAGAAACCGTACGGCCAAGTATTGGGGCAATCGGTTTCGAATCCGCCCTGGTCGCTCGCGCGCGGGTTCTCAACTTTTGACATCAGCTTCGCTAATCCGATCCCCGGAGGCGACATTCCGTTTCCGACTTTTATGGGAGCCGAACTTACTCCCACGAGTCATCAGACTCCGACGGGATTCGCGAATGATTTTCGCCCTCCTTCCATTCAACACTTCGGCCTGAACGTGCAGGCGCTACTGCCGGGGAATATGGTGTGGGAAGTCGGCTATGTGGGCAGCCGAGGTACACACCTGATCAGCAATGTCACACCCGACCAGGCCGCGCTGGCCAGTCCATCTCATCCGATTCGCGGCGTTACCACGAACACAGTGGATCTGGACAACATCATCGCGCGGCTTCCGGTCCAGGGTCTTGACGAGAACGGCTTTATCGAATTCACAAACGGAGATGTCAGCTGGTACAACTCTCTCGAAGCGCGTCTGTCAAAACGGTTCAGCCATGGCCTGCAGTTTCTGGCGTCCTATACCTGGGCGAGAAGCTTCACGTCGGATGCGGACACGATCCGCAGCAATGTGGGGGGGGCGAGGTTTGGAAATCAGCTTACCGGAGCTGACCCTCAACACTGGGGTCCTGATGAATTCGTTCGTCCGCATCGCTTCGTCTTCAGCGGTATCTACGAACTACCGACGCCTGGCGGGTGGAGCGGGCTTCTAAAGAGTGCGCTCGGAGGTTGGAGGGTTTCGGGCGTATTAACACTCCAGTCTGGACAGAGACTCAGTCTGCTGGATTTTAATTTCAACAATGTTTACGGGCAGTTTTTAGATAACACTCACCTGAGCGGCGCGTGCTCTCCTAGTCAATATGTGCGGCGTGGGTCGGTGCAGAGCAAGATTCAGAACTACATCAATGCCAGTTGCTTTGACGAGAACTATCCCATCATTGGCGATGATGGGGTCGCGACGGATTTTGGCAATGCCCGCCCGGGGATCATCGTTGGCCCAGACCAGAACAATGTTGACATGGCGTTGTCAAAGATCGTCACCCTGGTTCGGCCGCGGGAGACGAAATTGGAGTTCCGCGCCGAAGCGTTCAATCTTTTCAATCATCCTGAATTCGGGAACCCCGATACTTTTGTGCCCGACGGGCCGGGATCATTTGGCCGGATCGGTAACATGTCGACATCGCCCCGGGTGCTTCAGCTCGCGTTAAAGATTAATTTTTGACCAGAAGAGAGGAAACGGGGGCGGAATAGCGGCCATGCGCTGGTAGCTTCTCCGCCTTCCGCCTTTCGCCATGCGCCTTCTGTGTCGTGACCAATGGATCCCGGAAGGCCGTTGCGGCCCTCCCGTCGACTATTTCCTAGAATTATATGCAGGTTTATCGAAGTACATCGCTTTCGAGATCTCTCAGCATGGCCTTAGCGGCCTGCCTGGTGGCTTTTGTTTGCTGGGTGCTGAATCGCTGGGGAGGGGTTTCAATTCCCGCGGGCGAGTTCTTAGTTCTGCGTGGAATAGCGCTTCTTCTTTTTGGCGTGTACGCCGCAGAACGCAGATCGCTTACTTATTTGATGTTGCTTGGAATGATGATCGGGGCTGAGTTCGGCCATGACTGGCCTGGATACGCAGTCCACCTACGCATTCTCGGAACTATTTTCCTCCGGCTTATCCAAGTGATCATTGCGCCATTACTGTTCAGTACTCTGGTAGTGGGCATTGCCGGGTCGGATGACCTCAGGAAAGTAGGTCGGATGGCTTTCAAAGCCCTCGCCTACTTCGAAATTGTTTCCACGTTTGCGTTGCTCGTCGGTGCTGCGGCCATCCACCTGACTCGTGCCGGCGTTGGTGCCTCATCCCCAGCGATGACCCGAAGTGTCGCGATAAACGCGGTACCGCTCTCTGTATCCGAAGTCATCACCAATATCTTTCCGGAAAACATTGCCAACTCAGTGGCGGAAGGAAATGTTCTGCAGGTGGTCGTGTTCAGCATTCTTTTCGGGTTGGCGCTGGCCTTGCTGCCGAAGGTGAACCGGCGTCCTCTTCTTGCATTGGCAAACAGCCTTTCGCAAACCATGTATCGCTTCACAAACTTAATCATGTGGGTCGCGCCCCTTGGTTTGCTCGGCGCGACTGCCTACAGCATCGGACATTTGGGGCTTGGTGTGCTGGTCCCGCTGGGGAAAGTATTGGCGACCATGTATTGCGCGCTCGCCGTTTTTATCCTGGGCGGTTTATTGCCGATTGCCCTTGTGATCCGCGTCCCGCTGGTGCGCTTCCTTCAAGCAGTTGCGGAACCGGTTGCTATCGCATTCTCTACCGCCAGTTCGGAGGCGGCACTCCCCCGGGCAATGGAGCAGATGGAAGGCTTGGGCATCGCGCGCGAGACCATTGCCTTCGTGTTGCCCACTGGGTACAGCTTCAACCTGGACGGCTCAAGCCTGTATCAGTCGATCGCTTTGATATTTGTTGTACAAGCGAGCGGACTTCATCTGAGTTGGCGGAACGAATTGACGATGCTCTTGACGCTGCTCGTGAGTAGCAAGGGCACGGCCGGAGTGGCGCGTGCTTCATTTTTCGTAGTGCTCACTGTAGTGACTTCGTTTCACTTGCCTTCCGAACCGCTTTTTCTGCTTCTCGGAATCGATCCATTAATGGACATGGGGCGGACTGGCGTCAACGTGCTCGGCAACTGCCTGGCTACAGTGGTCGTGGCGCGGTGGGAGGGCGAAACCGGTGTCTTTTCACCTGCCCGACCGCTGCTATTCGAATGAGAGCGGACTAGCTGAGAGTGGAGAATCCAGGTGACTGAAAACGCGATGACAAAGGGAACGGTTTCACAGAACAGAACGAAGGGTCCGGTTAGACTGACGACGATTGTGGAGTGTCCGCGACTGGCAAAGCGGCTTGGAGTGCAGCTTTTTATAGCAAGCGAAACACTTCAATATACCGGCAGTTTCAAATTTCGAGCGGCTTACCAGGTTGCATCCACTGTCTCCCAAGATCTGCTCATCGCCGCGTCGTCGGGTAACTTCGGTCAGGCATTAGCCTATGCATGTTCGCTCTTGAAGAAATCGTGCATCATCGTGATGCCAGTAACCTCGGCAAAAGTTAAGGTTGATGCTGTTCGCGAATGCGGCGGCAGGGTGGAATTCGTGGATGTCCGAACGAAAAACAGAGCCGAACGCGTGGAAGAACTTGCGGTTGAGTATCCCACCGCATACGTCGCCAGTTCCTATGACGATCCTCTCGTGATCGAGGGTAATAGCAGTTTAGGCAGAGAAGTTGGTTTGCTTGGTTGCAAGCCGGACATAGTGGTCGCGCCGGTCGGGGGGGGAGGGTTGATATCCGGTGTCATTGCCGGTCTGGAACAGACGAAGGCGCAAATTCGTGTCGTTGGCGCGGAACCATTGGCGGCCAATGATGCAGCCCGCTCGCTTCGGGCTGGCGAACTCATAAGTGATAACCATGAATCGGCAACCATTGCGGATGGAGCCAGAGTGCTCGGTTTGGGTAAATATCCGTGGCAAATCATACGCAGGTCTTTGAGAGAGATTGTCGAAGTGCCGGAAGAAAAGATTGTCGAGGCCATGCGGTTGTTATATGAACTGGCAAACCTGAAAGTCGAACCAACCGGCGCGCTCAGTCTTGCGGCGGTGATGACTCAACCGGAAGTGTTCAGAGATTATTCCGTTTGCTGTATTGCCAGTGGCGGCAATGTTGATCCGGATGTCTACGCAAAGATTCTTTCGGCATAAGCGGAAGCGCTACTGTCTGCCAAAGTTCTTACAGAATATGACTCCCAATCGAACCATCTTGTTAACTCGCAACGATGTTCGCAAGCTACTTGCATTTAAAGAATATTTTGACATTGTCGAGAACGCATTCCGGCTCCACGCCGAAGGCAAAGCGCTGAAGCCCAGCCTGATGCATGTGGACTGTAAAAAAGGGGAATTTCATATCAAAGCGGGTGGCCTGGAATTGGATAAGGAGTACTTTGGCCTGAAGGTCAATGGCGGCTTCTTTCAAAATATGGAACGCTATGGAATGCCGAATATCCAGGGCGTCATACTTCTATGCGACGGTGAAACTGGCTTCCCGCTCGCCATCATGGAGTCTACCGAAATAACTGTGAACCGCACGGCCGCGGCGGCCGCGGTGGCTGCAAAATATCTGGCCAGGCCAGACAGTTCTTCGGTCACAATTTGTGGTTGCGGCACCCAAGGGAGAGCGCAGTTGCGCGCCATGACGACGGTCCTGCCGATTGAGAAGGCGTACGCGTTCGCCCGCGATGGCGCCAACGCGCAAACATTTGCTAAAGAAATGTCGACGGCATTGGGAATTGGGGTGGTCCCGATCAGCGACCTAAATGCGGTTCGCAACGAAACAGACGTCTACGTTACCTGCACTCCTTCACGACACCCGTACCTGCATGCGGGAAGCGTGGCGCCGGGAACTTTTATCGCCGCCATGGGGGCGGACAGTCCCGAAAAACAGGAACTGGACGTAGAGCTTCTCAAGGGCAATAAGGTGGTTGTTGATATCCTGGAGCAATGTGCGAGAGTGGGAGAGTTACACCACGCCCTCGATCAAGGGATGTCGAAAGAGGCTGTCCACGGGGAGCTGGGTGAAATTATCACTGGCACAAAGGCGGGGCGCACATCGGAAGCTGAGATCACCATTTTCGACGCAACGGGAACTGCACTACAAGATGTCGCAGTTGCGGTTACGCTCTACGAGCGAGCAATCCGCCTTTCTGCCGGATCCGCGATTGTGCTGTTTAGGTGAAACGTCTGTTTCCGTAAGGTGGAAATACCTATGAGAGCCGGAAGTCCACGTCGACCCATTGCAACATTCATCCTTCTTGTTGTTGCCGCGTCCTGTGTTCTTAATGCCAATACAGCTCTCGGCCAGGGAAAGAACAGCGAAGTGCCAAAGATCAGAACCATTACGGCGTTTGTCAGAGTCGATCGCGAACACTTCAGGTCACAAGTCACAGAAGCGGTCACCATGCTGAACCACGCGCGAGAAATGTTCATTGCGCGCGGCTATGAGGTGCAGACGATTCGCATTTCGACGCAACCCTTTGGTGAGTACATTCGCAGCGTGGACGCGCAGGATGCAATTGCTTTCTTTCGCGAATACGATGCACTTGCGATAGCGGATGGATTTAGTTCGTCGATTGGACCGGCCCTAATTAGGGAGGATGATAACCCTAGCGAGATAAGGTTGCTTGGCGACATCTTGCGAGCGACAAAGAATCTCAATGGCAGCGTCGTAGTAGCCGGGGAGGATGGGGTGCACTGGAAGGCTGTCTCCGCGGCTGCGCAATTGATGAAGTTTCTAGCCGCCAATACCGAACGCAGCCGGGGAAATTTCCGCTTTTCTGCCATTGCTCTGGTGCCGCCACTGACGCCGTTTTATCCCGGTTCGTATCATTCGGGTCAAGGACATCAATTTGCGATCGGCCTACAATCCGCGAATGTCGTGGAATCCTCCTTTCGCGGTGCCAGGGATCGCGAATCCGCCAGCCGGCATCTTAGAGAAGCGCTGGGTTTGCAGGCTGCCACAATTGAAGCCTTAGCTCGGAATGTGGGACGGGAAACGGGTTGGACATACGTTGGCATGGACGTTTCTCCGGCGCCGCTGGGAGAAGTTTCGATTGGCGAGGCGATTGAGTCGCTCGCGAAGACGGCTGTAGGAACAAGCGGCACGCTCACCGCGGCGTCGCTGATTACCCAGGCGCTCAAGGCGATCCCCGTCCAACAGGCGGGGTATTCCGGACTCATGCTTCCGGTGCTCGAGGATGAGAGGCTCGCGCAACGGTGGGGCCAAGGCACACTTTCGCTCGACGCTCTGCTTTCTTATTCCGCTGTTTGTGGAACAGGCCTAGATGTCGTGCCGCTGCCGGGCGAGGTTACCGAAGCCGATCTCACGCGAATTATCGGAGACGTGGCAAGTCTGGCTGTGAAGTGGCACAAGCCGCTTTCGGCTCGTCTGCTACCCGTTGCAGGAAAAAAAGCTGGGGACCACACAGATTTTGCCGACCCCTTGCTGGTTGACACTGTGATCCGGCCGCTGGTGTCGGCTGACGCGCAACACTAAGCCTCCGGAACACTTGCCATCCACTTATCGACCAACGGTTCTTTGCCTAATCTCGTTCAAATTCCATCAGATCGTGCAATGTCAACTGGGAGGGACATGGCATGATTTCGCAAAGGAGTTTAAGGGGGTGGGAAGGGGCTCTGATCCAACCTATGAATCAGGTGACTAGCCATGGCGCTTCAGTCAGCCCCTATGTATTGAATCCTGAGTCCCGAAACCGATCCCGCCATCATGCGCTTTTCGCCCCGGAGGAATTGGAGGACGCCCAGGCATTTTTCAGAACGTACCCAGGTTATGACCCGACTCCGCTGCGGCGCTTGCCCTCGTATGCGAAAGAGCTGGGGATCGGCGAGTTGCTGGTCAAGGATGAATCCCGGCGAATGGGATTGAATGCTTTCAAGATTCTGGGCGTGAGTTATGCGATCCATCGAATGCAACTCGCCGGAGAAATCTCCAGCCGGTCCATCCTGGCTTGCGCCACCGATGGCAATCACGGGCGGGCGGTAGCTCGTGCGGCGGGCCAGTTTAAACTTCGCGCGCGAGTCTTTATCCCCAAACATTGTGGCTGGGCCCGTGTGAACGCGATTGCGCAGGAGGGCGCGGAAGTCTCGGTGATCGACGGAAGCTATGACGAAGCTGTGATGGAAATGGCCCGCGCGGCAACGATGAATAACTGGATTGTGATTTCCGACGCGGCCTGGGCAGGACAGGAGATCGTGCCGCACTACATCATGACGGGCTACACAATGATCATGGAGGAGGCAGCACGGCAATGGCTGGAGATACCGGACTTGGTTCTTGTTCAGGCTGGCGTGGGTGGATTGGCGGCTGCGGTCGTTGCGTGGTGTTTGCAGAAGCTCGGCCCCGAACGTCCATTTCTCGTCAGTTGCGAGCCAGTCAGTGCGGCGTGCGTTCTTGAGTCGATGCGAGCCGGGTCCATGGTGCAGGTGGGCGGCACTNNGTATGGCCGGGCTGAGTTGCGGCTTCGTGTCGAAGACCGCATGGCCTACCTTGTACGCCGGGCTGGATGCGTGCGTGGCGATTACCGACGAGCAGTGCCTGAATGCGGTTCGCAAGTTGGCACATCCCGGCGCGGGCGATCCGGCGATTGTTGCGGGAGAGTCAGGAGCTGCCGGCGTAGGAGCGCTATCGGCAATATTGACCACGAAAGCCCTCAAAGTTGTGCGGGATGCCCTGCACCTGGGCCCGCGGTCGAGCGTGTTCGTGATCAATACGGAGGGCGCTACTGACCCGGGAAGATATTTCTCAATTGCCGGTACTCAACCAGATTGAGCGCGAAGGGGCTTTCCAGCTTTCACTCGCTTGCCGAAGGGCATGTACAAAATGTTTCTTTCCCATTCATTGTCCGAGATGAAACCCGAGGACGACAGATTTCTTCCGCGTTTGTCGCTGATACTCGTGCTCGCGCTCGGGCCGATGTGGTGCGTTGCTCAAACAATACCCGGAGCAACTGTCATAAAAGGTGAAGAGTTCCATTTGTATGAAGTGATGGTACCGATGCGCGACAGTACACGTTTGCAGACCGTAATCATGGTTCCGAAAGATCAGAACAAGCCCTTGCCTTTCCTTCTTTCCCGCAGCCCTTATGGAGTCCCAGATTCTGACAAGAGGATCGTCGAATCGCAGGCTTATGACGAGTTGATGGCCGACGGATACATTTTCGTGTTTCAGAATGTACGTGGCCGTTTTAGGTCGGAAGGGCAATTTGTCATGAATCAGCCCCCGCGCCGGGGTAAGGATTCGAAGACTTCCGATGACAGCACCGATGCTTATGACACCATCGATTGGTTGTTGAAAAACGTTCCTGACAACAATGGACGTGTTGGGATCTTCGGTGCGTCGTATGCAGGTTGGACTGCAGTAATGGCCTTGCGCGACCCACATCCAGCACTCAAAGCCGTGTCAGAAGAGGCAACCTCAGCGGACATGTTTCTTGGAGACGATTTTCATCACAATGGCGCGTTTCGCCTCAGCTATGGCTTTGAATACGCTTCGCTGGTTGAAGCGTCCAAAGAGCAGAATACCCATTTCCAATTCGACAAGTACGACACTTACGAATGGTACCTGTCACTTGGACCGCTCTCGCACGCAAACACGCGCTATTTGCATGGTAGCGTCCAATTGTGGAACGACTTTGTCGCTCATCCGAATTACGACGACTTTTGGAGACGGCAGGCATTTGCGACCTTTCTTCGCCCAACCATAGTGCCGGTGCTCAATGTAGCAGGCTGGTGGGATCAGGAGGATTTCTATGGCCCTATGAAAGTCTACGAGCTTCTTAACAGGGATGAATCGAATGGCCAGAATTATGTTGTAGCTGGCCCATGGAATCACGGCGGTTGGACGCGTGGGACTGGCCGTAGCTTGGGAGTCTTGGGCTTTGGGAGCGACACCGCCAAGTATTTCCGAGCGCAGGTTCAGGCCCCCTGGTTTGCTTATTGGCTGCACGGGAAAGGCAAGCTGCCGCAGTCCAAGGCTCTGATGTTTGAGACTGGCACGAATGAATGGAAGCCTTACAATACTTGGCCTCCTACTCTAGGTGTCGAGCCACGGAAACTTTATTTTCGTGCCGGGCACAAGCTCTCCTTTGAACACCCAAACAATAGCGATGGGCAGTTCGACATATATTTGTCAGATCCTGACAATCCCGTGCCATACCGGCCTCGACCAATTACTCCAACTTATCCTCACCCAGACTGGAAAACTTGGCTGGTTCGAGATCAACGATTTGCCGACCATCGTCCAGACGTTTTGAGTTGGCAAACCGAGCCGTTGACGAAAGATTTGGTGATTACCGGCGACATTACAGCGGACCTCTTTGCATCGACCTCGGGAACCGACAGCGATTGGGTCGTCAAGTTGATCGATGTCTTCCCTGATAACAATAGCGGGAATGAAGATACAGAGACCCGTGAATTAGGAGGTTACCAGCTCATGATCGCAGCCGAAGTCTTTCGGGGCCGGTTTCATGACAGTTTTGACAGACCCATGGCCCTGCCACCGAACCATCCCTTGGAATACAAAATTGACTTGCATACGAACGATCACGCGTTTCTCAAAGGGCACAGGATTATGGTGCAGGTGCAAAGCACATGGTTTCCACTTATCGATCGTAATCCCCAGACATTCGTAGCAAATATTTTTTGGGCGAAGGAACGCGATTATGTAGGAGCGAAGCAAACGATTTATCGAGTTCCCGGCAAAGCCTCATGCATTGTTTTGCCTGTAGCGACCCAATAAAGCGTGCCGCGTTTAGCGAGGAATCTGCTGTTGCCAAGGCTCCAATCATATAGAGGAATGAGATATGAACCCGACGCGTGAGCTAGAGAACAGAGTCGCGATTGTTACTGGTGCGGGCCGGGGATTAGGAAGCGCCGTCGCGCACTTGCTCTGCCGACGTGGCGCAAAGGTCGTGGTTAACGACATATCGGAAGACGCGGCAATAGAGACTGCAGAAGCGCTCTCGCGCGCCGGAGGAACCGCAATCGCGGTCGCGGCTGACGTTACTGATGCTGCCGCTGTTGATCGGCTTGTATCGGCAGCATTGACAGAGCTATCCGGAATCGACGTGTTGATCAACAACGCGGGAGTGTTGCGCTCGACCCGATTGCCGAACATATCCGAAGAAGAATGGGATGTGGTGATTGACGCAAATCTAAAAGGAACGTTTCTGTGTTCGCAGGCTGTGCTTCCCCACTTCATCCGGCAACGCTGGGGCCGTATTGTGAACTTGTCCTCAACGGCGGGTAAGAGCGTCAGCACCTTAGGCGGAGCACACTATACGGCGGCCAAAGCCGGCATTCTTGGGCTTACCAGGGCGTTCGCCAAAGAAATGGCCCCGCATAATATTCGCATCAATGCGGTTTGCCCAGGGCTCGTGAACACCGAAATGGTCCGGCAAAACGTGGGTCCGCAGCAGCTCCTTGCGCTCGTGAATGGATTTCCGATCGCGAGAATCTGCGAACCTGAAGAGGTTGCCGAGGTCATCTACTTTCTCATATCCGACAATTCAAACTATATTACTGGCGCTGCCATCGACATCAATGGCGGCGACCTCATGATTTAGGAGCCGATTATCGCTGCAAAGGCAGCAAATGGTCGCACGATGAAAACCGAAAAGATATATACGCGATTAACTGTCACAGAATTTGTATTTCTAATCCTCGCCATTCTCGCGACGCCTGTCGGGCTCGCGCAGAGCGGCGCGGCAAGCTCCACGGCCGGCACGGTATCGTTAGTCCCACAAGTCTCACGAGTCCCACAAGTCTCACGGGAGTCTCAAGTATCGCAGACGTCACAATCCCCGGATGGGCGCAAGGTCATATTGCCGACGGGGAGATTGCACTATGTGATCGTGACCGGAGAATCTGCTTATATATCCTGCACGCAGGATGAGTATGCTCACGCGCAGTCACTGCGAAAAGCCATTCCTCAGGATTTCATCTGGCTGGCCCAGCGTGGCAAGTCTTATGTAATCCGCGATGAAGGTACGGTGCGACAAGTGCAGAAGTGGCTTGCGCCCGACGACGCTATCGCCCAAGAGCAAAGTGAACTCCGCAAGAAGCGGACGCTGCTTGACGAGGGGCAGGCTGATCTTGAAAAGAAAGAGTCTTTAGTTCGAGTAGATGTAGCGGATGTGACGCCAACGTTTAGTAAGATGGAAGCGGAGTTCAGCCGCCTGAGGCCGAGTGCCAGCCAACAAGACCTCAGCCGGGTCCGCGAGGAATTGGCTGGCTTACAAGATGCGCTGGCTCAACTTCAGTCCCGAGCCGGAGAAGAGCAGTCGAAGCTGGCTGGACAGCGGTCTGCGATTGCGCAAGAACAAACGGAGATCTCGGAGCGGCAATCCATATTAGCAAGAGAACAAGCACAGCGCCAGGAAAAAGGACTCGCCCGAGTTGAGGACTTGTTCCGCCAGGCCATTACCTCCCGCATAGCGAAGCTCGAGTAGGCGCAAGGGGAGCCGAGCGGGAAGCTCTCTTATTGCATTGGCAGAGGCGAGTGAACGGGAGCGTGCAGTTGCCGATCTTCTACCTGAATATACCCGTCACGAATTACTAGCGTAAGCTTCGCCAAGTCGTCTAAGCGTAAATCCGGACGGCCGTCGACGACGATAACATCGGCAAGCTTCCCCGGTTCCAATGTGCCTAATTTGTCGCTCATGTCGAGGAGTTCAGCATTGATCCTGGTTGCGATCTCCAACGTATTTGGAATGGAATATCCAGCTTTCACAAATTGTTTTAACTCCGTGATGTAGGCCCACGGCAAGTATTGATATGAGTCGGAGACCAGATCAGTTCCAATTCCCATCTTGATTCCGGCATTTCGCATTTTGGCGACCAGTTCAACATTGGCCTCCTTCGAGAACGTGAAACGTCGAGACGGTGTGTCGTAGTAACCACCGGAACGGTCAAAGATCATCATGTAGCTGACCAGCGTTGGATCTTCCTCGGTATGTTGTCCAGCCATCAGGCGGATGGTATCGTCGGTTCGCGGCAAGGGGTGTTCTATCATGTCGACGCCAGCTTCGACAGCCCACTGAATGTAGAACGTCTCGCAATCACACGTTACTTTCAGGCCGAGAGCGTGCGCTTCTTCCACCGCAGCGGTGACTTCGGCGCGACTGAAATGGCTGGCAATCTTGATCAGGTCCGCGCCTCGTTTGAACTGCTGTCGTACCGCTTCACGCCATCCATCGGCCCCGGAAGCCAGGTAGTGCCTGCCAGTGACCGGATCATTAGAGACAAGGTTAAATGAAAGCCCGCCCTCATCGCCGTGTCCGCCAGTGCCGGTGATCATCTGGCCGGCGGCAAAGATTCTGGGCCCCCGAATACGATTCTGCTGAATCCATACTTTCAAGCGAAATGGCGCGTCGCCGTTGGAGCCGACGTCGCGAACACTGGTAATGCCGCTCTCGATGTAATAGCGAAGATGTTCGACACCTCGCAGAGTTGCGTCGGACATGCTCTCGGCTACGGCATCGGAATCATGCGCCCCGGGATATGTAATGTGGGTGTGCAGATCGATAAGGCCAGGCATCACGGTCTTTCCGGTTACATCGATGACCCGTGCGGTGTCGGGCCAATTCTTCACCCCAGGGGGGAGTATCTGTAGGATCTTGTTCCGCTCGATGACGAGTGTTCCTGCGCGGCTTTCGCTTCCGAGACCGTCAAAAATCCTCCCGCCGACGAGCACAAGCGTCCCCGGAGGGCCATGCGGTGACGGTGGGACTGGCATCCGTCTAGGATCGTCCGAAACCGGGGCCGAAGGCGCGAGGAACCGCCACCGTTCTTGTCGATTCATGATGTCGTTCTGGCCGAGAAGGAGAGGACAAAGAAACAGAATAATAAGGAGAACCGGAGTCACTCTGTAGGAAATATTCAGCATCGTTGTGTCTACGTGTGCAGCAATGCTTTTCCGCGATCACCAATTGGATTGACGGGGCAATGGGTCTGGCATTTCAGACAGGTTCCAAGCCCATGCTGCCAGGAACGCGGCTCCTTGGTTGATATCGTCCGGAATTACCTTGTCGAAGGTATCGGTCTGGCTGTGATGCGCCTCGCCATAGTGGGCCAGTTCTTGTATGCACAAATATGCAGGAACGCCAGCGTCGAGAAATGGCACATGGTCGGAACTGCCCATATAGCGTGTGCTCAGCGGTTCCAGGCCAAACGTCTCCTGTAGCGGCTGGTAAACTTCTAACATCGCCGCAGCGGTTGAGAACAGATTCTCCAAAGCAATACTGGTGACCTTCCCCGTACCCGCATCATGAATGAGCACGCCATCAATCTTGGATACTGCGTCCGCGTGATTTCTCAGGAAGAGCTTGGCGCCCACCTTGCCCTGCTCCTCGCCGGTGAAGAGAATGAAGGTAATCGTCCGCTTCGGCTTCCAGTTCAGCGCCTTGATGGCGCGGGCTGCTTCGAGCACGGCCATCGCCCCGGTTCCGTTGTCCAGCGCCCCCTGGCCGAGGTCCCAGGAATCAAGATGAGCGCCCAAAATCACACGCTCATCGGGAAACTGGCTGCCTTTGATCTCCGCTACTGTGATTGAGGCGTCCGCAACCGCACTCAATCTGCCGTTCAGAGACAGTTTCAACTGAATCGGCCCGTTCTTTGCCAGGCGATGGAGCAAGAGGTAATCCTCGTGCGTGAGGAACGCCATGGGCACGGCCGAAGGTTCAAATGGGTTGTAAGACTGCATATTAAACAGGCTATCGACTTTGCCGCTATCGAGAAGGATCGAAGCGGGCCTCTCGTCGGCGAGCGCTTTCGTCAACTCGCTCAATGGTGCGACAGCTTCTCCAGCCTGACCTGCCGCAAGGGGCGGAGGCGCGAGCGCATCAAATGAATTGGCGGGCACTTCATTTGATGGCCGTAGTCGCGCGGGCGCAGTCATTACGATTTTTCCGCCCAACTCCCCCTTGTACTTTGCGATATCGCCAACTGTGGTTATGTCAGTTGTAATGACCTTGGCTGTAAGTGCACCGTCTGTGGGCGAGCTCCAGGCCAGGGAACGAATTTCAATTTGTCGAGAAATTGGTGCGGTGATCTCCGCTCTATCTATACCGCGAATCCATGCGTGGCTCACCTGGGTGGTTTCGAGGTGGGCATCGATGCCGTAGTTCCTGAAGCGCTGAAGCGTCCAGTTGCTTGCTTGTTGCATTTGCGGGGAACCGGTAAGCCGGGCACCTATCTCGGTCGTAAGATATTCGAGGTTCGGTACCAGCTCGGAATGACTTTTCACCTCCGCTGCAAGCTTTTGATCCGCGATCAGCATGGCGGTGTGATATTCGTTCTTTTCTGCTTCCGTACGATGGCCGGCGCTGGGATCCGCTGCGAACGTATCCGACGGGGCGAAATAAATCGCCGCCAGGAGAGTAAGGCGAGCGGCAAATGCTCGGGTCAAGATTGCCAAAGTGCTGTCTCGCGCATGAGAATTGCCCCCGTGATTAATAGTAGACGCCCAGATTTCAAATCTTTCTTTTCCGGATTGAAGAGCTTTGTTCCGGATTAACCAATCTTTCCCGGAGGGCGAGCGCAACCTAACTGTTAATTCGGTCCAAAAGTATTTAGATTAGCAAAGAAGACACGCCGTCTTTCGGTTCTACTATAAAGACCTTAGGCTCCGAGGGGATCCTTGCGTTTCATTTGTGACAGCAGTCAGTCCTCTTCCTCAAACCTTTGAATAACGGAATGGAGTATGCTCAAGAACATTTTCCTGTTTGCGGTCCTCACCACTTCGTTGCTTCAAGGGCAATCTCCGCAACGATCTGTCATTGCACTTCGCGCCGATCGATTGTTCGACGGCAAAAGCAGCGGGCTTCTTCAAAGCGGAGTTATTCTGGTCGAAGACGGCAAGATCTCCGCGATTGGCACCAGCGTGTCGATCCCGCCAGGTGCGTACGTTGTTGACCTTGGCGATTCAACGCTGTTGCCCGGCATCATCGACTGCCACACCCACCTACTTCAGAACTACGACCCAAAGCTTCCCGGCGTCGACGAGTTGAACATGCTTCAGACGGTTGCCACGATGAGCACCGCCAAGCGAGCCCTACTCGGAGCGGCAATCGCTCGGCAAGATCTTGAGGCCGGTATTACCACGGTGCGCGACGTGGGCAATTCCGGAGTTAATGGCGACGTTGCACTCCGCGATGCAATTGCCGCCGGATGGGTGGAAGGCCCACGCATGCTCGTGAGCACGCGCGCTCTCGCCCCCGCAGGAGGCCAATTCGGCGGACTAGACACTCCGGCACAGGGCTTGATTGCGCAAGAGTACGTCGTGGTGAGCACTGTTGACGAAGCCCATAAAGCGGTGTCGCAAGCTGTTTATGATGGCGCGGATTTGATCAAAGTCATCGTGAATGGAAGCGGCCCGATGCTTTCGCCAGAGGTAGTGAAAGCGATCGTCGAAGATGCGCACCGTTCGCACCGCAAGGTTGCGGCTCACGCCAGTGGAAATGATGCTACGCGGATCGCGGCCGATGCCGGCGTCGACTCCATCGAGCACGCTTATACGGTCCCCGATGATGTGCTTGCGACGATGGCCGCGAAACACATTTTCCTGGTGCCGACGGATGGCCCTGAAGAAACATACGCGGAAATACTCCGCGGCAGCGAGCCAGGCACCGCGGCAGCCGATGTCGCCCAAGCGGCCCATCAAGCGTTTCAGCGCCGGGCCGACCGCCTGCGGCGCGCCATAGCAAAGGGCGTTCCGGTGGCAGCCGGTTCTGACATGTACTGGAACATTGGCGCGCACGCCCGCGGGCAAAACAGTATTGCTATGTTGCGCGCGTACGCAGGAGAGGGTCTGCCGCCAATAGAGGTCATCCGCGCGGCTACCAGTAACGCGGCTGAGTTGCTGGGATGGCAGGATCGCATCGGCATCCTCGAGAAGGGAAAGTATGCCGACGTAATAGCTGTGCCCGGCAATCCTCTTTCTGACGTCAATACGTTCGACCATGTGTTGTTTGTCATGAAGGAGGGCAAGATTATTCGAAACGACATCAAGCAAACGGAAAGAAAGGTCGCCGAAAAGGGAAACAAATGAGAAAGCCGGGAGCCGCCCTGCCATTTCTGCCGATGCTGTTGGTCGCATCCCTGTCGCTCGCGGCGCAGGAGAAGAACGTTACCAGCGCAAAGGAGACCGGCGAGCGCTTGCCCGGATTGAGCATTCAAATCATGGATGCCACGGCCGACCCATGTGTCGACTTCTTCCAGTATGCCTGCGGGAACTTCAGTAAATACCATCCCATTCCGGAGGATCGATCGGGGTTCGCGGTCGGCACCATGGTGTGGCAGTACACCCAGGGCGAACTACGCAGGATTCTCGAAACAGCGTTCGCAGGGGGAGCGACACGAACGCGCGATGAGCAGCAGATCGGCGCTTATTACGGCTCGTGCATGGACGTAAACATAATTGAGCGCAAGGGTATGGGGCCACTGGTGAATAAACTCCATCGCATCGACGCGGTTACAGATGCGGAAGAACTGGCGGACCTCCTCGGTCACTATCAGCTTATGGGAGTGAACGCATTTTTCAATCTTGGCGAACAGCAGGATTTCATAGACCCAAACAAGCAGATTGCTTTTCTGGACCAGGCCGGGCTTGGACTACCAGAAGCGGATTACTATTCCCGCGCCGGCGAGCCGGCTGAAAGTATTCGGGCACGTTATGTGCAGCACATCGAGAACTCCTTGAGACTCGCCGGTGAGCCGGATCGCCAGGCAGCCATCGATGCCAGGGTGGTCATGGAGTTGGAAACCGCTATTGCGAAGCTATCTATGGATTCGGCTTCGCGGCGTGATCCGGCGAACGCCTATCACATGATGAAGATTCCCGAGCTTGCGAGTCTCTCTCCGTTTCTTCCGTGGACGCGCTTGTTGAACGGCGCTGGTATCGGCAGGGTTACAGAGTTGAACGTGCGGAACCCGGAGTTTTTCAAGGGCCTGAATACATTGCTCAGTTCTAACAGCATCGAGCGGATTCGACCTTACTTGCGTTGGCACCTCCTCCACTCGATACCCGGGTCCGTGATGCCGAAAAACTTCGACGATGAACAGTTTAGTTTTTACGGTAAGACATTGAGAGGGCGACAACGGCAGGCCTCCCGCTGGGAGCGATGTGTTGACGCGACGGAGGAAGGGTTGCCTGAAGTGTTAGGGAAAATCTATGTGGCAAGGAATTTTGCGCCGTCCAACAAGCAGGCGGCGCTCAAGATGGTGCACGAAATTGAAGGAGCAATGGAACGGGAGATCGACTCGTTGAATTGGATGAGCCCAGCGACGAGAGTTCGTGCCAAAGAAAAACTTCACGCTGTGGCTGTCAAGATCGGGTACCCAGACCACTGGCGGGACTATTCGAACCTCAAAATTGCGAGCGATGACGCATATGGAAATTTTGAACGAGCTATAGAGTTCGAGAACCGGCGGCAACTAGGTAAGATTGGTCAGCCTTTGGACCGTGACGAGTGGGAGGAGAGTCCAGATAGCGTGGATGCTTTCTACAGCAATGCCATGAACGATATGACCTTTCCAGCCGGCAGCCTGCAGCAACCCTTGTATGACAGCGCGTCGCCGGATGCGCAAAATTACGGCCACATTGGATCGGTTATGGGGCACGAACTGATTCATGGCTTCGATGACGTCGGACGCCAGTTTGACGGCAAAGGGAAATTGACAGACTGGTGGACCCCAGAGGACGCGGAGCGGTTTCAGGAGAAAACCAGCTGTGAAGAGCAGCAATACAGCAGTTTTACCGTGGTGGATGGCATCAAGGTCAACGGCAAACTGACACTGGGCGAAAATACCGCGGATAGTGGCGGGTTGCGCTTGGCATATGTCGCATTCCTGGCGGATGCCGCGAAGAAGCGGATCGAACTGAATCGCAACGAAGACCCCTATACCAACCTTCAACAGTTCTTTTTGGCGTATGCGCAGAACTGGTGTGGGAGTGCCCGGCCGCAGCAGCAACGAGTTCAGGGGGAAACGGACGAACATTCTCCACGCCAATTCAGGGTGAATGGTGTCATGCAGAACATGCCCGACTTCGGGAATGCTTTTCACTGCAAGGTGGGGCAGTCCATGATGCCGAAGAACAGATGCCGAGTGTGGTGAGCGAAATCAAGACAATTCGAGTAATTGATTCCCACACCGGGGAGAGCCAACGCGTTTGGTGATCAACGGCGGGCCCGATCTTGGTTCTGGCGCTTTTCCCGAACGCGTGCGGCGTTTTCGCTCAGAATACGACTTCTTCAGGTCTGCGGTGGTTAATGAGCCGCGCGGCTCCGACGTAGTAGTTGGGGCCTTGTTATGCGAACCAGTCGATCGCACATGCACGGCAGGAGCGATCTTCTTTAATAACGTCGGTTATCTGGGCATGTGCGGACATGGAACTATCGGACTTATAGTGAGTTTGGCGCACGCTGGCCGGGTTCACCCGGGTGAACATCGTGTGGAAACCCCCGTGGATGTGGTCACGGCTATGTTGCACGAGAGTGGAGAAGTGACCGTCAACAATGTTTCCAGCTATCGCAAAGCCGCAAGGGTGGCCGTGGAAGTACCCAGTATCGGCACAGTATATGGTGACATTGCCTGGGGTGGAAACTGGTTTTTTCTTGTCGCAGAGCAGGGCCTTGAGTTGACTTTGAACAATGTGGACGTGCTCACCGGCTTGGCTTGGACAGTCCGGCAGGTCTTGAAGTCGTCTGGGATTACAGGCGATGGGGAGGAAATTGATCATGTCGAACTGCTTGGGCCATCCTCGATTCATGGAGTCAATAGCAAGAACTTTGTTCTTTGCCCCGGAAAAGCTTACGACAGATCTCCATGCGGGACCGGAACCAGTACAAAATTAGCGCCGGCGCGGAACGCAGTTCTCAACTTCCGAATCGTCCATCCAGTCGCCTAAACTTGGAACTAGGAAGGACAGGGATACGTAATCAAGGATATGCGCAGACACTTTTCTTGGATGATCTTTGGTTTGAGCGTCGTTGCTGCCGCGTCAACTGCAACCTTGCATCGAGTAACGGACCAGGCCGACGACCAAATACTAACCACTCTTGCGAGCCATCAGTACGACGTGGAAAACGAAGGACGGAACTTTCTCCTCAATGAAGCCAAGAACAGTCACTTCTTCCTCTTGGGAGAACTGCACGGGGATAAGGAGATTCCAGCACTTCTCCGAGTGCTTTGGCCTGAGATGTGGAGGCAAGGGTACCGACACATAGGGGCGGAAGTCAGTCCTTGGGCCGCTCACCAACTCGAATCTGTGCCTGCGGGAAAAGGCCCTGAAGTTCGGGGTCTTTGGACAAAACAAGAAGCAACTGATGTTCATGCGCTCGCCGATCGAGATGCAAACGTCGTCTGGGGTTGCGATATGGAGGAGGAACAGCCACAGTTTCTCATCCGGCAACTAGCCGCCCTGAATCCCGGCGACTCGAATCAGAGGCGGATGGTGGAGCTTACGAAAGATGGGTACAACAGAACAATGGCGCCTGATCTGCTCGACCTGGCTAAGGAGAGTAAAGGGGACGCGGATGAAGTGTTAAATGATGTGTCTCTTCGTGAAAACCTCGTGGCTACTCTAGTGATTGAAAACAATCGCCTCGGCCCAGACACGAAGATGATCGCCCAAGATGGGCGTGAGCGTCTCATGAAGGAGCAGTTCCTTGAACACTACCGCCATCACTCAACGCCAGGAACTCCATCGAAAGTGCTACTTCGTTTCGGGCGCAACCATCTGCATCGAGGTTATGATGCCCGCGGCATCTCGACGCTGGGCAATTTCATTGCGGAGTTTGCGGTAGCGCAGGGTAGCAAGGCGTTTAATGTAGGAGCGTTCGGTGCTGGGGGCAAGGCAACACTGCTGGGAAACACTTGGGACGCTGACGAGCGTGAGGACGAACTGGCTTTCGCCTTGCTTGCTGAAAAAGCAAAGTACCCAGCCACGCTCTTTGATCTCCGGCCTATTCGGACGCTGCTGCACCGGATTCCGCCAGAGAAACGCTCCGCACTACAGAATAATCTGATCTATTGGGCTGACTCATATGACGCTCTGATCTGTTACAAAACGGTAACGCCGCTGGCGCCTTGAACACGCCCGATCGATTCCGACAGCAAAGCGTGCAATCTCAAATCCGTCCTATCGGATCGCTCTTTATGTCAAGGCGAATCTGACTGCGATGGCTCCAACTCGTAGACTTGCCACCGTCAATGGTGCATCGCCACGCCAGATCAGAAGTCGCTGCGCGATCCTGCTTTGCTCGTTCTATGGCTTTCGCGTGGGCGAAGTCTGTCGGATGCGTCTTGAAGATATCGACTGGGCGGAGGAGAGAATTACCATGCGCCGCTCCAAACAGAGGAAAGTCCAAAGTTATCCCCTGACCACCGAAGTTGGGAATGCAGTTCTGCGTTATCTGAAGGAGGTCAGGCCTCGTGGTGCCCACCGGGAAGTCTTGCTGACACTCAGGCGGCCATACCGGCCTGTCTCCGTTGGCGCTCTTTCCACGATGACTCAAAAGCTACAGAAACGACTGGGTCTGAAGCTCAAGCGCTATGGCTCGCACGTTCTGCGTCATGCTTGTGCCACGCACCTTCTGGCCGAGGAGCGACCGCACATGAGGACAGTATAGGACGAAAAAAAGGGCGAAGTGGATGGAGCCACTCCGCCCGAATCGTCCGCAACTGGGTTAACCTACGGATTTTGTTTTTGCCTTGGTCTTAGGCTTGGCCTCCTTGCTGCGTTTCGCCGCAAACTCAGCAACCACGGCTTTCTCCAGCTTTTCGACATCCACGCGATAGCGCTTGGCGGCATCGGTGAGTAGCTCGTCGGATGCGCCGGAACGCATGTAAGCAGAGTCGAGCAGGCTGATTTCGAGCAATATTCGGCAGAGCGCGGCTTCGTCATAGGTGCTGACCCGTTTTGCCAGAAGCTCCTGCGGAGTCTTCATGCTCTTGCCTTCTTCGACCTTATGTCGTTTCGCCAGAGTCGGCACTTGGTTGTAGGGCAGTTGGCCGATGACGTGATTGACCACGGTCAAAAGATCGGCCTTCTTCAATGGCGCTGACACCCGCTCCAACACTGCGGCCAAAGCCCGGCGCCGAGTGGTGATTGCCAGCTTGGTTCTCTCGATGCGCTTGCGTTCGTCGATCCGCTCCCGCGCAACCTGTTCGGCAGAGGGCGTGTTGGGGTGATGCACGTGGCAAGCTGGGTCGGCGCAGACTTTGACAAGCTGTCCGCGCTTGCCGCCGTCCATCACGATGGCTTCCGTCATCTTCTCGCAAGGCTTCTGGACTGGCGGCAACTTCGTCGCTCCTCCATTGGTCTTGGCTTTCTTGAGTTGGAGTTCCACGTAGTGGTTGCGCCCCAAGGGAGCGCCCTCGCGGGAATTCCACGCCGAAGAAATCTGTACCAACTTCGGCTTGCTTTCGAGCGTCTTCGATATGTGAACGTCGAGCTTGTGACGAAAGCACTGGGCGTCAATACAGCTATCCTTTTGTACGTCGGGAAAAAGTAGCTTGTTAAAGCCCGTCCGTTTCGGGCAATTGGCGCACGAACCCGCTTCGGGCACCAGCGTTTCGTCCTGTTTGTCGAACGGCACGGACGCCAGTTGGAGCAGAATGTTGGACTCGATCCACGCCGCCAGTTCGCGCACAGGGATGAGGACTTGCGTGTTGCCCTCGCTTGTCCACATCCCGCGAAAGGCGGCGGTGAACGCTTCCTGCTGTTGCGCAGCGGGGAGCTTGGCGATCAGCAAAGCGTGGCCGATGGTGATCTGATCTTTCAGGAACGCCTCAGCCACAGGCGGGATGAGGTCGGCAAGCCTAATTCTGCCGTAAATGTACGCCTCGCTTTTCGCGGTCCTGGCTGCAATGGTGGCAATGCTGTAGGCGGGTTCTCCGAGTTCAAGCAATGCCCGGAAACCCAGAGCTTCCTCAAGCGGGTGGATGTCCTGACGTTGGAGATTTTCAACGCACTGGGCTTCGATCGCCTCCGCATCTGTGAGTTTGACGATGCGGACGGGAAGGTTTTCAAGTTCCGCGATGCGGGCGGCCCGCAGACGACGCGCTCCGGCTACGACTTCGTATTTGCTTTCCTCCAGTTCGCGCACCAGCAGGGGCGCGAGAATGCCCTGCGTCTTGAAACTCGCGGCCTTTTGTGTCGCTCGCCGTTTTGTGCCCGAAGACACCAAACTGAGTATCAAACTTGGCGGTGCCCTCTTTTAAGGACACATAACGTGTAACGCCGGAACTTGCCGTTCGGACGCCGCTATGAAAGCCCGTTGAAGCTGTCGGACACGGCTGAACCTCAATCTCCGGATTGCCCGTCATCCAGAACCGTGCAAAACGCTCCGCGCTTAGCGAGCAGCGGAGCAACACCCCGCGGGCCGTATGGTAAGCTTGAGCTAGCGTGAGGGACGCTTCCGGTCCGCGGAAAGGGTAGAAGCCCACCTGCAATTCAATCTGGTTTAGCGATACTTCTTTCAGCCCGAAATTGCGGACGGCGGGCACTCGATGAAAGGAGTTCGCAATGTCGAACCAAATCTCCCACGCCGCTCGCCCCCTTCCTGATCGCCCGAACCTCCGTCACCTGAAGGATCAAGCAAAGGACCTATTAAAGGCGGGCAATGCTCGCTCTCTCTCCGATGCTCAGCTTCAAGTCGCTCGTCAATACGGGTTCCCCAGCTGGCCCAAACTGAAAGCACACGTCGACTCGCTTGAAGAAGCTGGACAGCTTAAAGATGCGATCGACCGTAACGATCTTTCCCTTGTCCAAGCCATGATGTTGCGAAATCCGGCGTTGCATAAGGCTCCGTTGGGCTATGCCAAGGACGGACCTCTTACGTGGGTCGCCGAGTGCAGAGTGCCTCGGGTATCACCGGACCGGACCCGTTTGGCCATCGCGAAATGGATGATCGAGAATGGATCAGACGTCCATCAGGGAGTCGATGGACCCCTGATGCGCGCCGCACTCGACAGCGAGCGAATTCCGATGATGGAGTTGCTCGTGGCCCACGGCGCTGACGTGAACGCAGCTTGGCACGGCGACTATCCTATTCTTTTTGCCGCTTGCGAGACGCTCAACCCCCGGACCCTACAATGGCTATTGGAGCATGGCGCGGATCCGAATTGTGGGAGCGAAGCGCTATGGGAGTCACGAGGCATCCCTCACCCAGGTACGGCCCTCGACTATTTGCTGGGCACCTACGTACGAGATCCTGAAGTGCTGGCCACCTGCATTGAAATCCTTCTTCACGCCGGAGGAAAATCCAAAAATGCCTATCCTGCGGTGTTGGCGGTGATTCGCGGCCGCGTGACCGAACTGGCCGAACTGCTGGACGCCAGCCCAGTTCTCATCCACAAACGATTTCCCGAACTCGATTTTGGTACCACGGCAGCTCGTATGCTCACTTTGCGCGGTGGGACGCTGCTCCACGTGGCCGCCGAGTTTCAAAACCTCGATGTGGCACGGCTATTGCTGGATCGTGGCGCTGATGTCAATGCACCAGCGATGCTGGACGAAGCCGGCGTTGGCGGCCAAACACCCATATTCCACGCGGCAACACAGCGAGAAGATGCTGGACTTCCGCTCGTCGAATTGTTGGTGCAGCGAGGCGCCGATCTTACGGTCCGCGCAAAACTCCCGGGACACTATGAGGCCCCAGGGGAAGTGGTGGAATGCACGCCCCTTGATTACGCTCTGCTATTTCCGGGGGACCAGGGACCAACGGCTGCTTACCTGAGGAGCCGGGACGTACGGACTCTCGGCGGGGCGGCGCGCGAATAGCGCCTGACTGACGGCGTAGGGCAGAGCAAAGTCGCGCAGTTCCCGGATGGTCGTTAGCCAATACGGAAATTGCGTTTCTGCAAACCGGTTGTAGGACAAGTCGAGAGGAATTCAAATCTGTGCGGCCAGCCGAAGGGCGGGCTATTCACATAACTGGTGCGGTTAGGCGGATCATGGACCTCCATCGGAGATTTCCGAAGGGAGGTTTTTCATGCTCGAAGATTATTACGTCAAGCCTTCAACCATCGACAGAGTCCGCAGTAGTTGGCTGGCTCCGCAGATTGAGAGCTACTTGGAATGGCTGCAAGCACATGGGTACTCTCGCCTTGTTGTGTATCGCCGGTTGCCGCTGCTTTTTCACTTTGCTGAGTTCGCACAGAAGAAAGGCTGCAAAGATGTTGCTTCCTGCAAGGCCTGTATAAAGGAGTTCGTATCGCAGTGGTTGGAGCAACATGGGGCCAAGTCAAAGACTGCCGTTGCTGTGCGCAAGCATACGATTGATGCTGAGTGTGGCGTGCGCCAGTTGTTGCAGCTCGCCTGCAAGGAGCCAGTCATGCGCAATCGCCGGCGCCGCCCTTTTCCACTCGAATCAGAGGTTCCGGGGTTTGCTGAGTATT
>PMUM01000431.1 GCA_003166855.1 Acidobacteriaceae bacterium | reverse complement strand
AGCAACTGGACATGTTGCAACACTTGCGTCAGCAAGCGCGGCGGGAACTGTTAGCGGAAAGTCGGAAGCATGCCATCACCGCCAAGCTGCGGCAGCCTGCGCGTTCGCCGCGCCCATGTCGTCAACCCCATCACCGTTGAAATCCCTGAGCGGCAACACCGCGCGCCGGAACAGTTGCCGGTAATGCGACGTGAGGCGGTCAGCATTCACCACCGACGGGAGACCGGTCACGTCGACATAACGCTGGCCCACTGTGGCGTCGGCCATGATGTCGGTGTTGTGGGCGTTGTACTGATAGTAGCCGAGTTCCTCGTTCCAGAACTGCGCCTCTGTGCTGGCTTGCGCCTTCTTCCGTTCTGCAGTGAATTCCTCGATCAGGGCTTTATCCGTCCTGTTTTCCGCTATAGCTTCGAGCGCTTCCAGGGCACCAAGCCAGAGAATGGCGTTGAACAGCTTGTTGTCCTTATATTCGGAGCTCTTCACTGCTGAATGAACTTGGGCGAGAATTCGGACCAGGGGGTAGTAATCCGGCCCTTAATTCCCATGGGGGAAGTGTTGTACCAGCGACCATAGCCGTCGTATTCAAAAAACGGGTCCCCGGCAATGGAGCCTGCGTCGTGGGGACAACTTCCGTCCGGAGAATCCCTGATGAAATCGGAGAAGACCAAGAGGATATCGCGCTCGATTTGCGGCCAGAGATCCCGGTTGCTGCGGGAAGCGTGATGGCGGACGTCGAAGGTCTCCGCGAAGGCGTACTCCTGGCACTCCATCACCGACGCGAGGTGCTGACCGGGTCGCTTGCCGAACTTCTTGGGTTTGGTGATGCAGCCATTTTCCCAAAACGACCCTCCGAACGTAGCGTAGTACAGCTCATTAAGAACGCTCTGCTTCAGCCACTCAGGGTAAGCTGGATTCTGGACGATAGAGTTTTGCCATATCTCGACGGCCTTCAGCCATTCCGCCGCTTTGAGCAAGGCTTCCTTGGCGATTTCAAACGCCTGCCCGGGCTTGGCGGGATAGTACTCGGTGTAGCGGCGCCACCAACGTGTACCGTGTCCAAATTCAATCTGTGGGAAATACCATGTGAGTGCGAAGGGGATAGTCACTTCCGATCCCGGAGCAACCTTAACCTTTACGCACAGCGCTCCCGAGGGGAGTTTGCTGTCCTGACTCAGGGGCTTATCAGACAGTTCTCCGTCGGCAGCGAAGTCTTGCAAAATCTCGGTTCCGTCACCTTCACCATCCCAAACCGTGGTATGCGATGCCTCGGCATTGGTGGCGATGCACCACTCTGAGTTTTCCGTTTCCGGCGGATTCGTTGGATGATGGGCCTTCATCAGAATTGCAGTGATTCCCAGACGCGCATCGTGGGTCAAATCGTTGGTGAGTCCCCTGCGCTCCCTCGCCGTTTCGTCAACGTCGGCCCCCTTTGGCTTCCCCATCGGTGTGTTCTGCGGTCCGGTATAGGGAGCATTCGGAAAGGTGAACATAACTGAAACTTCGACAGGCGATGACAACGGGTTGTGAATCCTGAACTGAAAGAGCGCGGCGAGGAGAGACGTTTCCCGGTAATTGTCTTTGATGACCGGGGTGAAGAACTCCAGGGCGATGTTGGTCTCGAAGGGTCTATAAGTGCACCAGCCGCGAGGGAACAAAGCGTGGTATTCGCCTTCGCCGGGCTGGAGCCGTGGCCAGTCGGGCAACACGTCATCGGTTGCAAGAGTCCTCGCCGTTGCATGTTTTCCCCTTACTTGTTCCCGGATATGAAACGCGCGTTGCGAGAGTAATCGTTCCTCGTACCTACCCACTTTCATTTGCCATGGGCCGAATGTGCCGCAGATGTTGTACATGAAATTTCCCGTGCCAATTCCACCCAGCGGAACTCCCTTCTTGACCCGCGTCAGCGTATTCAGTCCGGCCCGATCTTGCGGCGGCACGCCGTCTTCCGGCATCAGCGCGATCTTGGGCAAGTCACCGAGGGTTCGCTTCCACGCGCAGGACGGAATAGCCCAAGCTCGTTCGGGCGGTGCTTGCGATTTCTCCCTTGACATGGTCTGCGTTTCAGCCGCAACCGGGGCAGGCATGGCCGCGAGAGGGCCTCCCGCCAGCATCAGGCCTGCCGCGCCCGATGAATGCAATAGGAATTTGCGCCGTGAGATTGGCCGCTTCGCCATCGTGCTGTTTCCCTTCCCGGAGAGCCGTGAGAACGATTACCTACGTCGCCGTCTTAAGTGACAAACATACTACGAGCGCAGGCGTTTCAGCGCAGACTCTAACGTTCTGCCGATACCGATCGCGGAAGAGTCGCCCGATCTTATGCGAGATATGCCGAGAACTGCCCGCCCCGATGAGCTACAACGTCAACGGAACGAGTCAGCGCGCCACCCTCAACATCTTTCGCGTGCTCCGATAGTTCGACTCTTCAGCCGTCGAATCAGTCACCCGGTAGGCTAGTGGTCCGTCGGGTTCAATGCGCAAAAGTTCGTCCGGATATGCAGCAACAAAAAACGCCGCCGGACGTGAAGCCCGGCGGCTGATTTGCAGAAGAGGGAAAAAAAACCTTCTTAATCCTCGAGTCAATCCAGTGCTATGAACCCGTACCCTCCAAAACGTCAGTTTGCGGGCTTCCTTTGTCGGAGTCTGTGACGCTCAACGTCCCCGTCCTTGAGCCTGTGGCTGCCGGAGTAAACGTGACATTGATGGTGCAAGTGCCTCCGTTGGCCGCGATCGACGTGCAACCGTTGCTCTGGATTTTGAAGTCGCCCTTGCTCGTTCCAGTGATCGTGGCGGAAGTAACGGTCACCGTAGTTGTTCCATGATTTGTCAGCGTCACCGTCATCGGCGCACTCGTCGTACCCACAGTTTGCGTGCCGAAGTTTACCGGCGAAGGTGACATCGTGATCTCGGTTCCGTTGCCGCTCAGGGAAAGGACGTGCGGACTGCCACAGGCATCGTCGATGATCGTGATCGTCGCAGTTCGTTTTCCGACAGCCGCTGGCGTGAATGTGACCGTCATCGTGCATTTTGCCCCGACGGCCAGCGACGTGCTGCAGGTATTGGACGTAATCGTAAAGTCTTTACTGTTGGTCCCGCCCAGCGTGATGCCGGTGATGGTCAGTGCCACCTGACCCACATTGGTGAAAGTTTCCGTGATGGGCGCACTCGTGGTACTCAGCAGTGTGCTCGGAAAACTCAATGCCAAAGGAGAGAATGTGTCGCTCGGAGCGCCGTTGTAGGTCGCTACTGCCGAAGTGCCGCCTAATGCCATGCTCCAGCCAAACTGAACCTTAGAAAACGTTCCCGTTTCCGAGGCGTAGCTCATGACCGGGAATGTGGTTCCGATCGCCGGCTTGAATCCGCTGACGAGGCAAAGAATGGCCGTGCCGGCGAACGAGGCAGCTCCGCTGATGTTCAGCGTGTCGAACTTTCCGGTGGTGCTTCCCGCAATGTCGAAAAGCAGCGAGCCGCCTGACCCCTGGGTGTAGTTTCCAGCCCCCGAACCGCTGATGGCCAGGCTCCCGGTCGTGACTTTAGGAGAGGACAGACTGGGGCTCAGCAAACCGGCTGTATTCGTCACGTCACCAGTAATGGTGCCGCTTCCGAGCACGCTGCCCGCTTGCTCCGCGAGTGGCGACGTTCCTGACATCAATATCGTGCCGCCTTCGAGAAGCGTCGAGCCCTTGGTCTGTGTGTACGAACTTCCCAGCAGAAGCACGCCGGATTGAGCGATTACCGTACCGGTGTTGTCAAAAACGATGCCGCTACTCAGGCCTCCGCCGCTCGTGCTGGTTCCGCCCGTCTTCTCGAATGTTCCCGCGTTGCTGAAGGTCGGCGTATTGCCGCCTTCAAAGGCGATCGGCGTGTCGACCGTATGGTTCCAGGTGGCTCCAGCCAGATTGTTGAAAATCGACCNNCCATTCAGCATCAGGAAATCAACGCCCGACCAGGTCGCGGTCTTCTTGTTGTTTATCGTTCTCGTATCCAGAAACGGCTCGCCTGAAATGGTCATGCCGTCATTGGCGTCTGTAATTCCAGTTCCGCTCTCCGTTCCTCCCGACCACGTCAGCAGTCCCGTGATCGTCAGGGTGTCCGTGCCCGTCAACGTGCCGGCGCTGTGGGTCAGCGTACTCACTGAAACCGCCTTGCCCGTCGAGAAGTTTAGCGTTCCTGAGGTGATCGTCAGCGGCCCGGTCGCCGTCACCGTCGCGGGCGAGGTGAAGTTCACGATCGCTCCACTCCCCGTCGTACCGCCGGTGATGTCGTATGTGCCGGTGTAATTCAGCGTCCCGGAGGAGCCGAAGTTCACAGTGCCGGCACCGCTGATCTTTCCGCTCAACGCCGCGGTTCCACCGCTGCCGAGTTGAAGGGTTGCTCCCGTAGCCACGCTCCAGGTCCCGGAACACACTCCCGTGCAACTGCCCGCGTCGGCGATGGTCAATATCCCGGTATTGGCTTGCACCGCGCCCGAGTTGTTGAAAACGATGCCGCTACTCACGCCTCCGCCGCTGGTGCTGGTTCCGCCCGTCTTCTCGAATGTTCCCGCGTTGCTGAA
>PMUM01000186.1 GCA_003166855.1 Acidobacteriaceae bacterium | reverse complement strand
CATTCGGGCGGCTGCCGCCAAGGACAACCGCAGAGCGCTGGCCTGGGCGCCAATAAAGAGGATTCGTCGAACCAGTTTGTGCGCCAAAACCCACGTGGGCTCCCGGTACCGTCAGCACCAGATCGATCAGCATTCGTCCGTTCAGTGGTAACTCGCCGATCGACTTAGGCTCAACCACCTCGCCAACGCTGGCATCGGAAGTGTGCAGCACCTCATTCGCCCCGGTGACGTCGACTCCCTGCTTGACCGGATTCACAGTCAGGCTGACGGCGACCGCGAGTTCCTGCCCAACCTCAAGCCGAACCGATTGTGTTTGCCGGGCAAATCCTGGTGCTTCCGTGGTCAGCACATAATCGTCCGGCAGTAGTGCAGACGCTTCGAAGATACCTTGTCGGTTCGTGACCAGATGGCGAGTAGCGCCAGTGCTCACGGCCTTCATCTGGAGCGCGGCTCCCACCACCGGCAAATGCTGCGGATCAGTAACTGTGCCTTTAACAACCCCGTAGTTACTCTGCGCATTGGCAGGCAGTGCTAACGCCAGAACCAGCAACAGCAGGAAATACTTTTGCATAGACTCGTCTCTCGAGAAAAGTGCCCAGAGATTACACATTTCGATCTCTGGGTTTGGAGGCGCAATTCCGGCATTACCCGACTGATCATTCCCCACGGCGTGTCCGCCAATGTACGCGTGAGGAAATGGTCGATCAATAACAGGAATCCACTAGAACAGGCTCTCCGTGTGGATTGTCGGCAAACCGGAANNACCCCTCAATGAGCGCTATGGGCTAGTTAACAACAGATACGATTTTGCGTGGAGGTACGCAGAATCGGCCCCTCCTAGCGGAGAGAACAAATCATCACTTCAGATATCTGTCGTACCACGCCAGGACTCGCTTCTGGAAATCGATTTGATGGGCACGCTCCTCAATGCTGTGGCCCTCCCGGGGATAGACCACCATTTCGGTTTCAATGCCGAGCGCTTTCAGCGCATGGTAAAACTCGTAAGCCTGAACTATAGGGACGAACGGATCGGTTTCACCGTGGAGAATGAGTGTGGGTGTCGTGCAGTTCTGGACAAAGTGGAATGGAGAGTGAGCGTCATATACTTGGCGAGCACGCATTGGTGTACCCCACAAAGTTGAGAGGAATTTCCAACTGTCGTCGGGGTGTCCGCCCCACTGAATCTGGAAATCGACGGGCGCCGCAAATGCCACTGCAGCTTTGAAGCGGTTTGTATGCGTGATGGCCCAGGTAGTCATGAATCCGCCGTTGCTCCAACCTCCGATTCCCAAGCGGTTCGGATCGGCAGTCTTCTGGTCAACTAGGGAATCAACTCCATCCATAATGTCGTCGAAAGCGGCACCTCCCCAATCGGTGATAGTCTCGTGCAACTTCCAGCCCTGGCCCGTGACGCCACGAGCATTCGGTAGAAAAACCACGTACCCATTGGAAGAGAGTAATTCGGCCATTGCCACCAGGAACCTTGCCAGCCAGACCACCAGGCATGGTCTCCCTCGTGCGCCTCGACGATCGTGGGGTAGGGCTTACCGGACTGGAAATCAGGCGGTGTCACCAGGACGCCATGCAGCACCTGTCCATCTTTCCTGTTCCTCCACGAAACTTCGCGCACGTTGCCGAGCCTCATTGAGGTGATCTGCGGATGAAAGCTGGTGAGTTGCCGAGGTTGTCCGCCGGTAGCCAACGACCAGACATCGCCCGCCGAGTCTGGCTCCTCATTGACGAACGCGAGAATTCGTCCGTCACCACTGACCGAAAAGTCGGGCCCGCTGTTCAGGATGTCGATTAACGTAGTCGCTTCGCCGCTTTTGACGTCTATCCGAAGCAGTCTGATTCGCGTATCCACCGCGGCCTCTGCGATCAGGTGTTTAGAATCCGGTTCCCACTCGCATGCCAAGAATGTTCCGACGTAGTCCTTTGACAGCGGTCTTGGCTGTCCCCCACCTGGTGAAACAAGGGACAGCCAATAACTGTATCCTTTCGGCGAGCTGTCAAAGAACAGAAGTGCGCTGCTATCGGGAGACCATCGGACACTTGAGGAGTAACTGACATTATCTGTGAGTGTCCTGAGCAACTCGCCGTCAGAGCGGCGCACGACTGCCAGGCTAGATTTCACCTCGAAAACAGGAAACGAGGTGAAAATAATCGCAAACGATACGGCGTCCAGCGACCAGTCGAAGTCCTTAACTTCAATATTTTGCTTGGTGACGAGTGTCTGTTCACGGTCATTCAGGCCGAGTGTCCAGAGGCGGGCGTATCTGTAGTCGTGGTCAATATAAATGGGGTCGTTCTGCCGTTCTTGCTTCTTCTGCTCCTCATTGGTTGCGCCGTCGCGCGCGAGGAACGCGATCAATCGTCCATCGGGGGACCATTTGTAGCTGTCTACTCCTGTTTTCGCGCTAGTGAGCTTTTCGGCCTCCCCGCCATCGGCGCGCATGAGCCAAATCTGCCTTTGGCCATCCTCGCCACGGTCAGAAAGGAACGCCAGCCAACGCCCATCAGGCGACCAGCGTGGAGAACTCCCGCTTTTGGTGGAAATCGCAAAGAGTCGTGCGGGCTCACTGCTGTCGACGGGAACGATCCAAACGTTATTGTCACGTCCCTTGTCCGGCTTACTCGAATCTCCAGGCTCAGTGACAACGAATGCGATGTGCCGTCCGTCGGGAGAGATCCTCGGGTCAGTAACGTTACGAATGTCGACGAGGTCCTCTGGAGTGAGGGTACGCTTCTGTTGTGCGTTTAGCGTTAAAGCGAGGAAGAGTGGAAGCAAAACTATGCGTTTCATCCGGGACCTCCTTCACTTACGCCGTGTCTTCAGGACTAGGGATCGTCTGAGGCGGTGCCTGCAACGGCGGGAACTGCTCAGGGAAGCGAGACGTATTGATGCCACACGAGTGAGTGTGTGATGTCAGTGACTTGGGTCACATCTGATGCGGTGAGTCGCCACGAGCGGGAATATGTAAAGCTTAGAGATGGCCCTTCCAAGGTGAATACTGCCGCTCGTTGACGCTGCAACCGGGGTTTTGAGCGTAATGGCTGGTCTATAAAAGGGGATGTCAAGAAAATACTTCTCCCTCGACCGGAAGGCGGGGAGATTTCCGCGACATCCAGCCCCCTCTCAGTTGTGGAAGACGCTTGTCTGGTGTCGTGCCCGCTCTGCCAGCTTGCGGGCTTCCGGGGATTGCACACCACTAGTTTGTCGACGTGCGGATTGAGCAGATCGTACAGCCAGACCGACCAGGTTCCTTCTTCGAAGGTCACCGACAAAGTCCCGCGCAAGCCGGCAAAGAACTGAAGAATCGTCGCCGCTTCGGTCTCAAGAATGGACTCCATCACTAACTTACCCGTGGAATCCATCACCGCGACCACGATGGTTGCTTGATGAACGTCCAGCCCAATATACTTNNCGCCCTTTTATAATGCGGTTTCAACAACGGCTACAACAACGGTCGCTCCGTTCTTTGCCAAAAGGCCCGGCGCTGAGCCGGGCCTTTCTGCTTTCTTTCAAGCCGCGAGGTCTACTGTTTCTGCGCGGCGCCCTTGATGGTAGTTCCTTGCAGTTTGTCGTCGACGATCCACTTCATGGTCTTGCCATCGGCCGAAACTGTCAATTTGGCAATGGAGATGACCTTGCTATCGCGCTTGAGGGTTTCCTCCAGCGTGTCCTTGCCGAGCATCTTCACCGAGACGCCGGTGACTCCGGGATCGCCCTTGACAGGAGCGTCCGTTCCATCCAGCTTGGCGGTGTAGGATGTGCCAGTCGGATTGGTCATGGTCATCTCATTTCCGTTCATCTTGTAGGTCCAAGTTCGGGACTCGGCCGACTGGTCCTCTTTTTCCGTGCGCCACGAACCGGAGATCAGGTTTGCGCCAGCCGGTGCTTTGTCAACGCGCTTGTCGGTGTGATTGCCGGTTTGCGGTCCTCCACTCGAAGTGCCGCTGTAGGTCCAATTGACCGTCAGCGCGTTTCCGTCGGCTGAGACCGACCGTTTCACGAATACGACTACCTTGCCATCTTTCTTGGACGTCTCCTCGACGTTGTGGTCGTCGATAACCTTTAGACTCACAGTATCTCTGTAGGGATCCCCAATCACCTTCTGGTCTGTCCCATCGGCTTTAACATTGACCGGCGGCACGCAGGTCTTGCACTCAAACATTCCATTCTGTAGTAAATACACATCGGGCTTCTCAGGCCACTGAACGCTGCTTGGATCCCATTTCCACGTGCCGTCGAAAGGGCTCTGCGCCATCGCCGCCATCGGCACCAATAACAACGCCAATAATCCAACAAAGAATAGATTCTTCATAGATCGTCCTCCATGAGGTTGGTTTGTACTCGGGGACTACGTAATTCCGACGATGCGGTAGTGGCCATTTCAACGCCGACGGGTAAGCCCTCGCCCAACGCTCGGCTGGCCACGGAGAATATCCCTTACAGGGATGCCGCGTCTAAGCGGGAACCGCTCTTCGGACGGGCGAGCAGACGCCCTAATGGCACACGAATAACCGCGTGCTGTCAGTGACGTGAGTCACACTGATGAACCGTGGCCACCGCCAGACGCTATGTAAAGCCGAGAGTCAATTGGCGATAAATCGTCATAACACTCGTTGGGAAACCGTGACCGATCCGTCCAAGGACTCGACTCCAGCCCGACATTCTTTTTCCACAGCCTTCCACACAAAAATTCCCGATTCTTGTGACGAACAACCTTTACTGAGAAATCCAAGAAGATCAAGCTCGCTACATGCACGAGGGCTCTTCTCACAATCTCTCGACCACCGATGCCGCGAACGAACTGCGCTCCCCGGCTAAGTCCTTATTTCGGAATATTTTGCCTCTAAGTCCTTGCGGCTCAAGATTTTATCTATATCTCAGACGATCTACTGACGATAAGTTCTTACGAATGAGGATTTTAATGAACACGAAAGAAAAAAATGCGAGCTATATTTCACCCCGCAAACTCTTTCCTCATCCCCGGGCGCTTGCCAGGGCGGACTCTGAACGCCCGCACGCCATCGGCGTCGAACCTCGCCTCTTCCGCGCTGGACGCAATTTGTACTGGCCCGCTCTGGGAAGTACCATCTATCCATGCCCGTTGAAACCGAAATCCAGGCTCCTGCTTCCATTCGCGCGCCGCGCGGCAACTCCCTCACCTGCAAAGGTTGGCAGCAGGAAGCTGCCATGCGCATGCTCATGAACAACCTCGACGAAGAAGTCGCCGAGCGCCCGAAGGATCTGGTGGTTTACGGCGGCACGGGCCGCGCCGCGCGTAGCTGGGAAGCCTACCGCGCCATCGTCGAGACGTTGAAGACTCTCGCCAACGACGAAACGTTGCTGGTGCAGTCGGGCAAGCCTGTGGGCGTTTTCAAAACGCACGACCACGCCCCACGAGTGCTCATCGCGAATTCAAACCTGGTCGGCCACTGGTCCAACTGGGAGAAGTTCAACGAACTGGAACGCGCCGGGCTCATGATGTACGGGCAGATGACCGCCGGCTCGTGGATCTACATCGGGTCGCAAGGAATTGTGCAGGGAACGTTCGAGACCTTTTCCGCCGCGGGAGAGAAGCATTTCGGTGGCGACCTCGCCGGCAAACTGATCGTGTCGGGCGGCATGGGCGGAATGGGGGGAGCTCAGCCCCTTGCAGCAACCATGACTGGCGCCGCTTTTCTCGGGATTGACGTCGATCCCGAGCGCATCAAGAAGCGGCTGAAGACCGGCTACTGCGACTTCATGGTTACCACTCTCGATGAAGCCCTGCGCATTCTGAAGAACGCCATCCGCAAGAAAGAGAATATTTCCGTCGGGCTGGTCGGAAATTGCGCGGACGTGATTCCGGAGTTGGCCGAGCGCGGCGTCGTTCCTGACATCTTGACCGACCAGACGTCGGCGCACGATCCGCTGAACGGATATGTACCGAACGGCATGACGTTCGAAGCTGCATTGGAATTGCGCGGGCGCGATCCAAAGGCGTATCAGGAGAAGTCACTCGATGCGATAGCGCGCCATGTCGAAGGCATGTTGCGCCTGCAGAAGATGGGCTCCGTCACGTTCGACTACGGAAACAACATCCGCACCTTCGCCTTCCAGCGCGGCGTCAAGAATGCCTACGACATCCCGGGATTCGTGCCCGCATATATCCGCCCGCTGTTCTGCGAAGGCCGTGGCCCGTTCCGCTGGGTGGCGCTGTCAGGCGAACCGTCCGACATTCACGTAACGGATGATTTAGTGCTGGAGTTATTCCCCGACAACCGCATTCTCCGTCGATGGATCGATCTGGCGAAGAAGCGCATCAAGTTCCAGGGCCTGCCCGCCCGCATCTGCTGGCTGGGCTACGGCGAGCGAGCGCAGTTTGGGCTGGCCATCAACGATCTTGTGAAGAAAGGCAAGATCAAGGCGCCGATCGTCATCGGCCGCGATCATCTCGACTGTGGCTCGGTTGCTTCCCCTTTCCGAGAGACCGAGAGCATGAAGGACGGATCGGACGCGGTCGCCGACTGGCCTTTGCTGAATGCTCTATTGAACACAGCGGCAGGTGCGTCGTGGGTGTCAATCCACAACGGTGGCGGCGTCGGCATCGGCTACTCGCTGCACGCAGGACAAGTCACCGTTGCCGACGGCACCGACGAGATGGCCAAGCGCATCGAGCGCGTCTTGACCACGGACCCGGGGATGGGCGTGATCCGCCACGTAGACGCAGGATACGACGAAGCGAAGGGGTTCGCGAAAAAGACCGGCGTGAAAGTACCGATGGGGAGCTAAGGTGTTTTACCGCCATCGAGTACTACGAGGCGGGTCGCCTGTGCACAATCGAATCCGGATCGAGGCCCATCTTCCAAACCTCTTGTCGCACTATGCGGTAATCGGCTTCGTCGACGGCGTCGGACAGTAGGAATTCCGCCTTGCGTGTCGGAGTGTAAGGTTCGATCTCGCCTAGTTCCCTCTCTGTCAGTCGCATAGGTAGTTCCCGTCTGGATGTCTCACTATATGGTATGCACGACATCCAGACAAGCAGAGCGCCGCTGCTTTGTCGAAGACCGTCGAGGGCGCCCGCATATGAGCTTCGCTATTTCGCCAGCGCATCGTAAACGGCCGTGTAGGCCGGCTTCTTCTGATACTTGTCATCCCACAGCAGCGCCCATCCCTGCCCTTTGTAGAAACCCGGAATCCATGAGTGCTTGTCGGTGAATCCCCAGGTTTGCAGCAGCTTGCAGGCTGGTTGCTGCACGCAGAGAGTCGCAATCTCGCCGTACAGCTTTGCCTGCGCGGTGAGCGAGTTCGGACTGGAATCGTTTAAGCGAACATCGAGTTCCGTGATGTGCAGCTCCAATCCCAGCTTTGCGAACCGGTCCAGGTTTTTCACGAATGAGTCCAGCTTTGTCGGATCATCGAATTTCAGACTGACGTGTGCTTGAAAGCCGACGCCATCGAGCGGAACGCCTCGCGCCTTAAAGTCTTTCGCCATGGCATAGATGGCGTCGGACTTCTTGTTCACCTGTTCCGCGTCGTAATCGTTGTAGAAAAGCTTTGCGCCCGGATCGGCTTCCCGAGCCCAGCGCAGCGCCATCTCAATGTATTTCGGGCCTTGCCCCGCGCCGATTCCCGGCTGGTCGTACCAGATCGTATGCCGCATGGAGCCATCATCATTGAACGCTTCGTTGACCACGTCCCATGCATAGACCTTCGAAGCATAGCGCGTCATCACAGTCTTGATATGGCTATGCAGAATGTCGGCAAGTTGTGGGGCAGAGTAGCTACCCTTTTTCACCCAGTCCGGGACCTGGTTATGCCACACCAGCGTGTGCCCGCGGACCACCATGCTGTGGATCTGAGCAAACGCGACGAGAGCATCTCCGCCCTTGAAATCGTATGGATTGGGATCCGTGTCGGGCCGCGGATGAATGGGACCAAACTTCATTTCATTCTCGGCCTGCAGTTGGCTAAACTCCGATCCGAGGATGGCGGAGTAATCCGCTTCGTCCAGATATCTGGAAGCCACAGCCGCGCCGATAATAACGTGGCGAGCCTCGGCAGCCTGTCGCAGTGTCACGGCGGGAGACTGGGCAGCCCGCGGCTCCGGCGATGCAGAGCCAGGCTGAAGTATCATCCCGCACAGCAAAGCTGCGGTCGCTGCGCGGCGCCCGACTTGCCGGAGAATGTCGATTGAAGACGAATTCGGAAGCGGAGTGCTGATCATGATGAGTCCTTCCGACCGATGGTAGGCCGATTCCGTGGTTCTGCACAACCGGATGAACCGAGTTAGGCGGCGTCTGCTTGTCCTGGTGGCCAAGGGGGCTGCTAGACTAAAATACGCGTGACTGCAAAACGAAGACCTCACCAACCAACCGGAATTCTGCTGGTGAACGCCGCCCAGCTTCTTACTTTGCAGGCTGCAGGCGCGAAGCCTGGCCCGCGTCGCGGTCCTGCTTTGAAAGAGCTGGCCATCATCAAAGACGGCGCAGTTCTCTGCCTGGGCGGCAAGATCGTTTCGGTCGGAACCACCAAGGATGCACTCCGCGACCCATGGCTGAAGCGAAATCGCCGCAACGTTACTGAGATCGACTGCGCCGGCAAGGTCGTCCTGCCCGGGTTTGTCGATTCGCATACGCACCCGGTCTTTGCGAGCCCGCGGCTGGTGGACTTTGAGAAGCGGATCGAAGGGGCCTGTTACGAAGAAATTGCGGCGGCGGGTGGCGGCATCCGGTCGAGCCTGGAGGGCGTTCGCCAAACGCCGAAGAACGTACTGGCGGCGAAAGTCGTGACGGCGCTGGAAGAAATGGCCTCGCATGGTACAACCACGGTCGAGGCCAAATCAGGGTACGGTCTCACCCTCGAATCGGAACTGAAGTCACTGGAGGCGATCCGCGAGGCGGCCTCCCGCTGGCCAGGAACAGTGATCGCTACCCTGCTTGGAGCCCACGTCGTCCCAAAAGAATTTCAGGGTTGCTCACAAAAGTACGTTGAGATCGTCTGTAAAGAGATGATTCCTCGGGCGGCGAAGCGGAAGCTCGCCCAATTCGTGGATGTCTTCTGCGACAAGGGGGCATTCACTCCAAAAGAAACGAAGCAGATTTTTGCCGCGGCGGAGAAGTACGGGTTGAGCGTTCGCGCGCACATGGGCCAGCTGTCAGAGACGCTTTTGGAGCCGTTCCTGCGATTCAATCCCGCATCGTTCGACCACATGGACCACGTTAACGAAGACGACATCCCGCAGTTGGCCAAGCGGGATACGGTGGCCACGCTGGTGCCGGGAGCCAATTATTTTCTGGGCTTGAAGAACTACCCGGACGCGCGCCGGTTGATCGATGCCGGCGTGCCAGTCGCGCTGGCAACCGACTATAACCCCGGCACATCGCCGACGATCAGCATCCCGATGGCAATGTCGCTGGCCTGCACGCACATGAAGATGTCGCCCGCGGAAGCAGTCGCGGCGGCCACGATCAACGGGGCTTGGGCGCTCCGGGTGGCGGATCGAAAAGGCAGCATCGAACCGGGGAAAGACGCGGATTTGGTGGTCTTTGACGTAGAGGACTACCGCGAGATTCCATACTGGTTCGGCGCGAATCACTGTGCAATGACCGTTCCGAATGGAGTGGTCGCATCGCGCGAATGAACTTTCGCGAGGCACCATCCGTATCAAACTGGAGTGAAGTTGTGGAACCGCGTTTGGGGCATTCGCTATTCCGGAAGACACGATTAAGGAAGCAATCCGATTCAATCTCCTAAGGAAAAAACCATGAAGCGCATCTTTGCCGTAATGACATTTCTCGTGCTGACACTCTCGCTCGCTGCTGCCCAGCGCCTGCCCGAAGTGGCAAGGCCAGAGAACTACAAACTCACCTTCACTCCGGATCTGGAGAAGGCCAGGTTTGAGGGCGATGAGACCATCACGATCCGCGTATTGAAACCGACCGTAGAGATCACTCTGAATGCAGTCGACATCGACTTCCACGACGTCTCCGTCACCAGCGGCGGCACGACGCAAAAGGCCACGGTCACGCCCCAAAAAGAAAAGGAAATGGTCGTACTGACCGTCGCAAAACCGCTGGCAGCTGGCACGGCGACGATACACATCACCTACACGGGAATCCTCAACGACGAAATGCGCGGCTTGTACCTGGGCAAAGACGACCAGGGACGCAAATACGCTGCCTCGCAGTTTGAAGCCACCGACGCAAGGCGCGCCTTCCCTTCGTTTGACGAACCCGACTACAAAGCCACGTTCGACATTACGGCGATCGCCGACAAAGGTCTGATCGCAATCTCGAATCAGAAGATCGTATCTGACACAGCCGGTCCCGGCGACAAGCACACCGTGCGTTTTGCGACGACTGCAAAAATGTCGTCGTATCTCGCCGCGCTAGTGGTCGGCAACTTCGAATACATCGAAGGCGAGGCCGACGGCATTCCGATTCGCGTCTACGGCACTCCTGGCAAGAAAGAGATGGGCAAGTTTGCCTTGGAATCCGCCGAATACATCCTCAGCTACTACGACAAATATTTCGGGATCAAATATCCCTATGGAAAGCTGGACCTGATCGGCCTGCCCGACTTCTCGGCGGGCGCGATGGAGAATACCGGTTGCATCACCTTCCGCGAAGTCATCCTGCTGATCGACGAGAAGCAAGGTTCGGTTGGGCTGAAGAAGACTATCGCCAGCGTGATTGCTCATGAAATGGCACACCAGTGGTTTGGCGATCTGGTCACGATGAAGTGGTGGGACGACATCTGGCTCAACGAAGGCTTCGCCACCTGGATGGAGAGCAAGCCAGTCGCGAAGTGGAAGCCCGAGTGGAATTACGCGTTGGACGACGTAAGCGGCACCAGCGGAACCCTCAACACCGATTCGCTGGCCAATACGCGGCCAATCCACCAGGCGGCTGACACTCCGGCCCAGATTCAAGAATTGTTTGACGGAATCGCCTACGGCAAGGCAGCATCCGTGCTGCGCATGCTGGAATCCTATCTGGGCGAAGAGACTTTCCGTGCGGGCGTGAACGCCTACATAAAGGAGCATCAGTACGCGAATGCGACCGCAGATGACTTCTGGGATGCGCAGGCGAAAACGTCGAAGAAGCCAGTCGACAAGATCATGCCAACATGGGTGAAGCAACCAGGCGCACCCATTCTCAATGTGAAGGCGCAATGCTCGGGTAATTCCACCGGCGTTACGTTGACCCAGCAGCGGTATTTCGTAGACCGGGCAAAGTTCGAAGCCCCCAATGATCAACTGTGGCAGATCCCGTTGTGCATGCGCGGCTCCGCCAGTGGAGACAGCGCAAAGTGCGAACTGATGACCAAGAAGGAGGAAACGTTCACGCTGCCCGGTTGCTCGAGCTGGGTTCTTGCCAACGCGGGCGCCACCGGATACTACCGTACAGGCTACTCCGCCGAAGCAGTCCGGGCGCTGGCGAACGATGCCGAAACCAAGCTGACTCCTGCCGAGCGCATTACGGTGCAAGGCGACATCTGGGCGTCGGTGCGCGTCGGGCGCGAGCCTGTGGGCGACTATCTCGCCTTCGCGCAAGGCCTGCAGTCCGACCGCAACCGCGCCGTGCTGGACGACGTTCTGGGACGGCTCAACTACATCGGCCAGTACCTATTGAGCGACGCCGATCGCGATTCCTATCGCATGTGGCTGCGACAATATCTGGCTCCAGCCATGAAGGAAGCAGGCTACGAGCCGAAGCCGGGCGAGAGCGACGAACAGAGGACCATGCGGTCGCGTCTGATGGGAACCCTGGGCTATGATGCCCGCGATCCGGAGGCGCTGGCAGAGGCGCGCAAGATCGCCGACAAGACCTTGACTGACCCCTCGTCGGTCGATCACGAACTGGCCGGTGGCGCGCTGGGACTCGCGGCCTTGAATGGAGACTCCGCGTTCTACGACCGAGTATTAGCGGCCACGAAGAATCCGAAATCGCCCGAAGAGTACTACATGTATCTCTTCACGCTGCCGCAGTTCAGCGATACGAAACTGCTGGAGCGCACATTGAATTTCGCGATTTCCCCCGATGTGCGGTCGCAGGATGCGCTGGGTTTGGTCACCAGCGTGATGGGAAATCCGGCCGGCGAACAACTGGCCTGGGATTTCATCCGCCAGCGCTGGGCTGAGATTGAGAAAGCGGGCGGCCCCTTCGCCAGCGCCCAAGTGGTGGGAGCGACCAGCGTTTTCTGCGACGCGGGCATGCGCGATCAAGTAACGGAGTTCTTTTCCGCGCACAAGGTCGCGGCCGCGGAACGCACGTATAAACAGTCTATTGAACGGATCAACAACTGCGTCGACTTGAAATCGCAGCAAGAAACGCAGTTGGCGTCGTGGCTGGGAAAGCACGGCACCGCCGGCGGGAAGTAGAAGTTAGGAAAGGTAACGCGGCCCGGGAAACACTCCGGGCCTTTTTTATTGGGCACTTTTTGTAGCGCCGGCATCTTGCCGGCTGTCGCGAGGTATTTTGGACCTCGGTGCGCGGCCGAGACGGCCCCGCTACAGCCGCCGGGACGGCGGCGCTACTCAGAACACGATTACGGCACGACGGGCAGCACCAGATGTGAAGGCAGGTCGGGCGAGCAGTAGATCCTCTGGGTCGCGGACACGAAATCAGCCGCCGTTGCCTTGTAGATGCTGGGAACGAACTTCTGCGGATTGCGGTCGATCACGGGAAACCACGTCGATTGAATCTGCACCATGATGCGGTGGCCTTTCAGAAAGACGTGGTCGTGATCGCGCAGAGGGATGTTCCACTCCGCCGGTTTGTTCGGCGTCAGCGCGGACGGCTTCTCATAGCTGGTGAGATAGCGACCCCGCCTCACCTCCATCGCGATTGGCAGTTCGTATCCATTCAACGACTGGGCATACTGGCCGGGCTTCGGCCCCTCGTCCAGGCTCCAGGCGTTTTTCTGCGCGTCCTGCGGATATACATCGATCAGCTTGACCACGAAATCGCTGTCGGTTCCAGAAGTTGCAGCATAGAGATTCGCCGCAAGCGGGCCGGTGACAGTGAGATCATGGTCGAGCGGTTCGCTGGTGAACGAGAGAACGTCCGGCCGGTGATCGACAAAACGCTGGTCGGCGACCTCCCAAGTTCGCCAGTCACCCGCAGGATACGTGGGCGAGATGGGACGCTGGCGGTACGGCACGGGATTCGCCGGATCGCTGACGTACTCCCGGTAAGATGGCCCGGAGGCCGCATCCGGTGCGGTGGACGAGAGGGTACCGTCCGTATGCAGATAAAGCTTGGTGGGCTTCGCTTCCTTCGGAGGCCACGCCGGGTAGGTGTGCCAGGTATTCGATCCGCTCTGAAACGTGCTGGCCTGCCAGGCCGGCTTCTCGCCCTGCCCGTGCAGGTAGTAGCGAAAGAACGGCGCTTGGATATTCTCGCGGAATTCGCGGGCCGTCTCGTGTCCTCCGAACGGAATGATGCCGATCTGATCTCCCTTCGGAGTCTGCCATTCGCCATGGAACCAGGGACCGGCAACGATGAAGTTCGTGTGCTGCGGATCGTTCTCTTCCGCGTGTCGGAAAATCTGCCACGGTCCCCACGGATCTTCCTGATCCCAGAATCCCGCACGTTCAGATTGGGCACGGTTGAGGCGTGAAGCTGGCTGACCCATGCTTCCTTTTTCCAGAAGTCGTCGTAATCGGGATGCTCGATGCTCGAGTTCCAGTAAGGAATCGATCCGTGCAGATATTTCGCATTGATGTTCGAAAGCGGTCCAAGATCGAGATACCACTCGTAGGTGTCGTAGGTTTCAAAATCGAAGTGTGTGTTCTTGTTTTTGTCAGCTTGTTCCATCACCGCGTATTCAAAATCGTAGCTCTCGCGCAGTGCGCCGAAGCGGTGGTCGTCGTCGTTCATCCACTGGTCGACGGGTGACGCCTGCTCGCTGATGGCCATGAGCGCCGGGTGCGGATGCAGCAGTGTGAGCGCGGTCGTGAGGCCGTCGTAAGAGACGCCAAACATTCCAACCTTGCCGTTGTTGTTGGGAACGTTCTTGAGCAGCCATTCGATCGAGTCGTAGGCATCGGTAGTCTCGTTGGTGGCCTTCGGGTCGTTCAAATCGACCCAGGAAGAAAGGTTGAACACTCCCTCGGACTTGAAGCGTCCCCGCAGGTTCTGGAAGACGAAAATGTAGCCGTCTTGCGCGAGTTCTTTCAGGGAAGTAGGGATCTGCTCGGGAGCTTTCTCGGGCACACCGTAAGGCGTGCGGCGAAACAAAATGGGCAACGGACCTTGCGGATCGACAGGAGTGAGGATTGCTGTCTGCAGATGAACTCCATCCCGCACCGGAATCATCACTTCCTGAATCTTGAACAACGGCTTTGCCGCAGGCGGTTGCGTAGCCTGTTGTGCGGCGACCGAAATAGCAACGGATAAAAGCAGGACCAAACGCAGGATGGGCGAGCGCACCAGTTTGCCTCCGTGCAGCTTTTCAGAGATGAACCGAGGGGCGAAGTATATCAATCCGCGATAGACTGTGAAAGCTGCCGGTGCTGTAGTCGGATTGCGAAACCGATTGCCAGAAACATCATCTATAGAGAAATCATCCGTCCCACATTTTTCGGAAAGAGAGTGGAATCATGAGCAAGAGCAAAGGCTACGCCGCACTGAAAGCCAAGACCCCGTTGGCGCCGTATTCGTTCGAACGCCGCGAACCGCGCGAGCACGATGTCGTCATCGATATTAAGTATTGCGGGATATGTCATTCTGACATTCACCAGACCCGCGACGAGTGGAGCGACTACCAGGAAGAATCGATCTTCCCCATGGTTCCCGGGCACGAGATCGCCGGAGTTGTGAGCGCGATCGGCAACAAGGTCACAAAACACAAGGTGGGCGACAAAGTGGGCGTTGGTTGTTTCGTCGATTCCTGTCGCACCTGCGCGGAGTGTCAGCAAGGCCTCGAACAGTACTGCCGTGTCCTGACGGTTTGGACCTATAACGCCCGCGACAAGGAAGGAGTACCGACCTATGGCGGCTACTCCGACAGAATCGTGGTCGACGAGAATTATGTGCTGCGCATGCCCAACAATCTTCCCCTCGATGCCTGCGCGCCCCTGCTATGCGCCGGAATCACACTCTACTCTCCGCTGCGCCATTGGAAGGCGGGTCCGGGGAAGAAAGTCGCAATCGTTGGCCTCGGTGGCCTCGGGCACATGGGCGTCAAACTGGCACATGCACTGGGCTCCGAAGTCACCGTGCTCAGCCAGTCTCTGAAGAAACAAGCTGACGGCAAACGCCTGGGCGCCGATCACTTCTACGCCACTTCAGACCCAGAAACCTTCACCAAACTGGCGAGTTCCTTCGACCTGATCATCAACACGGTCTCGGCAAAGATGGACTGGAATCAGTACCTGTCGCTATTGAGGCTCGACGGAACCTTGGTCGTGGTCGGCCTGCCGAAGAAGGACATCCCCATTTCAGCCTTCTCGCTGACGGCGCGCCGGGGCAGTCTTGCGGGCTCGCAGATCGGCGGCATCCGTGAAACCCAGGAAATGCTGGATTTCTGCAGTAAACACGGGGTGGCCTGCGACATCGAGGTCGTCCCAATCCAGAAGGTCAACGAGGCTTACGAGCGCGTCCTGAAGAGCGACGTGCGCTACCGCTTCGTGATCGACATGGCGTCACTCGCGAAGGGCTGACGCTGCATCCGGGGCCCCAGCGTCAGAACAGTCGCCCGATAGAGAAGTTCACGCGGCTCTGCCCCGTGGGACTGACACTGCCCGCGAGGGCGATCGGCCCGACGATCGTGTCGGCGATCACTCCCAGATTGAATGTGCCACGCACAACCACCGGCCCGGGATCGTCGGTTGCCGTACCGAACGCCGTGCCCGCCTCATACCATCCACCCCAGTAGATTTTCTTCCCTACCAGCGCGGGCAGGCGGTAGAGTTCGCGGCGAAATCCGAGCGACGCGTACGCGTAGTTGTTCCCAACGAATTGATAAGGAAGGTATGCTCCCAGCCGAAACGGTCCGCCCAGCGCGAACACTTGAAAGGGCCCAGCGGAACCATGGAAGGTTGTGCCGCCCGAGATATCAAAGAAGAGCGAAGCCTTCGGGCTGATTGGGACAAAGCTAGCGGTCTGCACGTCTAGTTGCCCGATCGGATGCGCGAGACCGGGACTTTGCAGAACGCGTGAGGCCGTTACTACCAATCGCGTGCCTCTACCGGGTACCGAAGGACTGTCCTCGCCGTCCCACACGTAACGCGCGCGGAACTCCCCGGTGCTACCGTCGACGATGGGCAGCCCTGAGGCGCCGATCAGCGGACTCAGCTTTCCGTCGAAGATTTCATACCCAACCCGGAATTCGCTGCGGCGTCCGGAGTTGTAACCGATGTCGAAGCCGCCTCCGGCGCGCTCGTCGCCGAAGACCGCGACGCGAGTCAAACCGCTGAAGGAGTTGCGCGCAAACTTGGATGCAAATGCGTACGGGGCAACAAAGAAAGGCGACTGGCCCAAGGGCTGGTAGAACTCGCTGGCCGCAAGGTTACTGGATCCGAAAAGCAGATCGTTGCGCGATTCGCCACCGTGGTGGGCAACGTCCATGAAAGTCACTCGCGCGCCCGCGGAAAAATCGAACGATGCCACGCCGGAACCGTCTACGTTGACGGCGAGATCCACAAACGGCGGCCCGTACGACTTCTCGTGTGTCGTCACGCGCAGGGCGGGAACTCCATTCTGCGTAAAGCCCTCGTATCCCAACCGGTCGAACTGGCCCTCGCCGGCAATACGGGTGAGTTGCATGTCGACCTTCGACAGATCGAGCGGGCCCCGCAGCACCTTGCTGAGCCTGTTCAGGATTCGGCTATCCGTGTCGCGATCGGCTCCGACTACTTCGACGGTTTCCACCTTGTCAGGCGACCGATGTTTCCGCGCGGCACGGGCGGCCAGATATTCCTGCCACTCCGCCGGGTCGCGAATCGCATACGGCAAAAGATTGGTGGACTGGCTGGCCGCACTCTTATACCCGAGATCCACAAGTTCTTTGACCCGCGAGTAATCGGTCGCATCGAACCCGGCCATGCTGATGCTCACGGTGGCCCTGGCAAGCATCAGAGACCGCCGCTCATTCTGGGTGATCATCACGTCGACGGCACGCGTAAGCACGCCCGTAAGAGTTTCCAGTTCTTTGACGTCGCCCGGGGGAAGTCGCAACTCGACCGCGATCACGGCGTCCGCATCCATGGCGAGAACGGTCTCTACTGGAATGTTCTGTACCATGCCGCCGTCTGCCAGCACGCGGCCATTGATCTCCACCGGTGTAAACACACCCGGGATCGCCATGGAGGCGCGTACCGCCTGGGACAACGCGCCATCGCGCAGCACAACGCCCTCGCCGCTCAACATGTCGGTGGCAACGCATCGGAATGGAATGGGCAAGTCGTCAAAGCTCGCGGCGCCGGATTCGGGGAACGCGATGCGATCGAGCAGCAGTCCGACACCTTGGCCGGAGTTGAACCCGTTAGGGCCGTTGAGGCCATGCTTCAGACCCAAGGGTGCCGCGATCAAAAAGTCCCGCCGGTCCTGCTTCCTGCGATAAGACAGTTGCGAGTAGACCGGCTCGGGCAAGAAAGCTTCGTCCCAGTCAATCTTTTCGGCAAATTTCTGGATCTCGTCTGGCGACATGCCCGTGGCGTACATCGCGCCAATGATGCTGCCCATGCTGGTTCCGGCAACCCGGTCCACCGGGATGTGGTTTTCTTCCATCCAGCGGATCACCCCGATCTCGGCCAGACCGAGCGCACCACCGCCGCTGAGAGCGAGGCCAATTCGCGGACGACTAGCGGGAACCGGAGGTTGAGTAATCGACGGCGTGTCCTGGGCAATCAAGGACAGCGGCAAAAAGATACGCAGTAAAAAGACAAGGGCAATCGGGGCCAAGGCAGTCCGATTCGTTGAGATCATCGTGTACTCCTAAGGTACGGAAGCCGACCGACACTCATGTGATGATTCCAAGGTGAGAGAAAAAAGGTTAGCAGGTTTAAGCCAGCAGATCAGCAGGGGCACGTTGTAAGCGAGATTAGTTGGATTTGGATGGCGCGCTGTTCTGCGCCACGCGAGCCTGCTCCACCACAACTCGGACCGCATCGATGACCACGTCGGGCCGATCCAGTTGGATGTAATGCGAGCTGTTCTTCGCAATTACTTGCGTTCCTCGTGTCGAAAGGTGCGCTAATTCCTGCTGCATCTTCTCCCATGCTTCGTTGGTGGGCTTGGCCAGGTCGGCCGGAAGATCGGCGGACGGTTTCTCGGGATCGTGCGAAAGGACGGCCAGAGGCATGTCACCAAGCGATCCGGTGGCAGCCGTCTGGACAGCGCTTTCCCCAAAACCCTTCAGTTCCGCCACGCCTTCGCGCGCGCTGTGAAAATTGCATTCGGCGGCTCGCAGCACGGGATCCTGGTCGCACAGTCCCATGAGCCGCGGAACGCCAAGCGGACTGGTGTATTCCAGAAACTCAGCCTCGCGCAGCCAACTGCCTTCCATGTTCTTGAGTTCGGGTGGAAACCGATTGTCCTGGTCCGGATGAGACGCGTCGACCAGCACCATACCCGTGACCTCGTTGCGATATAGGTTGGCATAAAGCCGCACGTTGTACCCGCCCATCGAATGGCCGACCAGCACATAGGGCGGCGCAATGCGAGCGGCCTGCAGCAACGTGTGCAGTTCACCTGCAATCACTTTGCTGGTGCGAGGCTGCGAACTGGAGTCGCTGTAGCCGATGCCCGCGCGGTCGTAGGAACACACGCGAGTAAATTTCGCAATCTGCGGTTGCACCTTGCGCCAGGAAAGGTAGCTGTCTCCCAGACCAGACTCGAGAATGACCGTCGGACTTCCCTCTCCCGTGCAATCCATCTGCATCTTGAAGCCGCCGACGTCATAGAGCCGGCCGTCTTCGGGATTGAATCGGCGATCGCGGGCTTCGGAGATATTCTCGTATATCATTCCGGCGAGGGCGAGCACGAGCCCGATCAAAAACATGCCGAGGATGATGCGGCGAGGCCACGAGTGCGACGGCGCGGATGGGGGAGCAGTGTTTGGCATGAGGGAACAGGGATATCCGGCGCGACTGCCCGCGCCGCAGTGCCCCGTATTCTACATGACCGGCGGCACCGTGATGCCCATGACCGCCAGGCATCGAATTAACTCGCGGCGAACGACCGCAACCGTGGCCAACAGGAACCGCTTCCGCTTTTCGTCCGGCTCACTCAGGATGGGATGACGGTGGTAGAAGGTGTTGAAAAGCTGACCCAGTTGGAACACATGCTTGGCCAGGTACGCCGGTTCGGTGGTGGCAATGCACTGGTCGATCACAGAGGAAGTCTTCGACGACGCCAGCCACAGTTCCCAGATTTCGTTGGCGGCCTCGCCCGCTAGAGAACTCGACAAATCCGCAGCTGAGATCTGACCGGCACTGTCTCCGAAAAAAGTCTCGGGATCAAATCCTGCCTTACGGAAGATGCTCGTCGCGCGCACGACCGCATACTGAGCGTAGGGCCCGGTCTCGCCCTCGAAGCTGAGCGCCTCCTTGAAATCGAAAGCGATCACCGACTGCTTGGTGTACTTCAGCATGAAGTACCGCAAAGCGCCGATGGCGATCTGCGTGGCAATCTGCAAACGTTCCGGCTCGCTGACCTGGGGATGGCGCGAGTCAACTTCCTTCTTGGCGGAAGCAATGAGTTGATCGAGGAGATCGTCAGCTTTCACGCCAAATCCCTTGCGCCCGCTGACTTCGATGTACGAGCGCGCCTTGTCTTCGTCGCTCAGGTTGTAGCCGAGTTCGGCGGCGCAGCGGGGAGTCAGCGCAACCATTTCGTAGGAAAAATGCGTGTAATGGTCCGCTGCCTCGCCATGGCCGAGTCCGCGCAGCGCTTCGATGACCGTGTTCTGCGCCTCCGATTGGCGCGCATCGATCACGTTATAGATTTCAGCAACGTCTCCGAAATGTGGATGATCTTTTTCACCGTTCGCTGTCGAGATCCAGCAGTCGTGGCCGTTGGGATAGCTGTAAAACTTGCGATATCCAAAGTCCCGCCCAAGAAGCCCGAACTTCCACATGTGATAGGCAATGTCCTTGCCCACGTAGCCGACGGTCCCGTTGGAACGGACAATCACCTTCTGATCTTCCTCAGTGATCTTGTCTTCCTCTGTGTCCCCAGTGTCCTCTGTGGTGGAACTTGGTTTTGCAGTCCCGGCGCGCCGCATGACCCAGCACCCTTTGTTCTTGCCTTCGCTCTCGAAGGTGAGTACGCCCGCTTCCTTCAGCTTGAGGAACGCTGCATCCCAGAAATGCAGGTGCAGGATTTCACTCTCGCGAGGAAGGAAATCGTACTCGATGTCGAGCCGGTCCATGCTCTCCAGATGGCGCCGGAGCACCGCAACCGAGATCAATTCAGCGATGGCAGCCGTTTCCGTGGAAGCATCTTCGATCGCGTGCAAAGTCTGCAGCCGTACCTGCAGATTCTGCTTATCCGCTTCGTACCACTGCGAAACCCGGGCATACAGATCCCAACAGTAGTAGTCGAATCGCGGCTGCCGGGTGAGAGCCTCAATTTCCGTGCGAGACTTCTTCTCAATGTGGGTGAAGCCAACCACCACATCGGCAACCTGCACGCCGGTATTGTCGA
>PMUM01000178.1 GCA_003166855.1 Acidobacteriaceae bacterium | reverse complement strand
GATCGTGACAAGGGCATCGTGACCCTCGGCGGACAGGTCACCAGTGACAATGACAAGTCGCGGGCGGAATCCGTAGCGAAGTCCTTTGCGGGTATCCAGGTTGTTGCGAATCAGATTGCCGTGATTCCAGTAGGTCTGGAAAAAGACGCAAAGGCCGTGAATTCCGATCTGGACCAAGGCATCGAGAAAAATCTGGATGCTGCGCTAATCCAAAACAAGATGCGCGACGCGGTGAAGTTCGAAGTGAAGAGCGGAGTCGTCACGCTGACCGGAGAAGTGAACTCGGAAGAAATGCGTTCGAGCGCCGAGAAAGTGGCGGCCGGAGTGCCGAACGTGCAGCAGGTTGTGAACGATCTACAGGTCAAGAATCAAAAAGCCAGTTCGTCACAGTAGGACTGCGAGGTTGATCGGTGCCTGGGGACGAATAGCAGTCGCACCCGGGCGCGCACGACAGCCTGCAGTCCTCTGGCGCAAAGCCACAACAGTAGCGTGAAAGGGAAACACATATGTCGTTCGGACTCTACGCCGTTGGATTCGCAATCATGCTTGGCGGATTGATTTATGGAGCTCACCTGGTCCATATGCCCGCACATTGGATTGCTGTGGGCGCGATCGTGCTTTTGGGGGTCGGGATCCTGTCGGGGGTAAAGGCGACGCGTCAGAAAGACCCCGCGGAATAACCCTGACATTTAAGCCAGCGGCTGGGTGCGGGGGAGCACGACTCTTGCCTGGCAACCCTTCTGGTCTGTGCGATTCAGGAGTTCAATCGAGCCGCCGTGGGCCTCGGCGATCTGCCTTGAAAGTACCAAACCAATTCCGCTGCCCGATGGCTTAGTTGTGTAGAAAGGGACGAACACATTGGCGGGATTGCCGAGCCCGGGACCGTTGTCTTCGATGGTAAGAACCAGCTCCTTCTCGGTCAGATCCCACCGCACGACTACGCGCGGCTCTCGCGACGAGGCGAGTGCTGCCGCGCCTCCGTTGTGAGCGGCCGGAGCGTGCTGCGGCTCCAGTGCGGCCTCAACGGCGTTCCGCGTCAGGTTGATCAGCATTTGCTCGAGTTGATCGGGATCTACCATCAACTCAGCCGGCGGACTGGCAAGCACCTGCACGGGCAAACCAGCCTCAAGGGCAGCGACCCGTTGAACAATTGGGGAAAGTTCCGTCTTGCGCAAGGCAGGCGGCGGCATCTGGGCGAGTTGCCGGTAGGCCTGCAAGAAACGATTCAGAGAGTGGGACCGGGCCTCGATAATCGAGAGCCCGCGTTCAAAGTCGTCGCGTTGATCAGAATCGAGGGCGGCCGTGGAAATCTGCGCTCGCAGCGTGCCCGCAATCGACTTGATCGGCGTAAGCGAGTTGTTCAGCTCGTGACCCAGTACGCGAATCAAACGCTGCCATGCACCTCGTTCCTCCTCGCGCAGAGCACGGCTCACATCCGACAGAACGATCAGAGTGTGCGGCACGCCCTTCTGGCGAAACGAACTGCGCCGCACCATCCAGCGCGCGTTCGGGCCCTGGAATGGCAGCGGGACCACGGTCTCGCTCTCAGCATCCATGCAGGCGGCCAATCCGATCTCTCTTGCGGTACGCCCAAGTAGCCGCACAGAGGACTGCTGCAGAAGACGTTCTCCGGCAGAATTCACCAGGCGCAGGATCTGGTCAGGATCAAAGGTGAATAGCGGGACCTCAATCTCCTCAACCACGCGGCGCAATAGAGCGGCGGCTTCAATGGCCCGAATCCTCTGGTCTGCGAGCAGATCGGCCAACGCATTTACTTCGATGGAGAGTTCGCCGAGCGCGTCGTCGGTGGCCGCTCCCCGCGCGCGGAACGAGTAGTCTTCTTCGCGCAGAGCAGCGATCACGTTGGCAAGAGTCTGCAAAGGGTGCGTGGCTTGCTCCTGGAGCGCCATGGCCAAGAGCCACCACACGAACAATTCGGCGAACATCAGCGCCAGCTTGGACTCGAGCGTCCAGGGCTGCAGCCAGATAAAGATCCCGGCGACAACCATCCCGGGAAGCGCCACCAGCAACGCATATAAATTTACTCGGCGCTCATACAGGAGGCGAACCCGTTTTTTTGGAGGCTTGCGCGCGCCGCGATTGGGGATCCCTCGCGGGCTAGAGCCCATACTTCTCCATCCGGCGGTAGAGAGCCCCGCGGCTGAGCCCGAGGGTTTCCGCGGCCTGGCTCACATTCCCCTGAGAACGCTGCAGTGCCTTGCGGATCAGAATGGCCTCCACCGATTCGAGGCTGAGTTCTTCGAGGTTCTGGCTTTGCGGCCGCAACATGTCCAGGCCCAAGTCAGCGCGCTGGATCTCGTTGCGCCGGCACATCAGGACCGCTCGCTCAAGAGTGTGCTCCAATTCCCGAACATTGCCCGGCCAAGAGTATTGCATGAGCAGTTGCAGGGCAGAAGCCTCGAAACCCTCGATTGGACGCCGGTAGCGGGATGCGTAGCGCGTGAGGAAGTGCACGGCAAGCGCCGGAATGTCTTCGCGGCGTTCCCGCAGTGCCGGCACGTGGATCTCGACCGTGTTCAGTCGGAACAGCAAGTCTTCTCGAAACTGTCCGGAAGCGCAGGCCGCACGTAGGTCGGCGTTCGTGGCGGACACCACACGTACGTCTACGCGGACTGCGCGGGACGCGCCGACGCGCTCGATCTCACCGGCCTCCAACACCCGCAGCAACTTGGCCTGCTGGCGAATGGGTATGTTTCCTATTTCGTCGAGAAAGATAGTGCCGCCATCGGCGAGTTCAAAGCGGCCGATGCGGTCGGAACGGGCATCGGTGAAGGCACCTTTAACATGTCCGAAGAGTTCGCTCTCGAAGAGGCCTTCCGGCACGGCGCCCGTGTTTACCGAGACCATGAGGCGCTGCGCGCGCCGAGAGACGGCGTGCAGCGTCCGCGCCACAACTTCTTTTCCCGTGCCATGCTCACCCGTAATCAAAACATTCGCGTCGGAAGGCCCGACGCGGGTGATGGCCTCAAGGACGGGTTGCATGAGCTGTGCCGTGGCAATGAACTCGGGACGTCCCTCAGCCTGCAACAGGCGATTTTGGGCAGCGAGGCGCTCCGCGCGCTGCAACGCCTTGCGGAGATCAACTTGCGCCCGCAGGATTGTCAGCAGCCGCTCGTTCTCCCAGGGCTTCTGGATGAAATCCCGCGCCCCACGGCGCATGGCTTCGACGGCCAATTCAATGTTGGCCCAGGCGGTCATCACAATGACCGGAATTGAATTGTCGAGGGCGACGATTTCAGAAAGAAGGTCGAGTCCCTCCTGACCGGAGGTCGTGTCCCGCGTGTAGTTCAAGTCGATGAGCAGAGCATCATAGGAACCCGTGGCCAGCGCATCGCGAACCAGCGCCGGCGATCTCGCGGTCTCGACTTCGTATCCCTGGGGGCGCAGGAGCAGTTCCAGGGCCTCAAGCACATGCTGCTGGTCGTCGGCCGCCAAGATTCGAGGCCGCTCGTAGCTGCCCTTCGCCGGCGTAACGGCGGGATGGGCTCCGGGTTTGGTGGAAGTCGGCATGGTCCTCTTACGGGGTCGCGGCGCTGATGGTATCACCAACCGTGCCGTTCACCGCGTTTTGCAGTTGGATTCCATTATGTTCCAAAGTCGCCCCCGTTGCCCGATCCAATTCAACTTTTGCCTTTGCGAACACGGTCATCGCGGTGACCAGATCCAGTTCGGCGAGGGAGAGATCTTTCTGGGCGGATAGCGTCTGATAGCTGGAGCCTGCTCCCAGGTCCTGCTCTTTCTTGGTGATGTCGAACGTGCGCTGCGCGAGGTCGCGGCCTTTTCGGGCGGCCGCAACGCGCGCAGCGGTTTGCTCGACGGAATACTGCGCGTTACGGACCTCGATTCGGACCTGCTTCTTCAGTTGTTCCAATCGCAGTTCGGCCTGACGGTACTCGAGTTCCGACCTGTACTGGTCGGCTTTTGCGACCCGATTTCGCAGCGGAATGTTCAAGTTCAGTCCTACATAGTAATCGGGAGAAGAATTGTTGAACGTGTTGCGCAGGGCGCCTCCAAAGTCGACTGGCACGTTTGCGGTGCAGCCCTGGGTGCAGAGGGGATTCAAAGGGCCCGCCAACCCTGCCCCTGAATAGAAGGCCACCGCCGAAAGTGACGGCAACAAAGCATTCCGTGCCGCACGACGGCTGATTTGGCGATTCACCAGGTCGACGTCCGACTCTGCGAGTTCCGGCCGGCCCTTCAGGGCGGTAGCAGTCAAATCCTGGATGGACTGGGTGGTTTGAGGCTCCAAACTCTCTGTCCGGTCGGTGGGTACGACCGGAATTGCTTCAAGAATCGGATCATCCAAACTCTTCGTAATGGCATTCTTCATCAGCGTCTCCTGAAATTGGAGACTGGTCCGGGCGACGGTTAAATCTTGGTCACGCCGGGAAACCTCCGCCTCGGCACGCAGGACATCCATCTCGGGAATGCTCTGAAGTTGCAATTGCTTTCGGGCATTCTCAAGGGTTTGTTGAGCGAAAGCCGAAGATTTCTCGTTCACCTGCGTCTGTTCGTAAGCGCTCACCAGGTCCCAGTACATATTCTCGATCTGGGTGACGGTGGCAATCACCTGGTCCTTGAAGGCAATATCTGAGATCTTTTTATTGTTTCTTGCGATTCGCAAATAGCGCAGGTTCGGGCCGAAACCGAATCCAGCGAGGAGTTCCTGTTGAATGGCGATGCGGTACGCCGAGGTGAGCGTAGGAGACAGGGTGAAAAACGGGCTATTCGTCGTCTGGCGGGCATTGTTAAACGAGAAATTAATGCTGGTTCCAGTGGCAAAGGCCTGGGAGTAATTGACGTTAAATTGTCCGGTATTCAGCTGCAGCGACGGAACTCCGTAGACCGCTTGGTTGACGACCGGCGAAGTCTGATGCTCGTCTCCGCCGTTCGCGCTGATAAATGGATCGTAGGAAGACACGGCGGTCCCGGCGCCCAGCGTGGACTGAACCAATCCGGACGCACCCGCTCCGGCTCCGCCGGCGCCACCGGTCGTGCCGCCGGCACCCGCGCCTGGAGCTCCGGTGCCAAAGCCACCGACTCCACCGCCGGGAGTTCCCTGCACAACGCCGGTATTCACGCCACGAAAAAATCCGCCGGCTTGGGTGCGCAGAATGTCGGTGTTCGCGATCGGAAGATTGTAACGGGCAATGGCAAGATCCAGATTGTTCTCGAGTGCAAGATCAATGGCGTCTTTCAGCGAGAGATAGAGCTTCCCGTCCCGGACTAGCCGATCGAGACGCGGTGAGTTCGCCAGCACCGGCTCGGGAACATAATCCGGCAAATAGGCGTTCAGCGGATTGTGTGATTTTGGCATCTCAAACCGAACTGGAAGGGTGGTGGGCGAAACCGCAGTCTGGGCGGCAGCATCCTGCCGCGGAGTAGGCGCCGCAGGGCTAGACGTCTGCGCCGGCAGCATCGACGCCAGCATCGCATAAATGCAAATGACGGTAGTTCCCCGTTTCAAGAAAGTGGTCCCGGAAACATTCACGATGCGCTGACCTCCGCTGGCTGAGCGAGCGATGGATTGGCTGTGTCCCCTACGAGCCATCCGTCCCGCAGTTGAATGGTGCGACTCCCGTAAGCCGCGTTCGCTTCCGAGTGCGTGACCTGCACGATCGTGGTTCCCTGCTCATTCAGGCCGCGGAAGAGTTCCATGATCTCCTTGGCCTGGAGCGAATGCAGGTTGCCGGTGGGCTCGTCCGCCAGCAGCAGCGGCGGCTTGTGGATCACGGCCCGAGCGATCCCCACGAGCTGCTGCTGACCTCCCGAGAGCTGGCTGGGATACAGATCTTTCTTGGCCACGATCTGGAAGCGATCGAGCGTGTCGGCCACCAGGCTCTGCCGCTGATTGCGCGGAATGTCTTTATAGGAGAGCGGCAGATCGATGTTCTCCTGCACGGTGAGGTCGTCAAGCAGGTGATAACTCTGGAAGACCATCCCAACATTCTTCTTGGCCAGTTCAGCCCGCTGCTTGCGTTTCAGGTCGTGCACGCCCTGCTCTCGAAACCAGTACTCGCCTTCCCATTGGTCATCGAGAAGCGCAAGAACATTCAAGAGCGATGACTTCCCTGCTCCGGATGGTCCCATCACAGTGATGAACTCGCCTTCGCGAATGTCGAGGTTCACACGGCGCAGCACCCAGGTTCGTCCGGCGCCAGTTTTGTAGCTGCGGTCGATATTCTTCAGTTGGATCATTTCATTCTCATTTCATGAATCAGACTTTCTATTCGTAACGCAACGCCACCATGGGATCTGTCTTGGCCGTGCGGCGCGCCGGCAGCAGCGCCGATGCCAGCGCGACCACCGCGACCACCAGAGTTACCACGACCAGAGTCAATGGATCGCTGCTTGAAATGCCGAACAACTGGCTGCGCGCTGCACGAGTGAGCAGGAGCGAAGCCGGCAATGCGACCGCAATGCTGATCCCAGCGAGCCACAGCACTTCAACCAGTACCATGCGCATTACGGAAGTGCGGCCGGCGCCGAGAGCAATGCGAATGCCGATCTCGCGAGTCCGCTGCGCCGTTGAATAAGCCAGGACGCCGTAGAGTCCGACGGCGGCCATGAGCACAGCGAGCGCACCGAAGGCCGACGCCAGAATCGCGATCACCCGCTCGGTTGTCAGAATGTCATCGACCTGTTCCTCCATCGTCCGGAAAGTATCCAGAACGAGCTTGGAATCTAGCGTCTGCATCGCAGTGCGGATCGTTCCTTCTGCGCTTTCCGGTGACTGCCAGATGCGAACATAAAACGTCATCGCGCCCGGATTCGACTCCTGAAGATATGGAGCAAACGTGGTGCGGGTGATCTCCTGGCGAACACCGGTGTGCTTGGCGTCCTTCACGACGCCGATGATTTCAGTATCGATTGCAACCTGGCCTCCGCCCTTGCCGTAATAGTGGCCGATCGCCAGCTCCGGTTCGCCGAAATAGTGGCGGGCGAAGCTCTCGTTCACCACTGCGACCTTATGGGTCGCATCGCGATCCTGGTCGGTAAATTCGCGACCCGCGACCAGTGGCATTCCCATCGTCGAGAAGTAGCCAGGACTGACACGGGGCGACTCCACGTTCATGTCCTCGTTCTCTTTTGCCGTGTATCCGGCAAGCGTAATGTTGTTCGACGTGTTGGTGTCCGCCAGTTCTCGATCGGTCGTACCTGCCACGGAGCGCACTCCTGGCAGCGCCGCTAGTGTTTGTAGTATTCGCGTATCCAGATCGCGGGTTTGATGGGGTTGATACCCCGCAAGCGTCGCCTGTACACCGAACGTCACAAGATGATCGGTTTCAAAGCCAACATTCAGCGATTTGAGATTGTGTAGTGTACGCACGAACAGGCCTGCGCCGACCAGCACGAGAATGCTCAATCCGATTTGGACCGCAACCGAAAGGCGACGGAAGCGCAGCGGTCCGCCGCCAGCCGTCATCGCCTGCTGCTTGAGCGCGGGCGCCAGATTCGGACGCCAGAACTGCACCGCAGGAGCGAGGCTGAAAATCAGACTTACCAGCAGCGCCAGCGAGAAATTGAAGACTAAAATCCGCAGATCCGGATGCGACGAAAATGGCAGATCGCCAGCCGTGCGGCTCCAGATCATATTGATCAGCCACGCCGAGATGCGGGGCGCAATCAGGATCCCGAGCGCACCTCCCGCCAGGCCGAGCAACAGTCCTTCCACCAATAACTGCTGCACCACGCGTGCACGCTTAGCTCCCAACGCATAGCGGACAGACATTTCGCGAATGCGTCCGGCGGCGCGAACCAGCAACAGGCTGCCCACGTTGGCGCACGCCATCAGCGCCACCAGCCCGACCATGCCCATGATGATCACCAGCGGCTCTTGCACGTCGGCACGCAGAGGGGAGAATCCCTTGGCTCCGTCGCGAACGAACAGGTGCGACTTGGTCAGGAAACTCTCCTTGAAGTGCTCCGAGCTGTGTCCCCGCTGCTTGAGTTCGTCGGCGCGGATGGAGTACCAGAGCGGATTGATGCCGGCCTCTGCCTGCTCGCGAGTGAGTCCGGGCTTGAGCTTCCCAACAATGTTGAGCCAGCGGGACGTGCGATCGAGAAGGTCGGTAACACCCGGCCGAATTTCCGCTTTCATGCTCATGGGCACAAACAGATCGGGAGTGTCGCCCATGACCACGCTGTGAAAACCGGGCGGCGCGACTCCGAGGACAGTGAAGGGACGGCCATTGATCAGAATGCTTTGGTTCACAACGGCAAAGTCCGAACCAAAGCGGCGTTGCCAGTAACTGAAGCTCAAAACCGCTACCGGATTCGCATCAGGCACGACGTCATCGGATGCGACCAGGAGACGACCCCGAGCGGGTTGCACGCCCAGCACGTCAAAATAGTTCCCCGAAACCAATTCGCCGTCGACCAGTTCAGGCTGGTTGTGCCACTGCACTCCCACCGACACCTTGTCCGTGGCGATTAGGCCGCTGAAAACGGAATTGCCGTCGCGGAGATCGCGATACATGGGATACGAGAAAGAGAAGTTCTCATCTGTGCGGGAACTGGTGTGTCCGTTGAAACTGCCCAGAGATTGCAGGATCACCAGGCGATCAGCATCCTTCACCGGGAGGGTACGGAGGAGCGCCTGGTCGAGCAGGCTGAAGATCGCTGTGTTCGCGCCGATGCCGAGCGCGAGCGTGATGATGGCGACCGCGGCAAAGCCCGGAGCCTTGCCCAACTGCCGCAACGCGTACCGAACGTCTTGTGTGAATCCAGTCATCATGTGTCTTATCTCCTACTCGTAGCGCAGCGCAACGATGGGATCGACCTTCGCCGCACGTCGGGCTGGAAAGTAGCTGGCAACCAGGGCGACGCACATCAGAAGCAATGCCACGGCCGCAAACGTCAGCGGATCGGTGGGGCGGACGCTAAACAGGAAACTGGCCAACACCCGGGTCACGGCCAGGGACCCCGCCAAGCCGAAAGCAGTCCCCAGCAACGCGAGCAGCAATCCGCGTCCGACCACACTTACAAACACGTCGAACGACCTGGCACCGAGCGCCATGCGCACGCCGATCTCGTGGGTCCGCTCCGCAACCCAGTAGCTTACGACTCCATAGAGTCCGACCGCCGCGAGCAACAGAGCCGCACCCGCGAAGAGTCCTAATAAGAGGGCCGCGATTCGAGGTTGCGCGATCGAGTGCGACCGGACCTGATCAAGAGTAATTGGATTTGACAGAGGTTGGTCCTTATCGACAGACCAGACGGCCTGCTCGATCGAGGGGAAGAGTTTTACCGGATTCGAGCTGGCGCGTACCAGCAAACTCAAATACGGCCACTGAAATGGATCCTGCAGATAGGACATATAGACTTCGGGCTCAGAGTCTGCCCGCAGACCCATTTGACGAACGTCGCCAGCGACACCGACGATCAAGTACCAGGTTTTGTCGTCTGTCGTGATACGCCGGTCAATCGGATTCCGGTTCGGCCAAAAGCGCCGCGCCATCGCTTGATTGACGACGATGACCATCGGCGTGCCGTCCGAGTCAGTGTCTGCAAAGTCGCGGCCGTGGGTCAGTGGGATGCCCAAGGTGGTGAAATAGCCGGGACCGACAATGTTGAAGCGAACACTCAGCTTCCGGTCCGGAGGGTCCGGAACCCCCTCGATGCTGAAGCCAAGGCTGTCTTCGTTCTGGGTGAGAGGAACATCCGCCACTACCGCCGCGGATTCGACACCGGGCAACTGACCGACTCGCTGTAGTATCTGGCTGAACAAAGCGGCCCGCGTCGCGGTATGAGAGTACTTGGCGGTCGTCAGCGACAGGTGGATCGCCATCACATTCTCCGTCTGCACGCCTGAGTCGACGCGAGTCAGCAGCATGAGGCTCCTGATCAATAGTCCTGCACAAGAGAGGAGCACAAGCGCGAGAGCGACCTCAGACACCACCAGCGCGCCGCGGAAGCGTTTGTGCGCCCGGCCACTTCCGACGCTGCGGCTTCCCTCTTTTAATCCTTCGCTCAGGTTGACCTTCGAAGCGAAAAGCGCAGGAAGAAGCCCTGAAATCAAACCGGTCATGATTGATATCACGGCCGCGAAGGTGAGCACATCAAGGTTGGTAGCGATTGCTTCCGTTCCGTGAATCGAAAAGCTCTGGGTCAGAAGCCGCACCAGCATGCTCACGCCCCAGTTGGCAAATACCAGACCCACCGTGCCGCCTGCGAGGCCGATCAGCAAGCTCTCAGTCAGGAACTGGCGCATTAAGCGCAGGCGTCCCGCGCCCAGAGAAGCGCGGACGGCGACTTCTCTTTGCCGCGAACTTGCCCGCCCCAGAAATAAGTTGGCGACGTTCGCGCATGTGATGAGCAGCACTAATCCAACAGCGCCGAGCAAGATCATTAGCGCAGGACGGTAGTCGCTCACAAAGGAAGCCTGCAACGTTTGGACTAATACTCCCTCGCCCTTATCCTCTTTTTTGTATTGTCCGGCAAGCCGTCGAGCGATTGTATCGATGTCGGCTTGAGCTGACGCCAACGTCGTGTCGGGCCTGAGACGGCCGAACACATATAGAAAGCCGTGGCTGCGGCGCGCATCCGGCGGAAGAGGAAGGACTACGCCTCCCCTGGTCTCGTCGGGAGGAAAATCAAACGAAGAGGGCAGGACACCAATCACGGTGTAGCTTTCGTCGTCGAGCTTGACGCTTCGACCGAGAACACCGGGATCGCCTGCAAAGTGGCTCTGCCAAAGAGCCGAACTGAGAAGCGCGACGTGATTGCGCCCGAGTTCGTGCTCATCGCTGGTGAACGAGCGTCCGAGGATCGGCTTCACGTCCAGCAACTCGAAAAACTTGGAGGTAATCATCAGCCCCCTAATCCGTTCTGGATGATCGCCCCCGGTGAGATTGAAGGACTGGCCTCGATAGGCCGCCATCAGCTCGAAACTGTGGTTCTGATCGGCCCAATCTCTGAAATCGGGATAAGAACTCACATCTTTGGACGACCGGTTGGAAGTGGACCACATACGTACCAGTTGGTCCGAATTGTGATACGGCAGTGGCCGCAGAAGAACGCCTTCCACCACACTGAAGATGGCGGTGTTGGCGCCAATTCCCAAGGCCAGAGTGAGCACGGCAACCAGCGTGAACCCGGGGCTCTTGCGCAGTTGGCGAAGGGCGTAACGCACGTCCTGGATAAGTCCGCTCATTTTTCCTATCTCCTACTCGTAGCGCAGCGCAACCATGGGATCGACCTTCGCTGCCTTGTTCGCGGGCAGGTAGCATGCGAGCAGCGCAGCCATGAACAGCGTGACCGCGACCGCACTGAACGCTGCGATATCGATCGTGCCCACTCCGTACAGCAGTCCGCGCATGGCACGGCCGACAAAGCAGGCTCCCACCAACCCCAGACCCAGGCCGATGGCGGCCAGGATAATGCCCTCTTTCAGAATCAGTCCGAGCACATGATCCTGACTCGCGCCCAGCGCCATTCGCAATCCGATTTCGTGCGTGCGCTGGGCCACGGCGAACGCCATGACGCCGTAAATGCCGATCGCGGCCAGCACCAGCGCCACCGTCGCAAAGCTGATGTAGAGCGCAGTCGTGAACTGATCTCCCACCAAAGACTCGCTGACAATCTGATCCATGGTCCTCACATTGGCCAAGGCCAGGTCAGCGTCGACGGAGTGAACCGCGCCGGCGATGCTCTTGCTCATCTGCGCCGGGTCGCCGGTGGTTCGCACCGCCATGGAAGCTTGCGGCCAGGGACTCTGCGCGAAAGGAACATCGATCTCTGGAAAGCCAGTGCTGCGAATGCCGCCGTTATGCGTATTGCGATAGACCCCGACGATCTGCCACTCGAGCGGCGGTCCCAGCTTGGTCACACCCGGAATCAACTGCTCGACCAAGATGCGCTGGGTTAGAGGATCTACTCCGGAAAGATAGCGGTTGACGAAAGTCTCATTCACGATCGCGACTCGCACGCTGCTGGCGGTGTCCTGATCGGTGAACGCCCGGCCCTTCGCCATCTGGATGGCGAAGGTCTGGAAGAATCCGGGAGTGACCATCTGGAATCCGGCACCGGGACGAGCGGACGGATCTGCGACCGGCTTGCCTACGATGGTGAATGGCATTCCGAAGTTCGTGCCTTGAAGGGGCATGCCGGTAGCCGCTTCGGCGCGGATCACTCCCGGAAGCGACTCGATCTTCTCGATGAGTTGCTGATAGTACGCGACGATCTGCTCTGGTTGCGTGAGTCGCTTCTCCGGCACGGGAAGGTTAAAGGTGAGAATGTGATCGGTGCGGAAACCGGGATCGACTCGTGCCAGGTTCCAGAAGCTGTGGATGGCAAGACCGGCGCCAGCCAGCAAGGTCAGCGCTAGAGCAAACTCGCCGACGACGAGAGATCTGCGGAGCCGATGCTTTCCGGCGCTTGTGCCTGAGCGTCCGCCCTCCTTCAGCGTCTCATTGGGATCGACGCGCGAGGCCTGCCACGCTGGAACGCAACCGAACAGCATACCGGCGATCGTAGTAGCCAACAGAGTGAATAACAGAACAGGGATATTCAGAGTCACATCTGCTTCGGAAGGAAGAGTGAAGGGCGGCATCTTCGCCATCATGATCCGAATGATCGCCGCGCCTAACCCAATCCCGAGCGCACCGCCGAGTACCGCCAATACCAGGCTCTCCGTCAGAAACTGGCTGAACACGTGCCATCGGGTCGCGCCCAGCGAAGTGCGGACCGCTACCTCTTTTAGCCGCGTCGTCCCCCTGGCCAGCACCAGGTTGGCAACGTTGCCGCAAGCGATAAGAAGGATAAAGCCAACCCCGCCCATCAAGAGCCAGAGCGTTTGCTTCGCCTCCTTCGGGAAAAAATCGTTGTGAAGCTCTTCCACGCTGGCGCCCCAGCCCTTGTTGCTTTGCGGGTGATCTTGTGCAATGCGGTTGGTCACCAGTTCCATGTCGGCCTGCGCCTGGGACAACGAGACGCCCGGCTTCATGCGGGCCATGACCAGCAGCCAGTGAAAGTCGTGATTGATCTGCTCAGGTTTGAAAGACAGGGGCACGACAAACTGGGACTGGAGTCGGTCAGTCTGTCCCGCCGCCAGCACTCCCACCACCGTGTACGGCTCGCTGTTCATCTGAATCGGCTTGCCGATAATGTTACGGTCGCCACCGAGACGCTCCCAAAGCCGGTGAGTGAGGATGACTACGTGGTCCTTGCCGGGTACTCCTTCTTCGGGGAGAAGATCGCGCCCCATCACAAAGGCGTTGCCGGTCATGCGGAGAAATCCTGGTGTTTCGGCGCTTCCATTGATTTGTTCCGGTTGGTCGGCGGTGGCGAAATTGAAGTTGGCGCCGCTCCACGCGTTGATGTCCTGGAAAGCTTTATTCTGGGCCTTCCAATCCAGATAGTCGCCAGCCGCAACTACGTTGTTGCCGCCCTGAACCTTCGACCACACCATCACCAACTGATCAGGATTGGGATACGGCATGGGAGCTAGTATTACAGCGTAAATCACACTGAAGATGGCAGTGTTCGCACCAATGCCCAGCGCAAGCGTGAGTGCGGCGATCAGGGTGAAGCCGGGGTTTTTCCGCAGCAATCGAATACTGTAGCGAGCGTTCTGCCGTAGTGTTTTCATGAGTCTCCTACTCGTATCTCAGGGCCACCATGGGATCGACCTTCGCCGCGCGGAAAGCCGGAATGTAGGCTGCGGCAACTCCGACGAGCGCAACCACCACGCACACAACCGCCAGCACAGATGGATTGCGTGCTCCGGTGCCATACAACATCTCCTGCAACACGGACGCGGCAGCTAGCGCTGCAGCAATGCCAATCACGATGCCGGCCCCCAGCAAGATGGCCGCATCGCGCAAGACCATCGCGAGGACCGCACTGCGCTGGGCGCCCAGCGCCATGCGAACTCCGATCTCGCGCGTGCGGCGCGAAACCGAATAAGTCATCACGCCATAAAGACCGACGATCGTCAGAACAAGGGCAAGCCCGGCAAATGTACTCAGCAGAACAGTCGCGAATCGCGGCTGTGCAAGTTCGCTGAACATTAATTCATTCATTGTGCGAACCTGCGTCACAGGAATGTCTTTGTCCATCGCCGCGACGATCCGCTGGACACTTGCCTCCAGGCTGATGGGATCGAGCGACGTGCGCACTACCGAGTAGAGACAGCACCATGCGTTCAACTGGCCGGCAGGCAGATACATCGCCGGACGCAATTCGCGTTGCATTGCCCCAAGCTTGATGTCGCCGACGACGCCCACGATTTCGCGCCACGGCGGCCCTTCGAGCGTCCCGCTGCCGGCGCCTGGTTTGAGCTTCTTGCCCAACACCTCCTCGCCGGGAAAGAATTTTTGCGCGAATGCCTGATTCACAATCATCACTTGCAGGGACTTCGGGTCATCCCGCTCGGAAAAGTCGCGCCCCTGCAGCACCGGAATCTGCATTGTTCGGAAATACCCGGGCGAGATTGGACTGAGGTCCGCGCTAGGACGCTGTCCTTCAGGCGTGGGGTGCTCCGGATCTTCGAATGTGATGACGGCTCCGTCGTTCGTCATGGGCAGAATCATGACGCCTCCGGCCGCCTGTACTCCAGGCAGAGCGCGGAGTTTATCGAAATAATCGCGATAGAACTGCCCGCGGGTATCCTTATAGCGCGCGTCCGGCGTTTCAAAGAAAAGCGTCGTGAGATGGTCCGGATTGAATCCTTCGTTGGCATGGACCAGATGCTGAAAACTAGTAATGAGCAAGCCGGCCCCGGCGGTGAGCACAAGGCCCAAAGCCACCTGGCCGACAATCAACGATGCGCGCACCCAATCCCGGCCAATGATTTCGGCTCTTCCACCCTCTTTCAAAGTAGAGATGAGGTTAGTCCTTGAAGCGGCGATGGCGGGGATAATCCCGAAGATCAATCCGGCGGCGAAGGATACGAACACGGCGAAGGAAAGCACGCGCGGATCGACACCCGCATCCGCCGCACGCGGCACGCTGTCTCCAATCAGCGAGAGGATGATCGGAGTGCAAACCAAGGCCAGTCCACAGCCAGCGAGCCCACCGATGGCACTCAGAACCAGGCTTTCCGCCAGCAGTTGGCGGACAATCCGGTTCCGGCCCGCACCAAGAGCAGACCGCAGCGCGATCTCACGCTGGCGTTCGCGCATGCGCGCCAGCAGCAGGTTGGCGATGTTGCCACACGCGATCAGCAGCACTAAAGCGACGGCCCCCAATACAACCAGAAGCGCAGTCCGCGTGTCACCGATCAACGCCGCGACTTCAGTTTGTACGCGTGCCGAATTATGGCGTGTGTTGGTGTCTGGATACTGTTTCGCCAGTCTCGCCGCAATCGTCCGCAGTTCCTGATCCGCCTGGCTGACGGTAACGCCCGGCTTCAGTCGGCCAAAAGCGCTCAGAAAGTGAGAACCGCGGTTACTGGTGTTCGGCTTGGGATCAGAGGGGTCATCGTCCACCGCGAGCGTGGTCCAGACACTAGTCCTGGCTTTATTCACCGGGAAGCGGAAGGACGGCGGCATAACACCGATCACCGTGTAGAGGTCTCCGCTCAAGCGAACGCCACGGCCGATGATGGCCGGATCTGCTCCGAACTGCGAAGACCACAGCGCGTGGCTGATCAATACCACGCGGGTGCCTGCCTTCTCCTCATCTTGGGCGAAACCACGTCCTAGCCCCGGACGCGCTCCAAGTGCGGGCAGCAGATCCCAGGAGACGACCTCGACATCCACCTGGACAGGCCGTTCCAGACCGGTCAGGGTGAACAAGCTGTCGTGATACGAAACCAGATGTTCAAGAGTCCGATTCTGTGAGCGCCAATCGAAGAAATCCGGATAGCAGATTGCGCCGGGCTGCGGATTGTGCGTGTTTACCGATTGCGCCTCAATAAGACGCTCTGGCTGGGCGTAAGGCAGTGGGCGTAGCATCACAGCGTCGACAACGCTGAAGACAGCGGTGTTCGCTCCGATTCCAAGCGCCAACGTAATCACGGCAACCATGGCAAAGCCAGGACTCTTGCGCAACTGGCGCAGAGCGTAGCGAAGGTCTTGTAGAAGCCCAGTCATCATTCGTCTCCTTGCTATTCGTAGCGCAGCGCCACCATGGGATCGACACGCGCCGCTCGTCGGGCGGGCCAATATGCCGCAAACAACGCAACCCCCAGCAGCAGCGCCTGCATCATCACCGCTGTAGGAAGATCGAAGCGGCTGACATGATAAAGGCTCGCCTGCAGCAACTGGGTGGCCAGCGAAGACAGCGCCAGACCCAGCCCGCAACCGGCCAGCCCAACCAGTGCCGCGCGTCTCAGCACCTGCCAGTAGATACTGCTTCGCTCCGCTCCTAGAGCCAGGCGTACTCCGAACTCCCGCGTGCGTTCAGCGACCAGACAAGAGATGACTCCAAACAGCCCGATCGCCGCCAGCACGAGTGCAATCACAGCAAAGGTGCCCAGCAACAGCACGGTAAAACGGCGCTGCGCCAGAGACTCCGCGACCAGGCTCGTCAAAGTCGTGGTGTTGTAGATGGGCAGGTCCCTGTCGACAGACCAGACTTGCCGCTGCACCTCCTGAAACAAGCCCTGCTCGATCCCGTTGTCGCGCAACACAAAAGCCGTGCGTCCGCTGGCACCGCTCTCTACCTGAAACATGGAGTTGTAGATCATCGGCGGTGGGTCGGCATCGAGCGCAGAAATGTGCACATCTCCCGCCACCCCGACAATGGTGAACATCGCACGGTCGCCCCACTGAAAGCGCTGGCCAATCGGATTCTGCCCGGGCAAATATTGTTTCACCAGGGTCTCGCTGATAATGGCCACATTCGGCGTGTCTGGACGGTCGTCCTCCGTGAAATCTCTTCCTTGGAGCAATGGAATTCCCATCGCGTGGAAATATCCAGGACTGACCAGCGAATTTTCTGCGAAGTGAGAGTCGTCGGAGGGAGCGTGTTCCAGGTGAAATCCAATCTGCCGATCGTCGCTCAACGGCAGATGGCTGGCAGCTGCCACCGCGCTGACCCCCGGCAAATAAGAAAGACGATGCAAGAGTTCCTTTTGGACGGCCTGACGTTTCGACGGGTCTGGATAGCGGCTGCGGTCGAACAGAGTTCTGACCACGAACTTGTCATGAGGATCAAAGCCGAATGGCGAGTCCAGCAATCGCACGAAGCTTCGCAGCAGCAAGCCACCAACGATGAGCAGCACCAAGGCCGCGGCAATCTCCATCGTCGCTACAGAATTCTGCAATCGCTGTGTGCCCCGCGCTGGTCCGGGTCGCGTCGATTCTTTCAGGGACTCCTGCGGCAAAACGTGCGCCATCCGCCATGCCGGGATCAGGCCAAACAGAAATGCCGTCACCAGCGAAAGCGCCACCGCGAATAAAAGAACCGTCGGATGCAACGCCACATCATGCAGGCGCGGCACGTCGTTGGGACCGAATCGCCGGAGCCCCGCCACCGCCGCCTCCGCCACGAGGATCCCAGCGCCGGCGCCAAACAGCGAAAGCACTGCGCTCTCTACCAGGCACTGCCGCGCGATGCGAGCACGACCCGCCCCGACCGCGCCGCGAATCGCCATCTCGTGGCTCCGCTGGTTGCTGCGAGCGAGGAGCAGGTTGGCCACGTTGGCGCAAGCAATCAGCAGCACGCAACCCACTGCCAACACCAGCAACATCACCAGCGGCCGGGCCTTCTGCACAGCGTGCGCCGCGAAAGCATAGGCTTTGGGCGCGACTCGGAGCGTACCCGGATATCCGTATTGCTTCATGAAGGCAGCAGCGATGCTCTCCACGTCAGCCTGCGCCTGCTCTCGCGTAATCCCCGGCTTGAGCCGCCCGACCATGCCCACGCCGAATTCTCGCAGTCGATTTTCGGGGCTGAGCCGGTCCGGAGCAAACGCAATCGGCACCCACAAATCAGCCGTCTCCGAAAGCGGCGCACCATCAAATGGAAAACGGAAGGAGGGTGGCATCACTCCGATCACAGTGTAAGGATGCTCGTCGAGTTTCACGCTCTCGCCCAGAATGTTTGGATCTCCGCCGTACTCGTGCTGCCAAAGGGCGTGAGAAAGTACGACTACATTTCCCGCCCCGTAGCGGTCTTCATCCGCGGTGAAATCGCGCCCCAACTCTGGCGAAACTCCGAGCAGTGGAAACACCGACGCCGAGACGGCCGCCGCATTGATCCTCAACGGACGACCTTTGCCCGTGAGATTGAAGCCTGCGCTCTCATACGCTGCGATCTGCGAGAAAGAATGATTGCGGTCGCGATAATCCTGATATTCCCCGGCGGCCACTCCAAATTCATCGGCTGACATTCCCGGCACACTTTCGGTGACGAGCACCAACTGTTCGGCCTGCTGATACGGCAGAGGTTGCAGCAGGACGGCGTCAACCACACTGAAGATTGCCGTACTCGCCCCGATCCCGATGGCCAAGGTCAGGACGGCGATGGCACTGAACCCGGGGTTCTTCACCAGCATTCGCCAGCCGTATCGAACGTCCTGCATCAGACTCTCCATCGGATCTCCTCACTCGTACCGCAACGCCACCATGGGATCGACCCGGGTTGCGCGGTAAGCCGGAATCAGGCTGGCCAGCAAAGCGATCACCGCCAGCAGCGCGGTCACCGCAACAAACGTTATGGGATCAGTCGGCTTAACCTCAAAGACGAGGCTCGACAAAACACGGCCCAGCAACAGCGCGCCGGCCGCACCGATGGCGAGTCCCAGTAAAGTCGGCCTCATGCCCTCGAAGACGACTCTCCGCAGTTCGTGGCCGAGGCGGGCCCCCAGAGACAGGCGGATTCCGATTTCCCGCACACTCCGCTTCACGCTGTACGACAGCACGCTGTAGATTCCCACGGCCGCCAGCAACAGGGCGAGCCCGGCGAATGCACCGAGCAGAAGCATGTTGAACCGTTGCTGGGAGACGGAGTTCGCGACCAGATCGTCCATCGTGAAAATGTCATGCAATGGCATATTCGGATCGACATCGTGCACGGCGTTCGTGACGGCAGGAACTATCCCTGCAGAAGCTGAGGTGGACCGTACGACCAGCGTCATCGGAAACGAAGTCCATCCGCCGTTCGATGAAGCGGAAATCTGATCCAGAGGAAAATAGAGAGCCGCGTTCGGGCGGGTTTGATCCAGGCTATCGAGTTTTACGTCGCCCACAACTCCCACCACTTCGCGAACCGCATCTGGATAGAACGTCAGCGTAAGGTGCTTGCCTAAAGGGTCTTCACCCGGCCAGAACTGCCGAGCCATGGACTCGCTGATCAGGACGACGTCCGGCCTGCCCGCAATGTCCGCATCGCTAATATCCCGTCCTCGCAGAATCGGGACATGCAGCGCGCTCATGTAACCCGGACTGATGAGGCGCACGTCGACCTCCGGCTGTTCGGACATCCGCACCACCGGACGGCCTTCGATCGCGATCGGTTGATGGGAACCTTCGTTGTCCAAGGGAATGTCATCAATCACGCCCGCAGATTCAACTCCGGGCAGGATTCGTATCCGCTGCAGCGCTCGCTCGAAAAAATTAATCTGCTGCAGCGGAGAAGAGAATTTTGCCCGGGACACCATTGCGTTCATCGTCAGAACATTGCGTGCATCAAAACCCGGATTCACGCTTTGGAGTTTCTGAAAGCTGCGGATCATCAGACCCGCGCCGACTAACAAGATGAGTGAGAGCGCGACCTCGGAAACAACCAGAACGCTGCGCGTGCGATGTCCGCCGGAGTCCGCATCGGTTCGACCCAGTCCCTGTTTGAGCACCTGACTCACGTTACCCCGCGCCAGACGCACCGCCGGCAGCACTCCCGCAATAACGCCGCTGAGTACGGAAATCACGGCTGTGAAAGCGAGGACTTGCGAATCCAGCGTGATCTCCGTGAACCCCGGCAATTTATCCCCCAGAAAAGCCACGATCAGGCGGATTCCAAAATGAGCGCAGGACAGGCCAAGGGCTCCGCCCGCGACGGCGAGAAGCACTGTCTCCGTGAGAAGTTGGCGGAGAACACGCGGCCAACTCGCTCCTAACGCCGTGCGAATCGCGATCTCCTTCTGGCGGCTGAAGGTTTTTGCAAGTGCCAGGTTGGCCACGTTCACACAGGCAATCAGAAGCACGAAGGCAACCGCTCCGAGCAGCACGAGCAGGGGAGTGCGAACGTCACTCACCATATCGTCATGCAACGGCAGAACGGTAGCGCCCCATCCCTTGTCGTCATCTGGGTAAAGCTGCTGCAAGCGGTCTGAGATGGTGTTCATCTCAGCCTTCGCCTGCTGCAGTTCAACTCCGGGCTTGAGGCGCGCGATGACCATGTAGTGATGCTCTCCGCGCACCGCGCGTTCTTTATCGGTCCACGCCATCGGCGTCCACATCTGCGCGAAATCAGGAAACCGGAAGCTCGCCGGCATGACCCCAGCCACGAGGTAGGCTTCGCCATCCAGATTGATGTTGTGGCCTACGATCTCAGGGTTCGATCCAAAATGCTCCTGCCACATGCGGTGACTCACAACCACCACGTGCGAGTGTCCTACCTGATCCTCGTCGGGAGATAACACTCGACCCAACATGGGAGGAACACCCAAGGTCGAGAAGAAACCCGCGGACACAGCACAGGCGGCCACCTGTTCGGGCTTGTCGCCACCCGTCATCGTGAAGCCGTGGTACGACATGATCGCCATGCTGTCGAATGCGTGGTTCTGGTTTTCCCAGTCTCTATAATTCGCCGCCGACACTGAGAACAATGTCATTCCGGGGAAGCTCTTCGGGGGCGGAACATGCCAGAGGCGAACGAGGCGCCCGGGATCCCTGAACGCAAGTGGCCGCAGCAGGACTCCGTTCACCACGCTGAAAATGGAGGTGTTCGCGCCAATCCCCAGAGCCAGCGTGATGACCGCAACCGCCGTGAACCCGGGGCTCTTGCGAAGCTGACGCACGGCATAACGGATATCCTGAAATAGCCGGTTCATCATGACCTCCTACTCATATCTCAGCGCCACCATCGGATCGATCTTGGTCGCCCGACGCGTAGGAATATAGGTAGCCACACATGCGATGGCGGCCAGCAAAAGTGAAACGCCCACGTAGGTAATTGGGTCACTCGGCGTAATGCCGACGAGAAAATCGCTAACCAGCCGCCCCGCGGCGAGCGCGGCAAGCAAACCGACGGTTAGGCCCGATGCGACAATCACTGCTCCTTGGCGTCCGATCATTCTCAGAATATCGCGACGCTGAGCCCCCAGCGCCATGCGAACGCCAATCTCTTGAGTGCGCTGGCTGACGGCGTACGACATCACTCCGTACACGCCCACCACTGCGAGAATCAGCCCTAGCAATCCCAACGCAGCGGCCAGGCTCGCTCCGACTTCGAAGAACAACAACCCATTGCCGCCGTGAAGGGCTTCCGTCATCGTGCGCACGCCATAGACCGGGATCGCCGGCGCCAGTGACTGTGCGATTGTTCGTACTTCGGCGACCATGTCCTGCGCGCTTCGTTCCGAGCGTATCTGCAGCGTCTCAGTCGACACGTAACTCTGCGCCGCCGGCAGATAGAAGATCGGTTCGAATTCCCCATAGAGTTGGTTCATCCGGCTGTTTTGCACGACGCCAACGATCGTCGCGGGATGCTTTGGACCAGAAGTCAGCGTGAAAGACTTTCCCAGCGGATCTTGACGCGGCCAAAAGTGTTCCGCCATCGCCTGGTTGATCACAGCAACGTGGGGCGCGTTTTCGTTGTCCGCATCGGTGAAATCACGACCGCGTTTCAGCGCGATGCGCATGGTCCTGAAGTAATCCGAAGACACAGCATCATCTTCGGCGTGCGGTGCTTCCTGGTTTGCAGAGGTGGCGTATCCAGGAATCATCAAGTCGCTGCCCTGGACGGAGTCACTGAGCGGAACAACCGACGCAAGACTGGCCGACTGTACTCCCGGCAGAGCTCGCGCACGCTCCAGCATCGCGCGATAGAAGGCTCTTCCCTGTTGCTCCGTATAGCCAATCTCGTTTGGGTCGAGCGTCAAATTGAGGACATGCTGGGGATCAAACCCCAAATCGCTGGTCTGGACGCCGCGAAGACTGCGGACAAACAATCCTGCAACGATCAGCAAAGTCAGCGACCCGCCAACCTGCACGGCGACCAGGATGTCGCGCAAACGCTGGCGTCCACCGGTCGATGTGCGTCCGCCTTCGTGCAACACTTCCCGCAAGTTGCCATGCCGGATGCGGGCCGCAGGCACAACAACAACGAACGCCGCGGTCGCCGCCGCGACTGCGAAGACATACGCGAACGCCCGCCAGTTGAACTCGAAGTCAAACACGATCGGCAACTCACTCTGCAGAGGCACAGAGCCCAGCAGGCGCGTTGCGGACAAGCCCAGCACTACTCCCAAACCGCAACTGAGAGCCGCCACAACCAGACTCTCTGTGAACAGTTGGCGAACTAACCGGCCACTCCCGGCGCCTAGCGCAGCGCGTACCGCCATCTCGCGCTGTCGCGCTGCCGCTCGAACCAGAAAGAGGTTTGCAACGTTCACACAGGCCAAAGCCAGCACCAAGCCAGCAAGAGTCAGGAACAGAGCTGCCAGCTTGGGGAAGGGATTCGTCGACCCGCTCATGATTCCTGGCGGGCGCAAGGGATTGGCCTGCAATTCGCCAATTCCGCGATCTCTGGGATATTGCTTTAGAAGGCGCTGGCCCACGACGGCGAGCTCGGACTGGATTCGTTTCGAATTCGCTCCGGGCTTTACTCGCGCCAGTGCGAGCATGCTGCGGGTGCTGGGATTGGCCAGGAAGTCGCCCGCAACTCCTCTCTCAATCAGGAATATGCTCAGCGGAAGATACGCCTGGATATTGAGAAGCGGAGTCGGCCCAAGAAAACCTTTCGGCGCGACTCCAATGATGGTGACGGGGTGACCGTTGATTGAAACGGCTTTCCCGGCAATAGCGGGGTCACCGGCAAAGCGAGTCTGCCAATAGTTGTAACTCAGAACGACTACCGGGTCCGCGCCCGCGGCCTTCCCCTCGGTGCTCAAAATGAAGCGGCCCGAGGCGGGCGCAATGCCCAGCAGAGAGAAGAAGTCGGCGCCCACGTAGGCCGTCTGAACTGGCTTGGTCGTACCGTCTGCGGTCAAGCCACTCTGCGAATTCTGCTCGCCCGCCAGACCGCCAAAAATGAATGGCGTTATACCCGAAAACACATCCGTGGTCTGTTTTTGAATATCTGCAAACTCGGGATAAGAGAATTGAATTTCGGAATTGGCGCCGGGTCGGGTAAATGCCAGGAAATGTATCTGCTGCGGATCCTTGATCGGCAAAGACCGCAACACCAGCCAATCCACCATGCTGAAAATGGCAGTGTTGGCTCCAATGCCCAGCCCAAGCGTCAACACGACGACCGAAAAAAAGGCCGGCCTCTTGCGCAACTGCCGCACCGCATAGCGAAGGTCCTGCAGCAACCCGTTCATCGTTCGCCTCCCACTACTCGTACCTCAGGGCCACCATCGGATCGACTTTCGCCGCACCCAGTGCAGGCACCGCCGCTGCTGTGAATGCGACCACCGCCAGCACGGAAACCGCAATCGCAATCGTGAATACGTCGGCTGGCGAGACTCCAAACAACAGGCTGCGCACCGCTCGCGCCGCCGCAATGGCGCCCGCTATGCCAATTGCCGTGCCGATTGCCGTCAGCCGCAGAGCCTGTCCGATCACCAGCCGGAAAATTCCTCCGCGCTGTGCTCCCAACGCCATTCGGACTCCGATCTCCGGGATGCGCCGCCCCACCAGAAAGGCCATCAGTCCATAGATCCCGACCGCCGCCAGCAGAAGGCCCAATCCGGCCATCACGCCAATTAGTCCCGCCATGACTCGCTCTTCGTAGAGCGCCTCCCGCATGTGCTCTCGCAACGTCACGAGAGAAATAATGGGCACTCCGCGGTTGAGTTCGCGCAGTACTCTTCGCACCGCTGGGGCCAGTGCCTCCGGATCGACGCTAGTTTTCACTGCCATCACCAGTTCGCCGTATTCGTCGCTCTTCATGGGCAGAAACAAGTAGGGCATTCGGTCTTCTCGCACATCGTTGTATTTCCCATCTTCCGCGACTCCGACTACTTCGTACTCATCTCCGTCTGACCGGCCCAAGCGAAGTCGTTGCCCCACGGGGTTCCCATTGGGCCAGAAACGGTTTGCCATGGCTTGATTTACCACCATGACATGGGCATTCACATCCAAGTCGTGCTGCTCGATGGCGCGGCCACGCACGAGTCGGGTACCCAATACTGAAAAGTACCCTTCCCCCACAGGGTCAAAATTGATAGTGGCGCCTTCAGCGGCTGCGCTTGCCAGATTCCCAAGAAATACTTTGCGTGTCGCACCGCCGCCACTCATCCCGAAGGGAAACCGCATCGCGGTAGTAGTTGCGCTCACTCCGGGTAGCGCCTGCAGCCTTCGGCGCGCCTCGCGCACGAATGCCTTGCTGCCTTCTTCGCTCTTCGTACCGAAGTCCGGCACCAACTCCATGATGAGCATGTTCTGATGGGCGCTGAAGCCGGGATCGAGAGCCAGCGCCTTTATTACCGACCGTGCCAGCAGACCGCTGCACACGACCATCACCAGCGACAACGCAACCTGCGTGACGATAAGAGCACTTCTCAATCTCCGGCGTCCGGTTCCGATCACTGCGCCGGATTGCTTGAGCATGGTGGCCGGACCGACGTTTGTGGCCTGTAGTGCCGGAACCAACCCGAAAAGGAACAAGGAGGCGGTCGCCGTCGCCAGAGCAAATAGCAGAGCACGCGAGTTCAGATGAGCGTCTACGAAGATGGGAAAGCTAGTCTGCGGCAACAAGGTAGGGAGTTCATTGAGCACAACTCTTCCGAAAAACAATGCTGTTACCGTGGCTGCTGTTGCCAGCAAGGCGGTCTCGGCGAGTAACTGGCGTACGACCTTTCCTCGCGAAGCGCCCAAAGCTAACCGCGTTGCAATCTCCTTCCGCCGATACTCCCCGCGCGCAATCAAGAGACCGGCAACGTTGGCGCACGCGACCAACAGCACCAATACCGCTATGCCCAGCAGTGCCAAGCCGATGTTCGCGACTCCACCTCGCGTCTCATCTTCTGCAGCGACGGTCATTCTGCGTCCAGCATCCGACTCCGGATAAGAACTGGCCAATGCGGCAGCAACCGTTCCCAATTCTGCTTTGGCTTGTTGCAGAATGACGCCCTCCCGCAATCGCCCGAACAGTTCGTATTCGCGCGATCCCCGGATGGTCTGCTTTTCGTGCTCGCCCGTGAGTTGCTGCCATGTTGGCATGGGAATCCAGAGATCAGGCACCACGAGCGCCTCTGAACCTCGGAACCCTCGCGGCAGAATACCCAGTACGGTCACTGGCTGGTTGTCGACGATGATCATTCGTCCCGGAAGTGTTGTATCGCCATTGAACTGTCGCCGCCAGAATGGGTAACTGAGCACAACCGACGGTACTTGCGAATTCTGAAATTCCTTTTCGGTGAACGTCCGCCCGAGGGCGGGCGAGGCTTCGAGCACCTCAAAGAAATTCTCCGAGACCACGGCCGCTGACACCAACCTATTCTGCACGCCGTCATCCACCTGCGCCCCACGATTATCGAGAGCCGCCACTCCCGCAAGTGTCCTGGAATTGGCGCGCAGGTCCAGAAAGTCAGGGTATGAACTGTAGCCGCGCTCGATTTCCCCCTGGCTGCTGGGATTGCTGGTAAAGATGCGCACTAGACGGTTCGCATCTCGTACCGGCATCGGATGCAACCACAGTTCGTCCACGAAACTGAAAGTGGCAACATTTACGCCAATCCCCAGCGCGATGGTCAGCACGGCCACGCCTGTGAACCCCGGGCTCTTGCGCAACTGCCGCACCGCATAGCGAAGGTCTTGCAGCAACCAGTTCATCGTTCGCCTCCCACTACTCGTACCTCAGGGCCACCATCGGATCGACTTTCGCTGCCCGCCAGGAAGGCAGAAATGCGGCAACGCACCCAACGCTCACAACGCAACATGTCGCAAGCCCGAAGCTGACGGCGTCGAGCGGGGACAACTGGTAAAGCATCGACTTCAGGAGACGGGCGCAGAAGAACGCGAGGACGAACCCGGCCGCCGCCCCCGCGCAGCTGATCAGAAGACTTTCCCGCATGATCATCCAGAGCACCCGGCCCCGTGGAGCTCACGAGCGCCATGCGTGTTCCAATCTCGGCTGTGCGCCGGTTGGTTCGATACGACAGCGTGCCGTAGAGCCCGGTCGCAACTAGCAGCGCAGCCAGCCCGCCGAAGAATCCGCCCAGTCGCGCAAACATAGTCGGCCCCGCATAAGATTCCTCAAATTGCGCACGCTGTGTTATTGGCTTCTCCAAGGGGACATTGGGATCCATGTCGTGAACCAACTGCCGGATTGAAGGTAGAACGCTCATCGGTTCGCCATTCACCCTCACCTCGACATGCAACGTGTCCCCGACATTGAGACCTTGGAACGCTGCGTAGTAGGCCATCGGCATCGGCGTCTCATCGACGCGCGTGTATCGACTGTCCTTCACGACGCCCACGATCGTTCGGTTATCGCGAACCCTGTGACCCAGCGGGTTCGTATTCGGCAGAAACCGCTTCACAAACGTTTCATTCACTACTACGACCGGAAGAGAGGTCGGAGTGTCGGTGTCGGCGAGGTCCCGGCCTTCGAGAATTGGGACTCCGAGCACATGGAAGTAACCCGGACCGACGTTGTTGCTCCGCACGATGGACTGCGGGCCAAATTTCGCCAAGAGATTGACTCCGTCCACGGGGTCGTCATTGTTGTTACTCCAACCGGAGCCGAGGCGATTTTCCATGACCGTCGCGGATTCCACGCCTGGTAAAGCGTGAATGCGGTCGAGCAGAGTGCGATAGAACGCCAGAGCCTCCTGGGCACTCTGCGCGCGCTGCGGCGTGATTCCAAAAACCAGCAGCCCGTCCGCGCGCATTCCGAGATCCTGAGTCTCGTAGTTTCGAAGAGTGCGAATGAGAAGTCCGGCAGCGATCAGGAGCAAAAGACAAATTGCCACCTGCGACGCCATCAGAACCCTGCCGCCAAGTGCACGGCGCCGGTCCTGAGTGATATTGGTTGCAGTAGCCCGCAGCACACCCGAAACCGGAATCCGCAATGCAACCCACAGCGGAGCGACACTGAAGGCCAAAGCGCTGATCACCGAAATAGCAAGGGTAAAGAACAACACGTTACGGTCAGGATCGAGGCCGGTCTCGATTCCCGACCAATCGGCCAAAGCGCGCGTAGCGAAGACGGCGAATGCCCAACCGAGGCCCGCACCGGCGATGACCAGGAGCGAACTCTCTGTCAGCAGTTGCCGAAAGAGGTGCGCTCTTTCTGCTCCAATTGCCATTCGCAGGCTGAACTCCCGTCGCCGTGCTTCATTGCGAGCCATGATCAGCAGAGCAACGTTGGTACAGGCAATCAGCAGCACCAGAAGCACCAGGCCCATCAAGATCCGCACTGGCTCGCGGAACTGCTGGTTATAGCCTTGAATCCCCTTGGCTGGATCGAAGTTCAGCGACGGCTTCCAATGCTTCGGATCAATGGTGCCGACTCCAATCTTGGCTGCTTCCCCGAAGGTAGACTGCAGGGCTATTCCCGCCTGCCCCGGTGAGACATGCGGCTTGAGCCTGGCGATCAGCGGGAGGCACCACCATGTCGGCGTTCCATAGAGGCTGTTGACGTTGGCAGGAGTGCCCCACGCGTTCAGTTCCGCCCGGCTTTGCAGAGGAATCCAAAAGTCCGTTGAACTGGCCGCTTCGACTCCGCGAAAACCGCGCGCAGCAATGCCGACAACGGTGAAAGGCACATTCTTGACGAACAGCGTCGCGCCGAGGACCGCCGGGTCCCGTGAAAAACGCCGTGTCCAATAGTCATAACTGATGACGGCTACTGGTGAATGATCCTTCTCATCCGCCAGAGAAAAGCCGCGACCACGGGCAATTCCCGCGCTCAGGCCCGAAAAGAAGTTTCCGCTGACTTCATCGCCACTGGCCTCTTCCGGCATGGCTCCGTATCGAACCGGAACTTTGCCAATGCCGAGAGGAACGAACGCGATCAAGTCATCCAAAACGTCATTGCGTTGGCGAAGCGCCTCGAACACCGGCTCTGAGAACGACGTATCACTGTTGCCTGTATTACTTGCGCCTGGCGGCTGATTCCCGCTGGCGATCTGCAAGTAATAAAGACGCCCCGGATCGCGCACTGGAAGCATGCGAGATAAGACCGAGTTCATTACGCTGAATACGGCTGTGTTCGCGCCGATTCCGAGAGCAAGGGTCAACACCGCGACGGTCGTGAACCCAGGGCTCTTGCGCAGCTGGCGCAGCGCATAACGGAGATTCTGAACCAGGCTGTTCATAGGCTACTCCCAGGCCGTTCACGCGTGCGCGTCAGCCATCAGCTTCTGCAGCTCTTCTTCCGCCACAACCTTGCCGTCGAACAAATGCACTTCGCGTTGCGCGTGCTTGGCGAACCGCGGATCGTGCGTCACCATACAGATCGTCGCGCCCTCGCGGTGCAAGTTCTGCAACAACTCCATCACCGCTTCGCCATTGCGCGAGTCCAAATTTCCAGTAGGCTCGTCGGCCAGCAGGATGGAAGGCTTTCCTCCCAGCGCACGCGCCACGGCGACGCGCTGCTGCTGACCACCGGAAAGTTGCGAAGGATAGTGCCGGACACGGTGCGCCATTCCGACGCGCTCCAACGCCTCCATGACCCGCGCCTTCCGGTCGGCCGCAGGCATTCTCTGCCGGTACGTGAGCGGCAGTTCGACGTTCTCGTACACCGTGAGATCACCAATCAGGTTGAAACTCTGAAAGATGAACCCGATCTCCTGGTTGCGGATGCGGGAACGCTCGGCAAAATCGAGGTTCTCTACTGTCTTGCCGTTCAATGAGTAACGCCCCTGCGTCGGCGTATCGAGCAATCCGATAATGGAGAGTAACGTCGACTTGCCACAACCCGAAGGTCCCGACATGGCCACATACTCGCCCTTAGCAATCGAGAGGTGCACGCCTGAAAGTGCGTGGGTTTCAATTTCGTCGGTGTAGAAGACTTTGGTCAGATCCTGAATTTGGATCAACGGCTGCCCTGCTTCAGTCATGGGTTCTTGCCTCGATATGTTGGATTTCGTTTCTTGAATTGCGGTCCCTACTCCAAACGGATGCGATCCGTCTTATCCCAACGTGACATGTCGGAAAGAATAACGGTGTCGCCCTCGTGAAGCCCTTCGAAAACCTGAATCGAATTCACGGATTCTCGCCCCACCTTGACCGGCACACGCGTCGCCTCTTTACCGTCCGCATCCAGCTTGAACAAACTGATTGTGCTGTTTTCCTGCCCAAACGCGGGACGCCCCACATAGAGAATGTTGTCCAGCCGTTCCAGATCGATGGTCCCATCCACGCTCAAATCCGGGCGCGCCCCCTCGGGCAGTTGGCCTGTTAGTTTGACGTCGACGGTCACGGTTCCGTTTTGTACAGCAGGATCGACTCGCATCACGGTTCCGTTGATGATCCCGTTATGCGTGTCGACTGCCGCAGGTTCGCCGTCGCGCACGTCCCGGGCCTGGGTTTCCGCGATCTTCAATGTCGCCATCAGATGGTTCGGCTCGACCACCTTAGCGAGCATGGCCCCCGGCTGGACGTGCTGCCCAACCTGCAACGGAAGATCTACCAGCACTCCGGTAATGCCGGCACGCACTTTCAAGGCTTCCAGTTGCTTTTTCTTGAGACCAGCCAGAGTGCTCGCCTGGTCGACCTTCGCCTGTTCCTGGGCCAGTTGAGTTTCGATCGCTTTCTTGTTGATCACGAGCCGCTGCTCTTCCAAATCATTTCTGGTCGTGAGTTCGTCCGCTTTGCCCTTGGAGGCTTTGTAGGCCAACCCTGAAATGACTCCAAGATCGTAAAGAGCCTTGTCTGTATCCGCCTGTCGTTGTGCCTGACTGTAGTCTGCGGTCACGGTTGCGGCGCCGGCCTTTTGAGTCATCAGGTCGCTGTCGAGTTTAACCTTGAAGCTCTGGTACTCGGCTTCCGCCGCCTTCAGTTGCAGCTCTGCGTCTACGGCCGCCTGTTCCACCTGCGGATTGCTCATCTCGAGAAGAATGTCGTCTGCTTTTACCTGCGAGCCCGGCAGCATGCGAATGCGCACCACCGTCGCCTCAGTCTCAGCGGGAATCTGGCGAACCGCTTCCTGGCTGGGGACCAGCGAGCCCGGCCCTCTCACCTGGCGCAGCATCGACCCGTGTTTCACCGTGTCAGTCCACACCGTTCCGCGTTCGACTGAGGGTGCTGCCGGTCTCAACCGCGAAACGCCAACTGTCAACGCTGCGATGACGACGATGCCGATTGCCGCGAACACGATCTGGCGGCGTAGTTTCTGACGCCTAAATTCTGGCCGAGCGATATCCATCGAGCTAGTCGGTGGCAACTCGCCTTCCACACCTCAGAACGCTCTAAGTGATGGATGGACAGCAAGATAGGCCCTTGCGGCCGCGCCATCGAGAGGTGCCCGGTGTCCACTGCCGGAACCAATTGTCCACTACCGGACAGCACAATACATATATAAGGAGGTGTTTCGTCAGTGGCGCGAAACCACAAGAAGATAATGTGGCAACGACGCTGCGCTGTGATGGAAGAGGTCTTCAGGTCTCGCGGGTGATAGTAGAATAGCTCCCCATGTTCGCTTACGAAGCGGACAGTGCTGTTCCCAGACCGATTCTCGCATGCGGAGGTAGCGGTGGCACTCACGATCAATGGTCTTTCCAAGACTTATCCGAACGGCGTGAAGGCGCTCAAGAACCTTTCACTCTCCATTGGCAACAGCATGTTCGGCCTGGTGGGACCGAACGGCGCCGGAAAGAGTTCTCTGATGCGCACGATTGCCACGCTGCAAGATCCCGACTCCGGCACCATCAACCTCGACGGCATCGATGTGCTGCGGCAAAAAGACCAGGTGCGCCGCATCCTCGGCTACCTGCCGCAGGAGTTCGGCGTGTATCCCAAAATATCCGCGCTGGACATGCTCCACCATCTGGCCGTGATGAAGGGGATGACTTCTTCTTCGGAGCGCAAAGAAACCGTGGACGCGCTGCTGCAACAGACCAACCTGTGGGACTCTCGCAAGAAAGCACTCTCAACTTATTCCGGCGGTATGAAGCAGCGTTTCGGCATTGCGCAAGCCTTGCTGGGCAATCCGCGACTCATCATTGTCGACGAACCCACCGCTGGCCTGGATCCCGCGGAGCGCAATCGCTTCCTGAACCTGCTCTCGTCTCTGGGCAGTGACCGCACCGTCATCCTCTCGACTCACATCGTGGACGACGTTCGCCAGCTCTGTCCTCGCATGGCGATCATCGCTTCCGGTGAACTCTTGCTTGAGGGCGCACCCAGCGAGACTATTGCAGCCCTGAACGGCAAGATTTGGTCGAAGGTGGTTGCGACCGATGAGGAGGTGCGCTCGATCGAAGCATCGCTGCACGTCATCTCCACTCACTTGGTGGGCGGAAAGCACGAGGTTCGCGTTCATTCGGATAGCTCTCCGGGGGACGGCTTCATCCCTGTCGAGTCGGACCTGGAAGATGTTTACTTCCTCAACCTATCGCAGCAGACCAAGCGTCCGCTGGTGAATTAACACTCTCGAAACTGGAGGAATCCAACATGGCACTCTTTTGGGAGTTCTTCACATTCGAGCTGAGGTTCCGCTTCAAGAGCCTCTCGACGTACATGTATTTCCTGCTCTGGCTCGCGTTCTCATTCCTCAACGTTGCGTCGGAAAGTTTTGGCCCACTCGGAAACGGCAACGGCAAGGTCCTCCTCAATTCCGCGTATGCCAACGCTTTCAACGACTTCGGCGCCGCGCTGTTCGGCATCATCGTCATTGCCGCCATTTTCGGTACCTCAATTCTCCGCGACTTCCAGCGCGATACTTACCAGATCCTGTTTACTCAGCCGATCTCAAAGTTCGCTTACCTTGGCGGACGCTGGGCCGGTTCGTTCGTCACCACTGTCTTCGCCTTCTCCGGAATGATGCTCGGCACGTTCCTCGGCACATTCGCCCCTTGGGCGGACCATACTCGCATCGGCCCAAATCATCTCTGGGCCTATCTTCACCCTTTTCTCTCCATTCTCGTCGTTCAAATCTTCTTCATTGGTTCCCTCTTCTTCGCGGTTTCCGCCCTCACTCGCAAAATCTTCATCGTCTATCTGCAGGGCGTCGCCCTGTTCATGATCTACGTCATTGGCTTGACCGTCTTCGTTGCCACTCGCTCTCTGGAACGTTTCTGGTCCAGCATCTTCGATCCCATCGGCATCATCCTGTTCAACAATGTCACCCGCTATTGGACCGTGATCGAAAAAAACACTCTATTCGTCTCGTGGTCCCCCGCTCTTCTCAATGGAGTGTTCCTCTATAACCGTCTACTCTGGCTTGGCGTTGGCGCCGTAGCGCTGATTTCGGTCTGGGCGCTCTTTCCCATGTCTGTGGAAGCTCTCACGGCTCGCTCCCAGGGCCGCCGAGCCGCCAAAGCCAAGGAACAGGATCTCACGGAGACACAGCCGGTACGGTCCCTCGTACCGGGTCAACTTCCCCCTGCCCATCAGTCCTTTACGGCCTCCACTACGTTCGCTCAATACCTCTCACTTTCCCGCCTCCGGATGCGAAGCATTTTTCGCGACATCCCGTTCTGGGCTCTCGTCGCCCTCATCGTCGCCTTCGGGATCAACAACGGATACTTCGCGGGCCGTATCGCCGAACAGAACGTCTGGCCGGTCACCTACCTCATGGTCCAGGCCGTCGAAGGGAGCGCACTTCTTTTCCTATTCATTGTTGCGGGCCTCTATGCCGCTGAATTGCTCTGGCGCGAGCGCGACAACCATTTCGACGGCATTCACGACGCTCTGCCTATGCGCGAGTCGACCGATTGGTTCTCGCGGCTCACGGCGATCGTCGTTGTCGAACTCATCCTTCTCGCGTTCGCGATGCTCATCGGCATGGTCATGCAAACCATCGCGGGCTACTACCACTACGAATTCCTTCAGTACCTGAAGGAGCTGTATGTAGTGACCTTCCCGCAGGTCCTTACCTTCATCTTGCTCGCCCTGTTTGTCCAGACCGTGGTCTCGAACAAGTTCGTCGGCTACGCCATCCTTTTGGGCACCTTCCTCTTGATGCCAATTCTCTACAACTTCGGCTGGGAGAATACGCTCTACCTCGTTGGCCAGACTCCTGCCTACACGTACTCCGATATGAACGGCTACGGCCACTTCGTCCCGGCGCTTTTCTGGTCGATTACATATTGGTTCGCGATTTGTGCTCTGTTAGGCGTAATCTCCATCGCCTTTGCCCGCCGCGGAGCCGAGGATTCGTTTCGCGCCCGCACTCGTCTAGCCCTTCAGCGTGCTCCGCGGCTCATTCCTGCCGCTCTGCTGTTTGCCATCATGGCGCTGGGCGCTGGCTCCTGGTACTTCTACAACGCTCACGTCCTGAATGAGTATCTCGATTCGAAGGCACGCCGCGGCATTCAGGCTGACTACGAACGCCAGTTCAAGAAGTACGAAAACCTCGACCAGCCGAAAGTCACAGCCGTCGATGCGACCATCAACATCTATCCCGAGCGCCGCTCCTTCGACGGAACCGTGCGGATGACTCTGCAGAACAAAACCAACCAGCCGATCGCCCAGATCCATCTCACCGATCAGAAGCAGTCGGTCACAAACGTCCAGTTCGACCGCGCATTCCACCTAGTCAGCGCTGCGCTGCGCCATATGTACTCGATCTATGCGCTCGACCCGCCGCTGGCACCGGGTCAGACGGTCACCCTCTCTTGCAACGTAGGCCACCAGACGCGCGGCGTCCGCGATGGCAACGAGCTCCCCGAACTGGCTTATAACGGCACTTTTTTCGATTCCGACTACGTCCCTTACATCGGCTACAACACCGGCATCGAACTCGATGATCCACGCCGCCGCCGCGAAGAGCATCTCCCGGCTCTCGAGGAGATGGCGCACCGCGGCGATCCCGCACATAACATAAACAACGTTTTCTTCCGCGGAGAATCCGACTGGGTCACATATCACACTGTGGTCAGCACGTCAGCGGACCAGATCGCCGTTGCGCCTGGATACCTCCAGCGCGAATGGCAGGATAAGGGTCGCCGCTACTTCGAATACAGCATGGGCTCCACGCACATTCTGGATTTCTTCTCTTACATTTCTGCCCGCTACCAGTCGCGGAAAGAGATCTACCACGGCCCCAACGGCGACGTCGCACTTGAGGTCTACTACGATCCCGCACACACCTACGACATCGACGATATGTTGGCCAGTTCCCGTGCCGGCCTCGATTACTATCAAAAGACCTTCAGCCCCTACCAGTTCAACCAATACCGCATCTTCGAGTTTCCCCGGTATCGCACTTTCGCCCAATCGTTTCCCAACACAATTCCTTACTCGGAAGGCATCGGCTTCATCAGCCGCATCATCAAGCCGACCGACATCGACTTCACCTACTTTGTGACCGCTCATGAGCTCGGCCACCAGTGGTGGGCGCACCAGCTTGTGGGCGCCGACGCAGAAGGTTCCAACATGATGTCCGAGAGCCTCGCCGAGTATTCTGCTCTGCAGGTGATGGCGCATAAGTACGGCCGCGACCTGATGCACCGCTTTCTCCGCCACGAGCTCGATGGCTATCTCCGGGGACGCGCTGGCGAGGTCCGCCACGAACCGCCACTCGCCCTCGTCCAGCGTGAGCAATACGTCTGGTACCAGAAGGGCGGTCAGATCTTGTACACCCTCGCCGATTACATTGGCGAAGACAAACTCAATCTCGCACTGCACAATTTCCTCATGCAATACCGTTACGCCAACGCCAACAATCAGGTCGACGCCAACGACACCGGTCGCGCCTCAGCGCAGGTAAACGAGCCTTATCCGGATACCCGCATGCTGGTGGACGCGATCCGCGCCCAAACTCCACCGGAACTCCAATATCTGGTCGATGACGGCTTCAACCGCATCGTCCTCTACGACAACAAAACTGTCTCTGCAACCTCGCAGAAGACTCCGGATGGAAAATATAAGGTCACGCTTGAGGTTGAGGCACGCAAGATGCAAGCTGACGGCAACGGTGCGGAAACGCCGATGCCACTCGCCGACTACATCGAGATCGGCGTCTTCAGCGGCAAGAAAGATCAGGAAAAACCGCTCTACCTCAAAAAGGAAAAGATCAGCGAGCAAAAGAGGACATTCGTGGTCGTGGTTGACGAAAAGCCAACTCTAGCGGGCATTGATCCTTACAATAAGCTCATTGACCGCAATGCCGATGACAATATGATCGATGTCACAGAGCAGTGAACAATCGACTCGCGTGACCAACTCCGAGAAAGGCTCCCACGGGAACCTTATCGCTAAGGTTGTGCTTTTTCTGCTGTGTTGCATTCCCAGTCTGCTCGCTCAAGCAGCGCCAGGCCGAGCCTCCGGCAAAGAGTCTACGAAGACAGTAGTGCCAGCTGCCTCTACGATCCAATTCGAAAATGTAGTCGAACAATCCAAAATCAAATTCAAACTCAAGAACAGCATCAGTCCGCAACGGTACACGTTTGAGACCATGGCGGGTGGAGTCGGTGTCTTCGACTACAACAACGACGGCTTGCTCGACATCTTCTTCACCAATGGCGCGGCCATCCCGTCGCTGGAAAAGACCGACCCCAGTTACTGGAACCGCCTCTTCCGCAACAATGGGGACGGCACCTTCACCGATGTAACCGAGAAAGCGGGCCTGCAAGGGATCGGGTATTCGATGGGAGTGGCCGCCGGCGACTACGACAATGATGGATTCGTCGATCTTTACGTGACCGGAGTCAACCGCAACCAGCTTTTCCATAACAATGGAGACGGTACATTCACCGACGTGACCGAGAAGGCAGGAGTTGGAGGGATGGTTCCAAAACTCGGCAAGGCTTGGTCTGTGGCTGCAGGGTGGTTCGACTACAACAACGATGGGCTGCTCGATCTCTTCGTGGTGAACTATCTTAATTATGGAATCAAGACCGCAACTCCCTGCGTGCAGCAAGGACTCCCGGCCTATTGCTCGCCCGTCGACTTTCTGGGCACGCCGAATATCCTCTATCGCAACAACGGCGACGGCACATT
>PMUM01000297.1 GCA_003166855.1 Acidobacteriaceae bacterium | reverse complement strand
CGCGGCAACCGCGGTGCCGGCCAGGCTCAGCAGCAGGATGACCAGCGCCACCGCCGCGATCGCCATCGCCAGGCTGCCGCTCGCCACCAGCTCACCGGCCGAATCGCCCGGCAGCCAGGGGATCAGGCGGATGGCGGCCATCGCGGTGAAGTGCAGGCCGAGGATGGCCGATACCAGCAGGCCGACGGCGGCCGCGCGGGGTCGCGGTGTCGCCAGCATCGCCGCCACCGACAGGGTGACGCCGAGCACGACGGATGCGACCACCAGGTCCGTGTCGTACAGCAGCATCCCGGCGCGCCGCAGCGCCAGCATCCCGGTGAAATGCATCGCCACGATGCTCGCGCCCAGCAGCAGCCCGGCAAGCACCCGACACGCCGCCGGTGCACCGACGCGCGGCGACAGACGCACCTGCGCCGCGGCGGCGAGCGCGCTGCCGGCGATGGCGATGGCGAGTCCTGCAACCAGGAAGCCGGCGATGATATCAATCACATAATGCTGTTCGAGCATCAGCACGGCGACGATCAGTAACAGGTCGTAGAAAGCCAGTGCCAGCGCGATCCGCCGCCAGCGTCGCAGAAAACAGATGACGACCATCGGTTGCGCGATGTGCATGCACGGCAGGGCGATGAAGTAGTCAGTCGAAATCCGCGAAATGGGCTGATGCTGCCAAAGCGCCAAGGCGTGGCGGATCAGCGTCCTTTGCAGGTTGTAAACCTGCAGACTGGCAGGGAAGCGCGAAAAGTGCGACGGGCAGAGATAGTAAGGTCCCTGTGATGGCCACAGGTAGAAAATGGCCAGGGCGAGGTAGTAGGACAGAAGGAGCGTCTGCACAAACTGCAACGCTCTCGTCCGCCCTTCGCAAAGAGCGACAAGGATGAGGGTCGCTCCAATCTGCGGAAACATTCCAAAATAGATGAACTCCAGAACCCTGAAGAAGGAAATCGGGAAGGTCTGGACTGACCAGTGCGCGAATTCAGAAACCGAATGGCCCAGCAGCAACCAGCGATCGATGGCGGCAAGAGCCGGATCCGTCGCAAAGTTGAAGCGTGCCGACACGATGGCGCAGTTGTAAGCGAGGACCATCAGAAATCCGAAGAACAGGTAAACTGCGGGCGCGAACACAGAAGCTGCGGCATCGCGCAGCCCTCTTCCTTTTTGCCGGTTGTGGAGTTCAAGCAGTGCGAGCACATCGACGCTCAGCACCAACGCTTTCGGCCACGATGTGAGCCAGCCGAGAATGGCGAAGAAGAAAAGCAAGACCACAATTCGAAGTCCGTTCTGCCGATAGCGCGTCAAGAATGGACCCAGCATTTGCTCTCGAGGCAGGCCGATCAGGCCCAACAGCACGGCTACGAAGATGGACTCCGCCGCCAGAAAGAACCAATAGGCAATACCCAGAGTGATCCAGTCGAAGCGAAGTGGCAGATGCTGGCTTCGCAGAACTGGGACGAGCGCCAGAGCCATCAGCATGCCGATCCCGTATTGCCAATAGTTCGGTTTCATCGGGCTCTTTGTCGGCACATTCACGAGGAAGGCCTTGGAGTCTAAACAATCAAGGCGGTGACGCACAACTGCGGGCGAAGAGCGACAGCGTTAGCGGATATTGTTCGAGCGGCGTATCGTAGGGATTCCCACGGACTCGAAGGCGTGCGAAATGCACCGCCATCACGGAAGTATTAGGATTCGGGGTCCGTACCGGCTGAGGAAGATCGTGCGAACGAGGAATGCACTTTGCTGAAGCAGCAGCGATTGATCGTTGGATTGACCCTGGCCCTGGTCGCATCGGCGAGCATGTGGTTTTACATGAATCGGATTCTGCGGGCACAGCAACTGGCCGACGCGGCGGCGCACGATCGGCCACGCGGGAACCTGTCGGACCTTTACCCACGCTGGCTGGGGGCACGTGAACTGTTGCTGCACGGGCGAAACCCTTATAGCTCTGAGATTACGCGCGAGATTCAACGAGGGTACTACGGCAGGCCCATCGATCCCAACCGTCCCTACGATCCCAAGGACCAGCAAGCCTTCGCCTATCCTGTCTATGTCGTGTTTCTGCTGGCGCCCTCGGTCGGTCTTCCGTTTCATACCGTACAGATCGGCTTCCTGTGGATATTGATCGGCCTGACGGCGGTGAGTGTGCCGTTCTGGCTGGGGGTTCTTCGTTGGAGAGTTTCGTTTGTCACACGGATCACGTTCATCGTGCTCATGCTCGGTTGGTTGCCGGTGGTGCAAGCGATCAAACTACAGCAGCTCACTTTGCTGGTGTCAGGGTTCATGGCGGGGTGTTGCGCTTGCCTGGCTGGCGGATGGCTTTTCTGTGCGGGGGCTCTGCTAGCTTTGGCGACAATTAAGCCTCAACTGGCCTGGCCGCTGGTCCTCTGGCTGCTGCTGTGGGCTGGCTCCGAGTGGCGCTTGCGGCGAAGATTTGTCTTCGGATTTGCATCGATCATGCTGCTGTTACTGAGCGGCGCACAACTCGTCATGCCCTCGTGGTGCCGGATGTTTGTCGATGCAATTCGGCAATATCACCACTACACCCAGGGTCAGTCGGTACTCACTTCGTTATTTGGGCTGATTGGAGGACGGATTCTTGGAGCGGCTTGTGTCGGTGCCTGTGCCATCTGTATCTGGAGGTTGCGGCAAGAGCCGGCCGCCGATGAGGCATTCGGACGATCGGTCGGCCTGGCACTGGCCTTGACGGTCGTCATCGTCCCGATGTCGGCACTCTACAATCAACTGCTGCTCGCCCCGGCGATCCTGGCGCTGGTGCGAAGTGCAGTATCCCTCGAGCCTGTCCTGCCCGCGATTCGACGGGCTCGCGTCGTGGGATTCTTCTTGCTGATCTGGCCGTGGATGGCCACGATGGGGCTGAGTCTTGCGGTTGCATGGCTGACCCCGGAGTTGAAGGCACGAGTCTGGCAGATGCCGTTGTACCCCAGTTACGTGATTCCTGTGTTTGTTTTTGGGCTAGCTCTGCTGAACACATGGGGGAGCCAAGCCCGTACCTTGCGGGACAACGCGCCGGCAGAGTAGTCTGTTGCAGCAGGAGATATCCCTGCAACGAGCGTGCCCATCGTCCCTGGCGACGGCAAACGGCACGCTAAACGACCATTCATGGCCCTTGGCGCAATCAGTCATAACAGTTCTGGCTCCGGTGTGTTTCCCGCCCTTGTCTTTGTGCAGGGTAGCGAGCAGAAGAACATTGTTTTGAACCGCACGCCGTTCACGGTTGGACGGAAGGTCGATAAGGATCTAGTGATTGCGGACCCGCGGGTCTCGCGGGACCATGCGCAGATCATGCAGGACGGGCAGGAGTTCTTCCTCGTTGACCTGGGCAGCAAGCACGGCACGTTCGTCAATGGAGAACGCATCCAGCGCCAGAAACTGGATCGGGGCGACCGCCTGGAGTTCGGGGCGCGCGATTCGGCGTACATCTTATTTAATCCTGCCCACGCCACTTCCAACACGGCCAGGGAATTCCTCAGCCAGATTTCCGGCATCCAGATCAAGCAGGAAGCGACCGACCTCGAGAAGCTCACGCTGTTTCTGGAAGCGGCGCGCAAGCTGAACACGGCGGGCGTGCTCGATGAAATCCTGATGACCATGCTCGACGTCACGCTGCAACTGACGCGGGCCGAACGCGCGTATGTTTTTCTGAAGGATGAGGAAGGGAAGCTTCGCCTGGCCGCCGGGCGCAACTCCAAGAAAGAGCCGCTGCTCGACGACAAGACGATTTCGCACTCGATCCTCGAAGAGTCCCTGAGGTCGAATTCCGAATTCCTGGAGACCGATACCAGCCAGTCGCTCGATTTGGCGGGTCGGCAGAGCGTTGTGGCCTATGATCTTCGAACCGTCGTGTGCATACCTTTGCGCAAGATGGTGGTGCAGTCGACGCGTGACGCGCAGACTCCGCTGCATGCCGCCTCTTCCGCCGAGGCCATGGGAGTTCTGTACGTCGACTCGCGCTTCGCCTCGCGCGACATTGCTGGGGTGGGCCGCGATATTCTGCACGTGATCGCGACAGAAGCCGCGTCTCTGATCGAGAACGCAAGACTCGTTCAGGCCGAGGAAGAAGCCCGGCGTTACCAGCAGGAGTTGAGCATTGCGGCCAGCATTCAGCAGCGGCTGATGCAGGTCAGAATTCCCGAAGTGCCGTTTGCCAAGCTGCGCGGCAAGAATCTTTCCTGCAAGGAAATCGGCGGAGACTTTTTCGACGCCGTGAATACCAAAGAAGGCCTCGCCGTGGTGCTCGCCGACGTCAGTGGCAAAGGGGTCTCAGCGGCGCTGCTGGCTACTTCACTACAGGGAATGATTTACTCGCATTTGAGTTCCGGCATGCCGCTGCTCGACGTGGTGGCTGCCGTGAACCACTTCTTCACCGAGAAACTTGTGGGAGAAAAATATGCCACCGTGCTGCTAGTGCGGCTGCGGCGCGACGGCGAACTTGAGTATGTAAATTGCGGGCACGTACAACCCCTGCTAGTTTGCGGCGGAGAGGTGATGCGTCCCCCGCATGGAAATGTTCCGGTGGGCTTGCTGGCCGACGCCACGTTCGAAAGCGCCAAGTGTCAGATGAAGTCCGGCGACCGCTTTATTCTGGTGACCGACGGCGTCACCGAGGCGGAAAATGCCATGGGCGATTTTTATGAAGATTTCCGGCTGGAAGCGGCTGCGGCTAAGTCCCCTACGCTCGAGGGAATCTTTTCGTCCGTGACGGAATTCTGCGCCGGAAATCCCTTAAGCGATGACTGCACGGTCGTCGAGTTGTGCTACACCAGCGTGGACGAAGCCTGAGTCGTCCAGCTGAATCCTGCCCTCAAGAATTGCGAATCAGCCATTTTCCACGGTAACGGTATAGTCCGTACCTTCCCAGCGATTATCCTGCGGCCAGAAAAACGTGAAAACTACCTGCGCTCCGGCGGGCAAGGATGCGGTTGGCAGGTCGAGCGTGTGAATACCGAGTCCGCTGTCGCTAGCAGCGCTGTCATGCGCGGTCTTCCAGCCGTCGACGCTCCAGTGCACACGGCCCGGCGTAAGAAGGACAATACGCAGCGTCTTGTTCCGCGGCACGCTCCGCGTCTTGTTGTTAAATCTCCACCCGAAGATTTGTCGTACATGTTTATCAATCAAATAGCGCTTGACGGTCTGTGGAGGCTGGTCGAAAATCTTGTTGTCGCGAATCGAGCGGCGCAGTTTGACGTACTCTGAGTGCGCCCACACCAGCGGGCAAGCTGAGCCCGTGGGCTTGCCGCGGACAAGCTCCAGAGCGGGAATGTCGGCGGCATCCCAGACTTGCTCGGGGATCAGCCGGCTTGCTCCGGCGGTGGAGTTTTCGATAACTGTGAGCAATGCCTCGGCTTCATCGTGATGTCCCCCGGCGAGGGCGTAATGGGCTCGCTCTCCGGCAAGCAAAGGCCACGGGCGGCCGATGCCCGTCCCATCGAAAGCAGAACCGTCTTTGTGTTCGCCGTAGCCGTCGCCGTTGTAGCGGTACCAGCAAGGGCCCTGAGGCAATTCGACCGAGAGTAGGGCGTCGATCGCGCGCAGGGTGTTCAGAATGCGAGGATCATTGGGGGCGCGCAGGCCAAAGCGCACCAGTGCCAGCGCGTCAGGGCTGATGATGTGATAAGCGCTCTCGCCATCCTGACCCGGTGGACGGTTCTTGATGGGAACGAAACCTTGCGTGGGCGATGCGGCGCCGTCGGTGTCAGGCGGGGCAATGCGCACGTAGTAGCCCTCGATGCCGAGTTGCTGCGCCAGTTCCCCTCCGGTCGCGTAAACCCAGCGCTCGATGTTGTCATTCCAGGCGTCGGCCGTATCGCGTATGATCGAGGCCTGTTCGCCGTGCCCAGTCAGGTCCGCGATGTCGGCGGCAGCCAGCAGCGCTGAAATCTCGACCGCCAACGTGAACGGCGAGTAGCCGCCGTCTTCTTCCCAGCGATCTTGTTGCGTGACTGGGCCGTTGCGAAGGATAAAGCTGACGGCGTTGCGCACCATCAGCCACCATCGCTCGAGCTTGCCCAGAGCCCCGGGAGCTTCGCGGCGAAGCAGGTCGAGGAGCAGGATGGGAAACGCAGTTTCGTCCATCTGCACGCCGCTCCAGTAGGGACGTCCGTCGAGCCAGAGATTCTGCGCCCAGTTGCCCGCGGCTTCTTGCGTCGCCTCCAGGTATCGCAGAACCCGCACCGCATCGGTGACCGCTCCGGCAGCCAGCAGCGCGCCGGCGGTTTCAACCAAGTCGCGAGGCCAGACCAGATGGTAGCCGCCGAGGTCCTCATCGCCTTTGTTGAATCCCCAGGGAATCGAGAGGCTGGCGATGATGCCGCCGAGAAAGTCCTTCGACTCGTGCGTGCGCAGCACGGCAGTGGATGAGCGGTACAGATCGCACTGCCGCAGCGGCTCATCGAGCTTGAGTAACGTGGTCTGCCAATTGTGCCACTGTGAGACGTAGTGCTGGCGGGTGTCGGTGTAGTCCTCGAATAGCGCGGATCGCGTCTGCTGTCCGGCCTCGCTCCAGATGCCGCCGAAACCGAGGACCAGCACGAACTCACCGTTGCAGGCGGCGAGATCGATCTCTCCGGTGAAAGCAATATTGCCGTTCTCCGCGCGCGTGTACTCCCACTCCATCTGGAAATGTTGAGACAGATCCTGCCAGCCATCGGAGGCGCCCACGAATCCCACCGACGTCTTCTTCCACGGAGCCGAGGAAGCCAGCGATAGCGTAACCCCGTCATGCTGGGCGAAGAACATGGGATAGCCCTTGTAGTCGCCGATCCAGCCGGTATTCCCGTATCCGCAGTTGGCCAAGTGCGGTGAGAGCAAAGCGTACAGATGATAGTCGGAAAGCTGTCCTTGCAACGGCTCGAAGCGTACCTTCTGCAGAACGACGTTGCGGTAGGGGTCGGTCAGGACTTCCTTGCGGATGCGGTAGCGCCCACCGATCTCCGTGTTGGTCAGTTCATACGCGGGGATGCCGGGCTGGAACGCCCGGTTCTCAAACGTGCAATGCCGCTTCTCCTCGGAAAAGAAATCGCGGCCGTTCGTGACGACGAACCCCAGATCGCGCGTACACGCCTGGTCCACTCGGGGAAAGTAGACTTCGTTGAGGATGCCGTGACTCAGCGTGAACCAGACTTTGCTGTGCTGGTTCAGGGCGGTGCCGGCGCCCATCTTGGCGCTCGAAGTCCAGCGCGGCGGAATGCCAGGCCATCCGGGAGCGTAGCGTATGGGGGAATCACTCATGAATGCTTGGCCTTCGGGTCGAGGATAGGTCCTTCGGGATTGACGAACTTAATACACGGCGGGACTTTCGCGTCGTCGGTATTGTCATCAAATCGTTAGCAGTCCTGAGGATGTCAATGGCAATCCAGCACAGATGAACGATAGTAGACCACACAAGCGGGACAAAATGGCCAACACGTTTAGATGCACGAGCGTGGAGAATAGTAGCAGTCCTTGCAGCCTGTTGCGCTCAGTGCTTTACCGGCATTCAAACGGTTTCTGCCTCGTTCCTCAGATCGAGAAGATCCCGCGCCGGGCCATTCATCAGAAATTTACCCGTTTGTAATGGTCCTGTAACACTGCGCCGATAGAAACGAGGACATATAAACCCTAAGGAGGAATCATCTGGTGATGCGCAAAATCGTGCTGTTGGTATGTGTCCTTCTGGCTATGCCGGTTGTGGGGCAGACCACGCTCGTTGGAGCAGGCGCCACGTTCCCTTATCCCATCTACTCGAAGTGGTTTAGCGAATACCACAAGCTCCATTCCGATGTGCAAGTCAACTATCAGTCGATCGGCAGTGGCGGCGGAATCCGCCAGGTAACCGCTGGCACCGTCGATTTCGGGGCCAGCGATATGCCCATGACCGACAAGCAACTGTCGGAAGTGAAGACAAAGATATTGAACATTCCAACCGTGTTGGGCGCGGATGTGCCCGCCTATAACATCCCCGGAGTCACCGGGGATGTGAAATTCACGCCCGAGGCGCTGGCGGGAATTTTCCTGGGCAAGATCTCCAAATGGAATGACAAGGCGATTACTTCCGCAAACCCCGGCGTGAACTTTCCCGACAAGGACATCGTCGTTGTGCACCGTTCCGATGGCAGTGGAACCACGTTTATCTGGACGGATTACCTGAGTAAAATCAGCCCCGAGTGGAAGAGCCAGGTGGGCAGCGACACTTCGGTGAAATGGCCCGTGGGGTTGGGGCAAAAGGGCAACGAGGGTGTCGCCGGCTCGCTTCGACAGATGTCTGGTTCGATCGGATACGTTGAACTGATCTACGCGGTGCAGAACAACATCCCCTACGGCAGCGTGCGAAATGCAGCAGGCGTATTCGTCAAAGCGTCCCTGGAGAGCGTGACTGCAGCGGCCGCCTCGGCTCCCAAAATGCCGGCTGATTTTCGCGTATCGATCACGAACGCTCCCGGCAAGGATGCCTATCCGATTTCCAGCTTTACGTGGCTGTTGATTCCCGCCCAGTCCAAAGATGCGGCCAAGGGCAAGATGCTGGCAGACTTTCTCAACTGGATGGTTGCGGACGGCCAGAAGATGACTTCTGCCTTGGCCTACGCGCCTTTGCCGGAGAATGTTGCGGCCAAGGTGAAGGAAGCGATCAAGCAAGTCAAATAGAACCCGCAGTCACGGGATATTCTCATTCACCGCAGGACCCAAAAGGAGAGAACAATGAAGTCTGCGTCGAAAGTGTGTGCCATTCTTTTTCTGGCGACGGGACTGGTCGCGCAAACCAGTCCCGTGCCCAAACCCAGGAAGCCAAAACCGCCTGCAGTGACTGCGGCGGATGTGCAGTCGCTGAAGGACGCCATCGCTGCCCAGCAGGCAGCTCTGGCCCAGCAGCAACAGCAGATTCAGCAGTTGCGGGATGAGCTAAGCCGCAAGGATCAGGTGGTTCAGCAAGCACAAACCACTGCCACCGCCGCTGCCACGAAAGCCGATGCCGCGCAGGCGGAAGCCTCTCAGCAGCAGCAAACCGTCACCGAACTGAAGGGTGATGTCACAGACCTGAAGACCAACCTGACCAGTACGGTCGTCAGTATCCAGGAAACGCAGAAGAGCGTATCTGAGCCCCCGACTGCGATTCATGTGAAGGGAATCACCATCTCACCAGGTGGCTTCCTCGCCGCTGAAACGGTGCGGCGCTCGCGTGCCTTGGGCGCGGACATCAACACACCCTTCAACACTCTGACCATGCCCGGTGCCTCGGTTAACCATACGTCAGAATTCTTCGGTTCCGGACGCCAGTCCCGCCTCTCCATGTTGGCAGAAGGCAGACTGAAGAGCGCGAAGCTATCAGGTTATGTGGAAGCGGACTTCCTTTCGGCCGGTGTCACCTCCAACAACAACCAGAGCAACAGCTACACGCTGCGGTACCGCCAGGCTTGGGGCCAGGCGGCTTTCGACAATGGATGGACCTTCACCGGCGGACAGATGTGGAGTCTGGTCACCGAAACGAAGCATGGCACCGACAACCGCTCGGAAGCACTACCGATGACCATCGATCCGCAGTACACCATCGGGTTCAGCTGGGCGCGCCAATTTGGCTTCCGGCTCTCGAAAAACTTCGGCAACAAAGTCTGGTTCGCGGTCTCGATGGAAAACTCGGAAGTTACGCTCACCAGCCATAACAACGCCTCCAACTTCCTGGTTGGCACGGCGGGCGTCCTCTCCGTTCTCTACAACAACCAGGCCAACTACTCGTTCAACCCCTCGCCCGATATCATCGCGAAGCTGGCTTTTGAACCCGGCTTCGGACACTATGAAATCTTCGGTATCTACAGCCGCTTCCGCGACCGCATCTTCCCGTGCATCGACATTGCGACCACGACGGTTTGCGGCTCGAGCACGACGCCCGGACCCAACGCTACGACCGCGTTCAACAGTTCGGCCAACGGCGGCGGCTTCGGCGCCAACGCCCGCTGGTCGTTTGATAAAAAGCGCCTCGACTTCGGATTGCACGCTCTGGGCGGCAGCGCGGTAGGCCGCTACGGCACGGGTGGTCTTGCTGATATGTCGGCGCGCTCCAACGGAACGCTCGATCTGATTCGCAGCTATCAGGGACTCACCACGCTTGAATGGCACGGGCCAAAGATGGATGTTTACCTGAACGCTGGTGCGGAGTATGCCAGCCGCGCCGCTAGCTATGATCCGATCACTGGTAAGTACGTCGGGTACGGGTCTCCGTTCTTCCCCAACACCTCCTGCTTCACCGAAACCGGGCCGGGTAGCGGCGGTTTCAGTCCGGGTAGCCAGGGTTCCAATTGCACCGCCGACACCCGCGTGCTGATCGAGGGGACGGTCGGCTTCTGGTACAAGCTGTACGACGGCTCGAAAGAAAAAGTGAACCGCGGCCGGGTCCAGTTTGGCCCACAGTACTCTTACGTGACCCGCAACGCCTGGTCGGGCTCGTCGTCGCCCAACCAGCCACACGGGATCGACAACATGATCTTCACATCGTTCCGGTACTATCTGCCGTAAAACCGGGCGACCTCTGTAGATTTGCGCAGTAGGAGCACACACAACGGCACTCGGACAGAATAAACGCTGTCCGGGTGCCGGTTTTTGATTCTCGAGAGTCCGCGGTGCAAGTCTTGAGTCGGCGTCGTTCACCGTCCAATCGGATGCTTTATACTAGGGTTCCCGTAATTCATCCAGATCTTTACTGGGCGGATTTAGACCAGCAAGAACGAATCGCAAGAATCAGCCGTTAAGTGCGTTGACCATGGCTCGTATTTCGCTCGACAATCCAGAGTACTTTCTCAACCGCGACACCTCCTGGCTTGCATTCAACCGGCGTGTGCTCGAAGAGGCCGATGACGAGGACAATCCGCTGCTGGAGCGGCTGAAGTTCCTCTCGATCTCGGCCAGTAATCTGGACGAGTTCTTCGAAGTGCGCGTGGCTGCGATGATGCAGCAGATTGAAGACGGCTACAACGAGGCCGGCCCTGACGGCCTGACGCTCACGGAAAAACGCGACACGCTGAACAAGCTGACCCACGAGTTCGTCGATGACCAGTACGACTGCTGGAACGCCCGCCTGCGTCCCGCGCTTTCTGAGAACGGGATTCGCGTGCTGGGACTGCACGAGTTGGATTCCCAGGCGTTGCGCTTTGTCGACGAATACTGCGAGATGGAACTGGACCCGCTATTGACGCCGGTGACGGTGGACCCGGCGCATCCGTTTCCGCGAGTCATTAACAAAGCGTTGTGCCTGGGGTTCTTGCTGCGCCGGCGCCGGCGCTCGGCGCTGACATATACCGGCATGGTCTCGGTGCCCCGGGCTTTGCCGCGCCTCGTCCGTCTGCCCTCAGAGGGCACCGCTGACTTTATTTTCCTGGCCGATCTGGTCGCGCACCATGCCGTCCGGATGTATCACGGCTACGACGTTGTCTCCTCGGCACCCTTCCGTGTGACCCGAAATAGCAATCTGTATCTGGCGGAAGAAGAGGCTCGCAGCTTGCTGGAGTCGGTGCGCGCCGAACTGCATAACCGCCGCAAGGGCGACGCGGTGCGCATGGAAATTGAAGCCGACGCCGATCCCGAGATCATCGATCGACTGCGCACGGTCTTCGAACTGGATCCGTGGCAAGTGTTTCCGGTGAACGGCCCCGTCAACCTCTCGCGTCTGTTCAACGTCTACGAACAGGTGAAGCGTCCCGATCTCAAGTACCGCTCGTTTTCCCCGCGGGAGTTGCGCTTGACCTCAAAGTCGAAAGACTTGTTCGAAGAGTTGCGCGGCCACGACATTCTGCTGCACCACCCTTTTGACTCTTACGACGCGGTGATTTCGTTTATTGAGTCGGCCGCGAAAGATGAGAACGTTCTTTCCATCAAGCAGACTCTCTACCGCACCAGCGAGCATTCCCTGATTGTCCCTTCGCTCATGGATGCTGCCTCCCGCAAGGAAGTTACGGCGGTGGTAGAGTTGAAGGCGCGTTTTGATGAGGCTTCGAACATACGCTGGGCGCGCGATCTGGAAGACGCTGGAGTGCAGGTCTTCCATGGTCTTGTCGGTCTCAAGACTCACTGTAAGCTCTCGTTGCTGGTGCGTCGCGATCCCGATGGGGCGACCCGCAGTTATGCTCATATCGGCACCGGAAATTACAACGCCACCACCGCCCGAATTTATACCGACCTGAGTCTCTTCACGGCGAATCCCGAGGTCACGCGAGCCGTACATGATGTTTTCAGCTTCCTGACGGCCTACGCGGAGAATCCCAGCTATGATCCGCTGCTGGTGGCGCCGCTCGATCTGGCGGAAAAAATCATCGCGCTGATCGACCGTGAAGCCGAGCATGCCCGGCAGGGGAAAGAGGCTCGCATCATCGCCAAGATGAATGCCTTGCTCGATAAGGCGGTCGTGCATGCGCTATATCGTGCTTCGCAAGCCGGAGTGCAGATCGATTTACTGGTTCGCGGCATTTGTGCTCTTCGTCCGGGAGTCCGCGGCGTGAGCGACAACATCCACGTGCGCAGCATTGTGGGACGCTTCCTCGAGCACAGTCGGATCTTCTATTTCGCCAACGGCGGCGAAGAAGAGATTTACATGGGTAGTGCAGACTGGATGCCGCGCAATCTGTACGAGCGGGTCGAAGTGCTGGTACCGCTCCGAGATGAGATGCTCCGGGAACGCGTGCGTCATGAAATTCTCGACGCGTACCTGGCCGACAACCGCAAGGCGCGAATCCTGCTGAAAGATGCAACCTACATGCGGGCGTGGCAGCCGTTGCACGGCACGCGCAACCGCCGTCCGCCGACGGGTGCTGCCGCGTTCAGCGCACAGGATTTCCTGATCGGCGTTGCAGAAGGGAAGTCTGCGGCGATGCTCCCGGTGCCTGTACCGGCGAGAAAGCGTAGAGTGTTAATAGGAAGGGCACGATAGATATCTCATGATTCTCTACTTTCTGCGGCACGCGAGCGCAGGTGAGCACTTCGCCAATCCGAAGAAGGACGAGAAGCGCGCCCTCGACAAAGAGGGGATTGAACAGTGTGGCTACATCGGGCGCGCCCTGGCGGCTCTGGATTGTCAGGTGGATGCCATCGTCTCCAGCCCCTTGAAGCGATGCACACAGACGGCATCGCTGGTGGGCAACGAACTGGGCTACGAGGGAAAATTACAGATCGACACGGGACTACGCCCGGAGGCTGGACTTGCCGACTTCCGCAAGCTCCTCGAGAAATATGCCCGCCAGGATGCCATCATGGTGGTCGGGCACAATCCGAACCTGAGCCAGTTTCTGGGAGCTATCATCAGCGACTCCGGCTGCGAAGCCTCGCTGGAACTGAAGAAGGGTGCGGTGGCCAAAGTGGAGATGCGGCGCACTTCCGGCACTCTGCAATGGTGCGTCACGCCGAAGGTTCTGCGTACGCTTTATGAAACGGCCGTGGAAAGTTCGCGTCCGAATACTTCGCGGAAATAGCTGCACTCTTTCTCGATCGCCCAGAGTTCCAGATCCACTCCCGAGCGACGCCGTGGGACCAGCGTCAACTTAACTTCGGCCGAGCGCACTCCGATGCGAACCTTTTCCACGGCGCGGCTCCGGCCCAGGTTCAGGGCACGCGCCAGTCGCAGCAATAGAATCGCCTTCTGCACGTTGTCGCGGTCGCCGGGGTCCACCAGTTTCATTGGGCCATCTTCCAGAGTAGGGCGCGATTTTCCCAGATAACGCGCAATCGCCGCGATGAGGCGCCGCTGCTGCGGCGTATAACCGAGGATCTCCGAGTTCGAAATGATGTAGTGAGTATGGCGGTGGCGCCCGTTCCGGTTCACGTAGTCGCCCACTTCGTAGAGCATCGCCGCCGCCGAAAGCCACTCGCGATACTCGGGCGGGAGCCGGTGCAGTGAGCGCAAGCCCGTGAACAACAGAGTGGCTGCGTCCCGGACGTCCAGAGCGTGCTTGCGGTCGATGTGATAATGGTCAACCGCTGTCATGATCGATTCCCACCGCTCGGATTCAATCTGCCGGCCGGAGCGGGTGCTGCGGTCATAGTCCGCGGCCATCTGGGCGAGGATTCCGTCGCGTAGGCCGAGCGGGGAATACCGAAAGCTCTTGAGGTGAAGACGGTCGAGCAGTTCGTGATACACCGCGGCGCCGGCAACAATGATTTCCGCGCGCCGAGGGCCAATGCCTTCAATCTTGCGGCGTTCGGCCACCGGCAGGCGCGCCAGGCGCTTGGCGATGCGCGTCATTTCCGCGCGCGATACTACTGGCCGCTGGCGGCCCGCGCCGCGGCGCAGGTGGCTGGCCACCGCCGCCAGGGCCGCGGCCGTTCCTGACGTCGCGATGACGTTCTTCACCTTAGCGCTCGCGATTCGGTCGGTGATGCGGTTGACCTCGCGAGTCACAAATCCGCGCAGGCGCTTCAGTTCACCCTTGCGCGAGGGATCGTGGCGCAGGAATTCATTGGTCAGGCGCACTGCGCCGAGGGGCAAGCTCACCGCGTCGCGAATATGTCCACCCTGCGTGACGGTCAGTTCGCAGCTGCCGCCGCCCAGATCCATCATGAGTGTCGGAGATCGGTCGACTACCCGCGGGCTGGAGACGAGTCCCAAGTGAATGAGTCGCGCCTCTTCCACACCGGAGATGATCTCGACTCGCCAGCCGGTGGCCGACCGCACCCATTCCAGGAACGCCTGGGAATTGCGTGCATCGCGAAGAGCGCTGGTTGCGACGACGCGTACGCTGTCGGTTACGATCTGCTGTGTGGCGCGATGGAAGCGCCGCAGGACCTTCACGGTCTCGGCCATGGACTCCGGATTGAGGAATCCGGAACCAAAAACGCCTTCGCCAAGGCGCGTTACTTCGCGGTCCTCGTGGAGCGCGCGCAGGCGTCCGGCTTGCAGGCGTGCAATCTTCAGCCGGACGGAGTTTGAGCCGATATCGACCGCGGCAAACGTGGGCATGGGGAAGCCTCACAGTGTACACGGACGCGGCAGGATCGTCACCGATGTTTGCAACGGGTGGAGCGTAATTTGCGGAAAGGGAGCTAGGCGGCAGTCTCACTGCGCGCCACTATGGCCAGATCCTTCGAACCCGGTTTACGCGATTGCTCCGCGATGACGGTCACCGGCCTGCTTGCGGTCTGAATCGTTGGTGAGGACGAAAGCGCGGCCACCGCCTGGCGAAACTTGCCGCCGGTCACATTGTGGAGCGCAGCTACCAGCGATGACTGGCTAACGTCACCAAGCCGCTTCGCCGCAGTCTTTGTCAGAGTCATCCAGTCGTGCCAATTCCCAACCGCGTCCTGGAGTCTCTTCAGTTGAGCGATAAATTGAGCGGCCTCTGCGGATTTCGGAGCGAACTCGGCGGCATAGCGGGCGCGCTTGACCACGGTCCGGTACTGATGCAACCGCTCTTCATTGACCGGTCCCGCGAGGCGCCCGACCTTTGCCAGCATCGTTCGGGCGACGCCCAAAGGATCGGCGCTGTCATGAAGTTCCACTTCTTTCGATGTTCGCTTCAGTCTTTTCCGGACCTCGCGGAGTGTCTCTCGATCCAACATCTTCCGAAGCTTTTTCTCATGCTTCGCGCGAATCTCGATCAGGCCGTGCATGAGCTGAGTCTTGCGGCGCGGTTCCTGAGGAACCTTCAGGCTCCGCAATGCGGCAAGCTGTACGTCGAGATCGCGCACTTTGCCGGCGCGCTTGCGGATCCGCTCCAGCATCTTCAGGAGTTTCTTCTGATTGCGGTCGCGATCAGGAACAACTTCATCGAGCAAGGTTTGCAGCCGGCGGCTGGTGGTGCGGAAACCGTGGACGCTCTCCGCGTCCTGGCCCGCGGAAAGCTTGAGCAGAGCCCGCTCCGTCTTGCGGAATACAAGCTGGCTAAGTTCGGGCGCGATCGACATAGAAAAACAATTCCTGGCAGCGGGAGAGGGTCAAAACTACGCGTGACGCAAAACCTTGACCTTGCGGACAGCAGCGATTCAAGAACTCAGGGCTGACTGATGGTCCCACAACAGCGGAAAAGCCTTTTTGATTTTAACACCTTTGTAACACGTCTCTGCTACGGTTAAGCGGAATGGCCAACCCAGCTTTACCCCGGCCGGATATGCCAGGACCGCAACCCGTTGAAGGGACGAAAGTTACACCCGCATCGGTAGTTCCGGTCGCGCCCGTGCTGCAGACTTCAGGCGGCGAAGTTCCCGACCGCATTTTCAAGTCCGCCATGACCGCGTGCGCCTTGGCTGTCCTGGGCGTGTTGGTCCTGATCATCTACGAACTGGTGTCCGGCTCGCGCCTCTCCTGGCACGCGTTTGGCTTCAAGTTCTTTGGCGGCAGCGATTGGAACCCGGTGAGCGAGCAGTTCGGTGCGCTTCCGTTCATCTACGGGACGCTGGTTTCGTCTCTGGTGGCGCTCATTATTGCTGTCCCGCTGGCGGTTGGGGTCGCGGTCTTCACCACCGAGATGTGCCCCAAGGTGCTGCGCGCTCCACTGTCATTCTTTGTCGAATTGCTGGCCGCGATTCCGAGCGTGATCTACGGATTGTGGGCGATGTTTATCCTGGTCCCGCTTCTGAGCGCATATGTCGAGCCGTTTCTAGCGAAGACCCTGGGCTGGACCGGCCTTTTCGAAGGTGCTCCCTACGGGATTGGCATGCTGGCGGCTGGGGTCATTCTGGCCATCATGATCATTCCCATTATTTCTTCTATTACGCGCGAAGTGCTCATGGTCGTGCCGCAGCATCAGCGCGAGGGCGTCCTGGCTCTGGGCGCCACGCGCTGGGAGATGATTTGGATGGGCGTGTTGCGGAACGCTCGCGCCGGAATTGTCGGCGGGATCATTCTTGGATTAGGCCGGGCGCTCGGGGAAACCATGGCGGTCACCATGGTGATCGGCAACCGTCCGGAGATCGCGAAATCTTTGTTCGCGCCCGGATATACCATGGCCAGCGTGCTCGCCAATGAGTTCAGCGAGGCTACCGGCGACGTCTATCTTTCCGCGTTGGTCGAGATTGGCCTTGCTCTGTTCCTGGTCACCATCATCGTGAATGCCCTGGCCCAGTTTCTGGTGTGGAGCGTAACCCGCGGCCAGCCTGCGAGGGGACATGCCTGAAGCGACGGGAAGCCCTTCTACTCAACAAGCCCCGCTCTCCATCAGTTGGCGCCGCCGCGCGACCGATCACCTGATGACTGGCGTAGCGATCTTGACGGTTGTTCTGGTATTGGCTCCGCTGGTGGCGATCTTCGGCTACCTGGTGTATCGCGGCGTGGGTTCCATCAACTGGGCGTTCTTGACCCAAACTCCCAAGCCCGTGGGAGAATCCGGCGGTGGCATGGCCAATGCGATCGTGGGATCGATGTTGATTCTCGGAATCGCCAGCATCATCGGAGTGCCGTTCGGTGTGGGCGCCGGCATCTTCCTCGCCGAGTTTGGACGGAATCGTTTCGGCACTGCCATCCGATTCACCGCCGACGTGCTGAACGGAGTACCCTCCATCGTAATTGGAATCGTCGCCTGGGCCATTCTGGTTCGCGGTCGCGGGTTCTCCGCGCTGGCGGGCGGAGTGGCGCTGGCGATCATGATGGTCCCGACCATCTGCCGGACTACCGAGGAGATGCTTTTGCTGGTACCTCAGGCGCTGCGCGAAGCGGCGTATGGGCTGGGCATCCCACGCTGGCGGACGACGCTTTCGATTACTCTCCGCACCGCGACGTCTGGTGTCATTACCGGAATCATGCTCGCTTTCGCCCGAGTGGCGGGCGAAACTGCTCCGCTGCTCTTTACCGCTCTGGGCAACACGTTTTGGAGTCTCCGTTACGATCAGCCTACGGCGGCCCTGCCGCTGCAGATCTATACTTACGCCAATTCACCCTATGATGACTGGCACCGCCAGGCATGGGCCGGATCGTTTGTTCTCATTCTTCTCATCGTCAGTTCGGTCGCCGCCGTGCGCTATGTCGTGCGGCGTGGCACGTTCGGAGCGGCATAATCTATGGGCGTTGGAATCCAGGTCGAGAATCTGAATGCCTGGTACGGCAAAGGGCAGGCGCTATACGACATCAACCTGAAGGTTGCGGCGAACCATGCCACCGCGCTCATTGGTCCGTCGGGATGCGGCAAGTCGACGTTTATCCGCTGCATTAACCGCATGCACGAGACCATTCCAGAGGCGCGGGTCGAAGGCCGGGTGCGCATCGGTGAAATTGACGCCTACAACGGAACTTCCGCGACCCAACTCCGCCGCCGCGTTGGCATGGTGTTTCAGAAGGCGAACCCGTTTCCCACGATGTCGATTTATGACAATGTGGCATCGGGCCTGAAGTTGAACGGATTTCGCGACCGCCGCAAGCTTGACGAGGTGGTCGAGCGCTCCCTCGATTCCGCCGCCCTCTGGACCGAGGTCAAAGATCAGGTGCACAAAAAATCCGGGGCCAGCCTCTCCGGCGGTCAGCAGCAGCGCCTGTGCATCGCGCGTGCCCTCGCGGTCGAGCCCGAGGTGCTGCTGATGGACGAGCCTTGTTCCGCGCTCGATCCGATTTCGACCGGGAAGATTGAAGAGTTGATCTTCCAGCTCAAAGAGCGGTATACCATCGTAATTGTGACGCACAACATGCAGCAGGCGGCGCGGGTGGCCGAGTTCACTGGTTTCTTTCTGCTGGGCAAGTTGATTGAGTTCGATAAGACAGAAAAGATTTTCACCAAACCATCCGACAAGAAGACGGAAGACTACATTACAGGCAGATTTGGATAACGCAGTTTAGCGAAGGAAGATTTAGCGAAGGAAGGTTCGGATCATGCGTACGCGCTTTCAGCAAGGGCTCGACGATCTGCGGCAACGGTTGCTTCGCATGGGAGGACTGGCGGAGCAGGCGGTGGACCGCGCTCGCCAGGCTTATGTGGAGCGCGACCTCACGCGCTGCCAAATGGTACTTGAGGGCGAGAGCCTGATCAACACTGCCGAGCGCGAAATCGACGAGGCGGCCTTCGACCTGCTTGCCATGCAGCAGCCCATGGCGGTCGATCTGCGTTTCATCCTGGCAGTGACCAAGATCAATTCCGATCTCGAACGCGTAGGCGATCAGGCGGTGAATATCGCCGAGCGCGTGATGGATATGGTCGAGCTTCCGGCTGCCGATCTGCCCGTCGATATTGCGCGCATGGGCGCGGCCGTCAGCGCCATGGTGCGGCGCGCGCTGGAGTCATTTATTGAGGGTAAAGCCGAGTTGGCCCAGGCTGTGCTCGAAATGGATAGCGTCATCGATCGCATGCGCGACGATGCCTTCATCCAGTTGGTCAAGACGATGAACGACCACCCGGAAGTCGTGCGGCAGGCTCTCGACGCTCTGCTCGTGGCCCGCAATCTCGAACGCGTGGCCGACCACGCTACCAACATTGCCGAGGACGTCATCTTCTGGGTGCAAGGCGCCGATGTTCGGCACAACGTCCATCCCGAGGATTCGGAGGGCCCAGGATCGGAAAGGCTACCGACGAGGGCCTCGGGCCTGTAAGGTGTAGGGACAGCCGCCTTCGGCTGTCCGTCGGGCGAAGCTCGACAGGTTTTCGCTGCCAATCAGCATCTGGAACATCGTGGCAGCTTTGACCGTTCGCGCCCAATTGAATTACGCTCATCACCTCCATCGTTTCCAAACCATTCTTCGCGCTGAGGCTCCGTGACTCATTCCATCTTCCGTCTTCCGATTTTTGTCTTGCTGGGTGCCGCGGCTGTTCTTGCGCAAACGCCCTCCGCTGATCGGCCTCCCATCATGCTGCCGACGAGCAAGATGCTGTCCGCTCCATCTCCAGGTCGAATTGGCAGCACCAACAGCTTTCCCGCGACGATGGTGCTCAGTCCCGACGGACGCTTCGCCGCCCTGCTGAACGATGGCTACGGGACGCAAGAAACGATGGCGCACCAGTCCATTGCGGTGCTCGATCTCAAGACCAACCAGATCGCCGACTATCCCGACGCGCGGCTGAGCGACGAATCTCACCAAAGCTACTTCATAGGACTGGCGTTCAGTTCAGATGGCAAGCACCTTTACGCCTCGGTAGGTTCGCTGACGGACCCGACGGGTGCAAAGGCCGGTAACATGGGAAACGGCATCGCGGTTTACCGGTTCACAGAAGGGAAGGTCGCGCCAGAGCGCTTCATTCCCATCGCGCTCCAGCCGCTCTCGACAGGGAAGAAGCTGGCGGTCGGCTTCAAGGCGCCGCCTCATATGGCGATTCCGTACCCGGCTGGACTCGCTCTGATTTCCGACGGCGGCCGTGACAAACTCCTGATTGCCAACAACCTCTCAGACAACGTGATCCTGCTCGACCCCGCGTTGGGAAAGGTGCTGCAGACCTTTGATCTGACCACCAGCGATCTGGTGCCGTCGTCGTTTCCCTACACCTGTGTGGCTACACGGGACGGTCGCCGGGCATGGTGCAGCTTGTGGAACGCGTCACAAGTGGCGGAGCTTGATCTGACGAGCGGCAAGGTCGCACGCTGGATCAAGCTAAACCAACCGGAAGACTTGCTAGCTCCCAGCTCGCATCCCACCGCAATGCTGCTGACTCCGGACGAGAAAACGTTGTACGTCGCTCTCTCCAACACTGATCTGGTAGCCGCCGTCGTCACGGCGTCAGGTGAACTCTCTAGCTTCTTCTCCACTACGGCAACCGGACAGAAATACGGCGGCAGCTATCCGACGGCGCTGGCACGGTCTTCCGATGGTAAGTTCTTGTTCGCTGCGGACTCCTCGTTGGACGCAATTGCCGTCTTCGACCTGTCGCAGCCGGTGGCTACCTCGAACGTTCAGATCTCGCAGCAGCCGATGGGGCTCATCCCCACTGACTGGTACCCCAGCGCTCTCGCCGTTTACGGCAATGACCTCCTCATCGCCACCGCCAAAGGCGAAGGCTCGCGCCCAAACAAAGACATGGGCAAGACTGCCGACGAAACGAAGCACCACGGTCACCCTTACATCCCGACCCTTATCCGGGGCTCAATCGCCCGCCTCAACATTCCATCGACTCTCGAAAAACTTCCGCAGCTGACGCAAGTGGTTGAACGCGACAACCTGCTGCATGCCGATCCCGGGACGATCGCTTTCGCCAGCGGGCAGAATCCCATCAAGCACGTGATCTATGTCATCAAAGAAAATCGCACCTACGATCAGATTCTCGGCGACCTGAAGATTGGCGATAAGCATGTCGGCGACGGCGATCCTTCGCTCACCATGTATGGAGTAGACATCACTCCCAACGAGCACAAGCTGGCCCTGCAGTTCGGAGTGCTCGACAATTTCTACGACAGCGGCGAGGTCTCTGGCGACGGTCATCTCTGGTCCACAGCCGCCATCACTTCCGATTACAACGAAAAGACCTGGCCGATCGCCTACCGCGGCAAAGAACGCACCTACGATTTCCAGGGTCAGGTCGCCGACGAATTTCCGCTGGAGCACAATCAGTCCGACGTCGACGATCCTTCCACCGGATTTCTATGGGACAACCTCGCGCGCAACCATGTCAGCTTTCGCGATTACGGTGAGTTTGTGAACGCAGAGTGGTGCAACGAGAAGGTCAAAGCCGCCAGCCCCAAGCAGGGAACTCCTTCCGGGCAGAGCGCACCGTGTCCGCGAGCCGTGGCGAAGCAAGGCTCTCCGCTGGCGCCCAACGTCGGCGATCCGCACGCGGGGCCCAGTCCCTGGCCGTGGGCCGTGCCCTTGTTCGGCGGAGTCAAGCCGGCCAAGGCGGTCTTGCGCGACCACTTCGATCCCCTCTATCCGGATTTCAATACCGACTATCCCGATCAACTCCGCGCCGACGAGTTTCTGAATGAATTCAGCGCCTACGTTCGCGCCCGTGACGCGGAAGAGGGACCGGAGTTCGAGTTGCCGTCCTTCGTTCTGTTGTACCTGCCCGACGATCACACTGGTGGCACGCGTCCCAACCTCCCGCGCCCAGCGGCCTCTGTTGCTGACAACGACCTCGCGCTTGGCCGCGTGGTGGATGCCGTTTCCCACAGTGCCTATTGGGACGACACCGCGATCTTCGTTCTGGAAGACGATGCTCAGGATGGCGCCGACCACGTCGACGCGCATCGTTCTATCGCGTTCGTCATCAGCAAATACTCGCCGGGAACAGCCGCGCAGCCCAACGTGGAGCACCGCTTCTACACCACCGTGAACATGATCCACACCATGGAAATGCTGCTCGGGCTTCCGCCCATGAACCACTTCGACGCATATGCGCCGGTGATGGGACAATTATTTTTCTCACCAGGCGATCAACCGGCCTACAAAGCGGACTACCGCAATTTGAAGAATGGCCTGATTTATGAAACCAACCGACGTGAAGCGCCGGGCGCGAAGCTCTCCGAGAAAATGGATTTCTCGCGTCCCGATGCGGCCGGTGCGGCTCGTCTGAATCGCGTGCTCTGGCAGGACCAGAAGGGCTCGGCGCCCATGCCCGCGCCCAAGCACACCGTATTGCCCGCAGGCGGCGACTGACGCGCCTATGAACCCAGTTGAGATTTCCACCGACCAATTTCGCCGCTTGGCCGAACGGGTCACCCAACTCGCGGCGACGTATCTCGAGAGTATCGATGCGCAGTCGATTTCGCCGGCAACCAACGGCGAAGAGACGCTCCGTCTGTTCCGCGCGGCCATGCCCGAGGCTGGAATTGGCGAAGACGCTCTGAACACGCTGCCAGAAGTGATGCACCTGTCTCGAGTTCAAAACGGCCGGTTCTTCGGCTACGTGCTCGGTTCGGGGGAACCCGTCGGTGCCGTTGCGGATTTCCTAGCCAGCGTGCTGAACCAGAATGTGACCGCGTGGCGCTCCGGACCCGCGGCCGTGATGATCGAACAGACCGTCGTGGGATGGCTAGCGGAAGCGATCAGCTGTCCCGGGTTTCGCGGCCATCTCACGGGCGGAGGCTCTTCCGCCAACCTGATGGGCCTGGCCATGGCTCGAGAAACCAAAGCATCTGCCAATGAAAGAGGAATCGAGGCAGGCGGAGTCGTCTACGCCTCCAGCGAAATTCACATGTCCATTCCCAAAAGCATCGCCCTGCTGGGAATCGGACGCGACAATCTGCGGCTGATCCCGACGGACGCTTCGTTCCGGATGATTTCGGAGAAACTCGAGGCCCAGATCCTCGAAGACAAAGTGGCGGGCAGAACGCCGATCGCCGTCGTCGCTTCCGCCGGCACGGTGAGCACCGGCGCCATCGATCCGTTTCCGCAAATTGCGGAGATCTCGCGCCGCCACGGTGCGTGGTTTCACATCGACGGCGCCTACGGTGCTCTGGCGGCAATGTCGGACCGGGCGAAATTCAACGGCTTGGAACTGGCCGACTCGATTTCTCTCGATCCGCACAAGTGGCTGTACCAGCCTCTTGACTGCGGGTGCTTGCTTTATCGCTCTCCGGAGGCAGCGCAGCAGACTTTCTCACACAGCGGCGATTATGCGCGCTCCCTTACGGCCGATCCCATCGAGGGATTCGTATTCTTCGAAGAGTCCATGGAGTTGTCGCGAAGATTCCGCGCTTTGAAACTGTGGTTGTCGTTGCGCTATCACGGCGTGGCCGCCTTTCGACAGTCGATCGCGAAGGACTTGGCGCAAGCCCGACGTCTGGCGATAGCAATTGAGCGAGAATCTGAACTGGAACTGCTCGCCCCGGTGGAATTGAGCGCAGTGTGCTTCCGCCATCGCGGAACGAGTGGCATGTCAGAAGAAGAGTTGAACAACTTTAATCTTGTGCTGCTGAAGCGCGTCGTCGCCCGCGGACGAGTCTACCTATCGAACGCCTCTCTGCACGGCAAGTTCTGTCTGAGGGCTTGCATCGTGAACCACCGCACGAAAGACGCGGATGTGGATAGTGTCATCGCAGAAGTTTTGGCGGCGGCAAGGGAGCTTCGCTAGAGCCCTTGCACGCCGCCAATGAAGTCTCACAGAACAGCATTTACTTCAGAGTGACGGACTCTTTCAGAGGCAAGCTCTGCGAAGAGCCTCCCACCATGAAGCCGTAATCCCCCGGCAGCAACTGCCAGCCGTTGTGCTCCACATTGAAGATGGAGAGATACTTCGGGTCGATCTCGACCGTCACTTCCTTACTCTCTCCGCCGTTGAGGGCGACTTTGCTCCAGCCCACCAACCGTTTCGGAGGCTCCGCGGCTGCGGCTGGAAGGGAAGCATACACTTGCGCTACTTCCGCTCCAGCGCGGTTACCCGTGTTGGTGACCGTAAAAGTCACGCGCGGATTCTTTCCCGGCGTCACCTTCAGATTCGAATAGGAGTAAGTTGTGTACGACAGGCCATAGCCGAAGGGGAACAGCACGGGCTTATTTTCCGCGTCATACCATTTGTATCCGACCTTGACTCCCTCGTCGTACGTCACCGGGAACGCCGGCAGCCCGCCAGCAATCCGCTTCCAGCCTTGCCGGTCCGCGTCGACCGTCGCTTTCGGCGGTTTGACAACTGTGGGATGCGGCAAGTCCGCTTCGCTCTTGGGGAAAGTCATCGGCAGTTTGGCGCTCGGATTCACGTCCCCAAAAATGACATTTGCCACCGCTTCCGCCCCGCGGCTGCCTGCATACCAGGCTTCGAGGATGCCGCCCACCTGATCGACCCAAGGCATGGTCACGGCAGTGCCGCTTTCGAGGACGACGATTGTATGCGGATTTGCCGCCGCGACCTTGGCAATCAGTTCATCCTGATGCTCGGGAAGAGACAGGCTTTCCAGATCCATCCCTTCGCTTTCCCATTGATAGGCGAAGACGATGGCCACATCGGCAGACTTGGCCAAGGCCGCAGCCGCCGCAGGATCTGCGCCCGAGGCAAACTGGACGTTCGCACCTGGAACCTTCGCGCGAATCGCCTTCAGAGGAGAAGTCGGAAACCAGATCTTCTCCAGCCATCGAGTCTGGCCTTTGCCTGGAGGCATGATCGCGTTTCCGCCCGGAGGATCAACCTGCGCCGAACCGCCGCCGGAAATCATTCCTACATCGGCGTGCGGGCCGATCACGGCGATGCTGCGGATCTTCGAAGCATCGAGCGGGAGCTGCCCGTGATCGTTCTTCAGCAGCACGGTGCTCTGCTCGGCGAGCTTCTGCGCCACCTCGAAACCGCCAACAACATCGACCACACTCTTCTGTGACGGATCGTCGATTACGCCCGTGGCGAACATGGCCCGCAGAATGCGATGCACGTGATCGTCCAGCTCCGCTGGCGGTACCTTGCCCGACTCCACCGCCTTCTTGAAATCGTCGCCATAGAAAATCCAGCCGGGTTCCTCGTGATCTAGTCCCGCCGCCGAAGCCTTCTCAGTGCTGTGCGTTCCTCCCCAGTCGGAGAGCACGAATCCCTTGAAGTTCCAATCCTTCTTCAATACGTCTGTAAGCAGATACTTGTTCTCGCACGCGTAGTCGCC
>PMUM01000110.1 GCA_003166855.1 Acidobacteriaceae bacterium | reverse complement strand
TGCTTGACGCACTACACTAGCTTCGAGAACCGTGATTGCTGAGACTGCGTTTCATCGATCAAAGCAACAAGAGTTGGAATGCCCCACGCTTCAGTGAGAGGGGTACCACAACACGATAGATTCTTTCGGGAATCAAGGACGTGGTCCTATTCGCTGCGCAGGATGGCGGTGATGTTGAGTCTGGCAATACGGCGGGTGGCGGACCATATACTCGCCGACGCCAACAGAGCGAAAAGCAAAACTAAGCTCGCGGACATTGCCAGGCCAATCGGCTGCGCCCCATCCATCAGGCTTTGGAGAAAGCGCCCGGTCAGCTGCGCGCCGACGATTCCGGGGATGGCTCCAGCCATGACCATCAGCAAACCGTCCCGCAACAGCATACCTCGTAGTTGGACCGGGGTTCTGCCCAGCGCCATGCGCACGCCCATTTCTTGTGTTCTCTGCACGACGGCATAAGAAACGATGCCGTAAATGCCAATCACCGCGAGCAGCAGGGCGAATGCGGCGAAAACCCAAATGGCGGTCCGGTAGAATTTCGGGTTCGCGAAGACTTCATCCAGCCGCTGCTCCATGGTTTTCACACCGAATACAGGAACTTGCGGATCCACCGACTGAATGGTGTCGCGGATCGCAGCGAGCTGATCTTCCGCCCGGCCGTCTACCCGCACCACGAACGTGGAAAAAAAGCCGCCCGGAGCTTCCGACGGAATGAAGACCTCATTCCCTTTTGCAGTTGTGGGATCGGTCTCGTACTCCATCCCCTTCACCACGCCAACAATTTTCCGCGGAGTATCTCCCTCGATCGTGAGTTGATGATTGAGCGCGTCCCGCGGCGCGCCAAATCCGGCTGCGAATTGCTCGTTGACAACCGCAACCTTGGCGCCCGAACGAACTTCGGCTTCGGTGAATTCCCGGCCGCACACAATCCGCCCGCCCATGGTCTGGAAATATCCCGACAGAATCGGGACCAGGGTGGAGTTGCGTTGAGCAGGACGCCCATCCAGTCCGAACGGTCCGCCAACGAATGCTGAAGCGTAGAGAGGAAGGAATTCGGTGGCGCTGGCGGCGCGAACTCTGGGCAGCCTGCGGACCCGGTCAAGAACATCCTCAAAATAAGGGAGCTGACGGTTATCCAACTGGTGGCTGGTACTCTCAAGGGACACGCCTACCGTCACGATTCCTTGCACGTCATAGCCGCGGTCGATTCTCATCAAGTGGACGAACGCGCGTCCCAAACACACAGAGGCCGCAAGCAGAACCATCGTGAGCATGACCTGCGCCGCGACCAGACTCTGGCGAACCAGCCGCGAGCCACGGGTCCCGCCGGAGCCCTGTGCACGGACAGTGTGGATGCGGCCTACATACAGCGACGGTAAGACGCCCAACCCCAACGCGGTAATTACGGTCACCATCAGGGTGAAAACCAGGACCCGTCCATCGACGATTGAATAAGCCTGTGCACCGAGTGGTGGGGGCTCGACCTTGGCCGCGAAAGACGTAATCCAGGATGCGATCAGCAATCCGGCCAGAGTGGCAATGAGCGAGAGCAGCACGCACTCAGTGAGCAGCTGGCGCGCCAGCCGGGCGCGGCTGGCTCCCAGTGCCGACCGTATGGACAATTCCGCGGCGCGATCGGTCGTCCGGGCGATCAATAGATTTGCAACATTCGTGCACGCAATCAGCAGGACTAAAAGCACTGCGCCCATGAACATCAGTGAGGCGTTCTTCACCGGGCCGGCAAGTCCGTCCTGAAGCGACGTGATGCTCGGGCGCAGGTCGGAACTTTCGCTTCCTCCCAGTCTCGGCGACAGGCGCTCCGCCTCGACGGCAAACACGGCACGCGCCTGCGACCAGGTGATGCTCGGTTTCAGCCGCGCGATGGTTCCCCAGCCATTGTTGCCGGGGCTGTACGCCGCCGGCTTCCAGAGAACGGCCTTGCCCGGATAATCGAATCCCGGCGGCGCGACGCCCACAACGGTCAGCGGAATTCCGTCGATTCGAATCGTGGCTCCCAGGACTTTCGGATCGCCTGCAAAAAGCTGTTGCCAGAGCCCGTACCCGATCACCGCTACTGCGTTTCGTCCCGGCAATCCCCAACCCGTTCCGTCCACGTCTTCATCAGCGGCGAATCCACTGCCGAGCATCGGCTGCGTGCCCAGCACCGCGAAGAAATTCCACGATGTCTGGGCGACGTGCGCCCGGCTCCCTATGCGCACTCCGCCAAGGTTCACATCGTTTTCCTCAAACAGCGCGGCATCGGCAAGATACGCACTCCGCTGCCGCCAAACGTGAAACTGCTTCGCGCTATCGTGAGGTGGAATGAACTGATGCAGCAGCGCCAGCCGGTCTGGCTGCTGAAACGGGAGGGAGCGCAACAGCAATGCGTTGACGACGCTAAATACACCCGTATTCGCGCCGATGCCGATGGCGAGGGCCGCGATGGCAAATCCCGCGTGCCACGGACTTCTCGACCAAAGCCGAAGAGTATACTTGAGATCCTGAAACACTTATGCTCCCGTTGGACCCTCAATCACCGGTCCCATTCGGACCCGCTCATCCCACTTGGAAACGTTTAATCCTTTCACGATCAACCAAAGACAAGTGCCGAACTCTCCGATGAAGGCAGGCATTACGATGACCCGGAATACCTTGTCCGAGATCGCGGGAAGAAGCAGTTGGCCAAAGCTGTTGATCAGGTAGGATACGCCGGCCATCACTTGCAGAACTCCCAGAAACTTGGGGAAGTACCCCGATTCGAACAGCAGATACCCGGTCACCAGGCAACTCATCCCAAAAAAGATCAGGCCAATCCCAAAGCCGTATGCATGCAGCGACAGTGAAAGTGATGCGAGCGCTTGCAGTTGATTCGGCTCGAAGGCCTTTAAGTAACTCGCGCCTCCCAGCAGAAACAGGACCGCGACCAGATTCAGCTTGTTCGCGCCCAAAATCGCGGTCTGCAGCATGCCGAACAATGCGCTCAGCAAAGACAGGTCTTTGCTGACCGGCTTCAGCAATACGTAGAAGATCACCGCCATTGGGACATCGGTGATATGCATGATCAAATCGCCCGCAACGCCGCAGCGAAATAGAAATTCAGAACCCATAATCCGATGGGCCGTGGCGACAGCATCCCCCGCAACCACAAGATGGCCTCGGACGAAGATTTCGCCGAACATACCGCACACAATGTTGATCAGATAGAGCACGCCGCCGATTCGCGCATACACCAGCGGCGAAATCTTGATGGTTCGGTTTGTCATTCAACGTCCCCCGGGGGCCGCGAAGATTCTGGGATCCGGTCCAGAGAGCGTGCCCGAACCGTCCGCTTTTTGCAAGGGTGTGAAGTCCCGCCTGTTCCTGAACAGGAAAACTCTCCCGAGAAAATCAGCCATTTCACTCTTTACGCGCCAAATGGCAGGCGAGCGGTAGCCTACTCGATCGAGCAGCTATTCTGACGCTTCCGGGTGAATGATAGGGCTTTCTCCGTTGTCAGAGTAAAGTCGGCCCACTTAGAGGATGGGATGCCGCTAGCTTTCGTGGATAATTGCTAGGCTAACTCGATGATTCCAACAGACCGAGGGGGTGCGGTAGGAATCTCCCGCCGCACAGTCCCCTCAAGGCTCTCCTTACTGCTCCCTCAGTTCACCGGCGTGAGCAGGAATGCATGATTGTTACCGCCCTTGGTGCCATAGCCCGTGATCTGGCCGACATTGTTGATGGCGTTGGCGTTGATCAGCACCCATCCAGAGTTCGACGGAATGAGCGAGTTCAGATCCTGCATCCCACCCGTAGAAGTCCAGACCATCGCGTGTGCGGCGTTGTTCGACAGGTTGCCGTAGCCGACCACCACGCTGGAATCATTGATGCCGAACGCGATGCTGTAATTGCCTCCAGGAATCACACCCAGATCCTGAATTTTCCCAGCCGTGTTCCACAGGACAGCGTGCCAGCTTCCTTTCGTGCTGGTGCCGTCGGATTGGCCGACGATGACTCCTGCACTGTTGATCGCATTAGCCATGCTGGTCACGCCGCCCGTGAGCGTGCCCAGATCCTTCATCGTGGAACCGCTGTATTGAAAACCATGCGAAGTGAACGGCGGACCGTAGCCGAATACCGACTCGCCCACGATGTAGCCGTTGTCATTGATGGCCAGTCCGGCGGTGAAGATCGCCTTCGACAAAGCGCCCACGTTCTTGATCTTCTTGCTCGTCCAACTGGTAGCGTCGACCGCTCCACTACTGAGGAACGAATCGCCGGCGACTTCGCCCGCGGAGTTGATTTGAAAAGCCGCGCTGGAATAGCCTCCCCCGAGCGTGCCCAGGTTCGTGATGGCTCCGGTCGAGGACCACTGCACCGCGTTGAAATTCGTCGCGATCTGGCCTTTGACGTTGGAGTAGCCCACCACGGTGCCGGAATCATTCACGCCGATCGCGCCGCTGACGGTCGCTCCGGAAAGCGTGCCCAGATCCTTCATCCCACCACTCGCGGTCCAGGAGAATGCGTGCTGGCCCGAAACCAGTCCGGTGCAAGGATAGCCTTCCGGGTTCTTGGTGTCGGAACAGCCGACCACCTCGCCGAGATTGTTGATGAAGAACCCGCTGCTTTCGTTGTCGCCCTTGAGCACGCCGATGTCGGTGATGGCGTAAGTCTGAGCGCTTGCCCAAGTTGTTGCCAAGACGATCGCCAGCAATGCTCCCGCTAACCTGCTTGTCATGAAGAACCCCCAATTTTTAGTTGATGTCGTATCAGTATGCCATGAGGAAAACCGCGCAAAGACTCACTAGTACAAGCAGATCGGGGAAGGTTGTGATCCGGAGCACCAATGAGGTCTGGTGCCGCTTCGAAGTCACCTGAAATGCGTTGAAATCAGCCAAGAGTTGATGTAGGGTGTGAAGTCCACACAGGCCTTGAGCCTGCCAAAGAACGAGTCGGCCCCTTCCCTTCCTCCGCCGACTGGTCTTCCGTGGATGCCGTCTATTTTCGACCACAGGTGCCCCCATGCAAGCGATCCCTGAGTCGCGTCCCAGCCTTCCATCTTTCGCAATCTATTCAGTTCTTACCGCTGTCCTGTTCCTTGCGCCGATGCTCAGCGTCTCGCTGAGCGCGCAAGAAGCGGGGCAATCCGTAACTCCGCGCCCCCTGATCACACAAGCCGTGGATGAGTCGCGTCTCACGACGCTGAAGGGCAATACGCACCCGCTGGCACGGCCAGAGTTCGACCTCGGAACAGCTCCCGCAAGTCTGCCCATGCAGCGCATGCTGCTGGTGCTGAAGCGTGCGCCTGAGCAGGAGACCGCGCTCCGCACGTTACTCGACAATCAGCAGGACAAGTCGTCCCCGAGCTACCACCAGTGGCTCACTCCCGAGCAGTATGGCGAGCAGTTCGGCCCCACCGACACCGACCTGCAGACGATCACCGCGTGGCTGCAGTCGCACGGATTCCAGGTAGGGTCGACCAAAGGACGCACGGTGCTGGAGTTCTCCGGCACGGCCGGACAGGTGCAGGAAGCGTTTCACACGACGATGCACAAATACATCGTCAAAGGCGAGCAGCACTGGGCCAACGCCAGCGACCCGCAGATTCCGACGGCGCTGACGGGAGCGGTGGCGGGTGTGCTAACGCTTCATAACTTCCTCAAGAAACCGCAGATTCACGTCTCGAAGCAGCCTGTGGCAGCCAAGCTCATTCCAGGCAAGAAGAAGCCGAACATCACCTTTAGCAATGGCACGCACGGGTTGGGACCGTTCGACTTCGCAACGATATACAATACGTCAGCTTTTACGAACGTCTCGGGCAGCGGCATCACGATTGCTGTGGTAGGCCGCAGCAATCTGTTCAACGGCGGTCAGGACATACAAGACTTCGACTCTAATCTGTTCGTGTGCTGCGGCCCCAACTACCAAGTCTTGATTAACGGCCCCGACCCCGGTGATTTGGGAGGAGGAGAGGAAGCAGAAGCCACGCTCGATGTGACTTGGTCAGGGGCGGTCGCTCCAGGCGCACGGGCAGATCTTGTAGTTTCCGCTTCCACCAACACCACCGACGGGGTTGATCTCTCAGAGGTCTACATCATCGAAAACAATCTGGCTGAGATCATGACCGAGAGTTTTGGTTCCTGTGAGGCAACTGCCGCAAACGCGAGCGGAGTGTCGGCCTTAGCTGAACAGGCAGCTGCGCAGGGCATTACATATCTAGTATCCAGCGGCGACAGCGGAGCAGAAGGATGCGATGACCCCAACTTCGAGACGGCGGCAGGAGGGCCGGTGTCGGTGAATGTGCTGGCGTCGACGGCATTCAATATCGCTGTTGGCGGCACCATGTTCAACGAGAATGGCCAAAACAGCCTCTACTGGAGCACTACCAATACCAACAACGAGAGCGCTTTGTCCTATATCCCCGAAGACGTATGGAATGAAAGCTGCGAGAGCTGTTTGAACCCCGGCATCTGGTCGGGAGGTGGCGGCGTGAGCGCTCTTTCTACAAGCAAACCCTCGTGGCAGTTTGGCGTCACTGGTATACCGCAAGATAATGCTCGTGATCTGCCCGACGTGTCTCTCACCGCTGCAGGACATGACGGCTATATTGTTTGCTTGGAAGGTTCCTGTGTTCCTGACGCCTCGGGAAATCTATTTGTGTATTTGATCAGCGGTACGTCGGCATCGACGCCGTCATTCGCGGGCATCCTGGCTCTGGTCGAACAGCAGCGGGGACGCCAAGGACAAGCCAATTACGTGCTCTATCGTTTGGCCGCCTCGGAAAACGCCACCCTCTCACAATGCAATGGGTCCAGCACCGTCGGATTACCGGGCAGCGCGTGCATATTCAACGACGTTACCGTGGGTAACAACACCGTTCCCGGGGAACTGAACTACGGGTTGGGTACGGCACAATTTCAAGCTGGCGTTGGGTACGACATGGCCACTGGTTTAGGGTCGGTCAATGTCACAAACCTGATTAACCAGTGGAATTCTGTCACTTTCAACCCTACCAGTACGACGCTGAGTCTCACGCCAATCAACATCACACACGGATCGGCCGTTAACGTGGGCATTACAGTTACCCCAAGCAGCGGGACTGGCGTGCCAACGGGCGACGTATCGCTCCTGGCCGATTACGCCTTGAGTCAAAGCCGCATCGACAGCTTCTCTTTGAACAACGGCCAGATCGTACAATCGACGAGCCAACTACCTGGCGGCGGCCCCTACGACCTGTCGGCCCACTATGCGGGTGATGCGACTTACGCTCCGAGCGATTCCACTGCGATTGTCGTTACCGTCGCGCCTGAATCGAGCACGACCAGCCTTTCCGTGCTCACCTTTAATTCACAAGGAATATCTCTTCCATTCACCGGAGGACCTTTCGGAAGCTTCGTGTATTTGCGCGCCGATGTTGCGGGAGTGTCGGGACAAGGCATTCCGACTGGAAGCGTCACCTTCCTCGACGGTGGTCTCCCACTCGTGGCCGGCAGCTCCCTAATGTTGAACAGCGACGGGAACACGGCCACACCCAATGGGATCCTGAATTTCGACACGGGGACGCACACTATCACCGCTTCATATAGCGGCGACGCCAGTTTCAACCCAAGCATCACTGCCCAGTCGCAGACGTTTACGATTACGTCCGGGTTTTACGGAACGATTCCTTCCACGCAGTCCAACGTTATTGTTTCAGCTCCTGGTGGTTCGGGGGCGACATCGATTACCGTCGCGAATTCCACCGGCTTTAGTGGCACGATCAGTCTCACGTGCTCCGGTCTTCCGTCGGAAGCCGCATGCGTGTTCGCGCCAGCGACAATTACGGCGAACGGCACGGCGAATACGACGAGCGCTTCGATCACAGTGACCACCACCGCTCCCACCGCGCGTTCACAGGCGCGAGGCTATTGGCCGGCGGAGTGGATCATGGGGATAGGGCTGGCTCTTTTTTCCACCGTCCTGGTGAGTCGAAAGCGGCAACGAGTTCGAGGGTTGTTCTTGCTGATTATGCTGATGCTGCTCGTCGTGACGCCGGGTTGCGGAGGCGGCAGCGGCGGCGGTGGAAGCCACAACCCGCCTCCAAATCCTGGTACTCCCACGGGAGTCTCGACCGTATTCGTGACCGCATCTAGCGGGTCAACGGTGAGCACGTCGGCGTTCACACTGGTGGTTCAGTAGAACTGCCGATCGTCGTTCGCGGTTTGTGTGCCGGCGCACTAGACAAGTCTTGCGTACCGATCATCGGTTGCGCGATTCGGAGTGGTGTACGATTCATTCGTACACCACATCGCCATGAAACTTTCTGCCATTGCTTCTGCTCTGGACGCTCGTCTCGAAAACGGTTCCCCTGAAACAGAAATCACAGGCCTCAACGGAATTGAACAGGCTGGGCCCGGGGAACTCACGTTTGTCTCGAATCCCAAATACTCGGCGGCGGCGCGGACTACCAAGGCTTCTGCCGTGATCGTGGGGGAGGACTTCCCTGCTATTCCTGCCGCCATGCTGCGGGCGAAGGATCCTTATCTGACGTTTGCGCGAGCGCTCGAACTGTTCCATCGACCGGTTCGCTATTCGGCTGGAGTGCATCCCACCGCGGTCGTTGACGCCAGCGCGCGCATCGGAGCAAATGCGCACATCGGGCCGTATGTGGTGATCGGCGAGGACGTTGAGATCGGCGCGAACGCGGTGCTGCTGGCGCATGTCGTTGTTTATCGCGGGGTGAAGATCGGGGACAACTTCTTCGCGCATGCGCATTCGGTGGTGCGCGAGAATTGCCGCGTCGGCAACAATGTGCTTCTGCAGAACGGCGTCGTCATTGGCGCGGATGGGTTTGGGTTTGCGAAGACGGCAGAAGGTCGCTGGCACAAGATTCCGCAACCCGCGCCGGTGGTGATTGAGGACGATGTGGAAGTGCAGGCGAATTCTTGCATCGATCGCGCCAGCGTGGGGGAAACCCGTATCGGACGCGGGGTGAAGGTCGACAACCTCGTGCAGGTGGGACACGGGTCGCACGTGGGCGAAGATGCGCTGCTGTGCGCACAGGTTGGGCTGGCGGGATCGTCGGAGATCGGGAATCGCGTGATTCTTACGGGTCAGGTCGGCGTGGTGGGTCACTGCAAGGTGGGGGACGACGCGATTGTGACGCCGCAGAGCGGAGTGGCAGGCGATATTGCTGCTGGCGCGCTGGTCAGCGGAGCGCCGGCGGTGGATCACAAATTGTGGTTGAAGTATTCGGCGATCTTGCCTCGATTGCCTGAGATTGCGCGGGCGGTGCGGGCTAAGGCTCGGAAGGAATAATTCTTAAAGACCCGTTACTACTGCTGTTCCGGATCGGACTGCCCTGCGCCGCCCGGATTGGTTTTTCTGACTGCGCGGAATTCGAAAGGTTGGAGTCGCGATCCATCGGGCTTGGAGAAATATCCGGTCATGGCTTGGCAGACGTCGGAAAACTTTCCTTTGAAAATGCCTGTTACCTGATCTTCGGGATAGCGCTCTTCGATCACGAAATTCCCCAGAGAATCGCCAGTGCCCTTCAGCCAGAGTATTGTACCGATCCGCTCATACTGTTCGGTCCCGGACAGCGTGGTGTTTATACCCGTCAGCTGAAGCTTAACGCGCGTATTGGTTCCCACAGTACCCGCGAAATCTCTTTTGAGATTGAGGCATGCGATCCCGGGATCGGGCGTAGCACCGATGATCACAATTTCATTGTTCCTCCGCACGACTCGGAAGGAAAGCTTCGGACTGCCCGCCGACGGGCGAAGACCAGAGGCCCCGAACACCTGGAACAGGAATTCCTTTTGATCCGGGGAAACGGGAAATAAATCCCAATACTCGGTGGTGTCGCTTCGGTCGAAACGGAGATCGAACACGCCGGGACTTCCCGAGAACGGCACAAATCCGGAGGGCGTTAACTCCATGGGCGCCTCGACGTCGCCGTCAACATTGACGCGAACCAGTCCACTGGTCGCGGCCATCACTGTGGAAACGCCGCTGGCTAGCTTTGCCCGGAATTGAAGCGCCAGCACATAGGGGCGATCAGGGTAGAACTCTGGATTCCGCACGTGAATGTCGTCGCGGCTCCTGGAAACCATGTCCCGCGAGTTCGCAGGTCCCCACGCCACGGCAATCAGCGAAATCTCAATGCCTCCGTTGGTTTTCCACTGAACGGGCCAGGGGAATTCCAGCTTCTTTTCCAGAACTCTTGGTTCGTCTGCGCACCACGCTCGGCCGGCTAAAGGAGCGCACAGAAGAATTGCACAAAGTACCTCTGACCCCAGCTGCTGGAACAGATTCCGCATACTTAGCATTGTAGCGCTGGGAACAAACGACTCATGCTCCGTAAGTTCAGGCGTACGCTGGTCCGCCTTGCTGCTCTCTGCTTTCGTTAGGCACCGGCGCGGGTTGGCGAAGTTCTTCAGGCAGGCCGCTATCGATCGCGGCGCGGACTTTTTCCATCAGGCAATCGCGGCTGCCGAAATCTTTCGGCTCAATCGGTGGATGAAAAATCACCGTCACTAGTCCCGGCTTGATCGCGAACCTCGCCTTCGGCATCGTGTAGTGCGTGCCCACGATCGTGATGGGGATTACAGGAACTCCGCACTCCACCGCCATGTAGAACGGTCCTTTCTTGAAGGGAAGCAGCTTGCCGTCGAACGAGCGCTTGCCTTCGACGTAGATGGTCATGTTGAGGCCTTGCTCGACGACTGATTTTGCGGCGCGTACGGCTTCGATGCCGGCATCGCGATTGCCGCGGTCGACCGGCACCATCGATCCCATGCGCATGGCGCGGCCGAGGATCGGAACTTTGAACAATTCCTTCTTCACCATCACCGACGTGCGCTTGGGAATCAGCGGGATTTGAATCGGTGGATCGAGATTCGAGACGTGATTCGTCATGAAGATGTAGCTGCGCGCATGGTCGAACTGATCGAGTCCGATGGTTTGGACGCGCACACCGGTGATCCACACGCCGGCCCAGGCGCCCCACATGAAGAGGCGGTATAAGACCCGGACGTCGCCCATGATAAAGCTTGCGGGGAAGCCGATGATGGCCGCCACGGGAGCGGCCAGCGCCCAGAAGATCAGCATGATGATCGTGCGGATCATTTTTGGTTCGCCCCTGTTGGTGCAGCCCCGGTTGGTGCGGCTTCCGCGTTTGCCTCAGGCGCGCCTTGCGCTTCGCCTTTCAGCCAGGCACTGCGGCGCGCGCGTTGTGCAACCGTGACCTGGTCGAGGTCCTTCACTTCGTACGAGATTTCCTCACGGCTGCCAACCTTCCATTTCAATTCGCGCTCAGTTCCGCGGCGCGATCGAACCTTCACCGCAAGCGTGTCGCCGGGATTCATCCGCAACAACTCCTGACGAGATTCCTGACCGGCGGGCTTGCCTTGAAATTCAGTAATCGTGTCGCCGACTTGGAGGCCGGCATGCTCGGCGTCGCTGCCGGGGGTTACGGCTGCGACCGACATGGGGCCATCAAAGTTGCGGGAGGCGATGAAACCCGCGTCAGGCACGGTGTTCGGGATAGCTACCGCATGCAGCCCGACCGAGCGAAAGAAATCGTCCCAGGGGATCTCGTCAGTTCCGGCCACGTACTTCGCGAAAAACGCAGAGAGGTTAGCGTGGCTGACGGCTTCCGCGGCCTCGCGAACGCCTTCGGAGTCGTTGAAGAAGCGGCCCTTCTTCGCGTAGTTCGCGTTCATCCATTGCAGGACTTCGCGCAGGGACGCCTGCCCGTGACTGGCGTCGCGGACCGCGAGGTCGAGCATCACGCCCAGCATTTCGCCTTTGTTGTAATACGAGATGCTGCGCTCGGGACGGCGGTAGTAACCGTTGCCTTCGAGCCAAGCGTCGAGGCTGGACTCTTCTGCCGACTGCGTCAGGTGCGCAGGTCGGCGTTCGAGTTCGGCGATTTCCTGGCCGAGCCGAGAGAGATATAGCTGCTCATCGAGCAATCCGGCACGCAACTGAATGGCGCCTTCGGCGGTGCTGGTCACGCCTTCGCTGAACCATAGGGCACGAGTGTAATTTTCTTTGGTGTAGTCCACGGGCTCGAGCGTCTGCGGACGGATGCGTTTGACGTTCCAGAGGTGGAAGAACTCGTGCGCGGTGACGCTGGTGAAAGGGTCCAGCGATTGCTTCATCACGTCGGCATTGAGTTCGATGGCGGTGGAGTAAGCGTGCTCCATGCCGCCGCCTGCGGGGCCGTGGGGAAAGTGATACAGGAACGTGTAGGTGTCGAAGGGACGGTCGTTCATCCAACTCGTGGCCGCAGCGACAATCTTGTGGAGTGCGGTGACGAGTTTTGCCGTGTCGTAGTCGGCGGGGTCGGCGTCGATGATGACGCGGAAATGGCCGCCGGCTTCGTCGAAGTCGGACTCCTGAAAGTTTCCAATCTCGACGGGAGCGTCGACCAGGCGGTCGTAGTTCGGGGCGCTGTACTCGTCGTGTAAGGGTGACGATGAGGTGAGAGGAGTGGCGATGTGCCAGCCTTCGGGAATGTGGCTGAAACGTACGTTCTGCGGGGCCGAGCGGGCGTCGACCGGATACATCAGAATCTGCGCCAAGTTGAGGAAGGCGTGATGCGCGTTCACTTGCGCGCCAAAGGGACCGGGCGAATCGACGTAGATCTGATATTCCACAATCGCGCCGCCGTCGGCGCCTTGAATCTGCCAGCAACTCTTGTCGAGTTCGTGTACCGGCAGGGACTTGCCGGAACGGTCTTTCGCGCGGACCCAGTTCACGTACTGGGCGAAGTCGCGGACCTGATAGAGGGCGTTCCACACGGGAAGCTGAAGTTCGCGCAGGGCAGCGCCTGCGGGAAGGATGATCTGCACTTCTACCAAATGCTGCTCGGGAGAAGAGAGTGCGATCGCGTAACCGACCGAGGGCGCTGGTTGCGCGATTGAAATGGATGACAGGGCGAGAAGTGCGACCCAAAGCATCCCGCAGAAGCCGAGTCGCCGAACTCTGCAAAAGAGATTCATCGGTTCCCTGCCAACTCCCGCAGACGCGCCGGAAGTTTTTCGTAAATTCCGCCGAAGCCACCGTTGGAAAGAATCGCTACGACGTCGCCGCTGCGCATCTCAGGAGCGACGGTTTGCACGATTGCATCCGCGTCGGCCAGAAGGCGGGTGCGGCGGCCATTTCGCTCGACTTCGGCGGCAAGGGCGGGCAACTCAAGGCGTTCGTTTTCCGGGACGGCTTCCGAGCGGAACACAGCGGCCACGATGACTTCGTCGGCCTGCGCGAGGCTGTACGCCAAGTCCGTCTGCAACACGCGACGGCGCAGAGTGTTGGAACGCGGCTCCAGAATTGCCCACAGACGGGCACCTGGATAGCGTGAGCGCAACGCTTTCAGCGTTCCGGCGATGGCCGTGGGATGATGGGCGAAGTCATCGATGATGGTGATGCCGTTCACCTGCGCCTTCACCTCGAGGCGGCGCTTCACGCTCTTGAAAGTTTTCAGCGCGGAAGCAATTGCATCTTTTGAAATTCCGCACGAGGCCGCGAGTGCTGCTGCCGCAGTGGCGTTCCAGACGTTGTACTCCCCAGCCAGCGGGAACTCGAGATCGGCCCACGGCTGGCCATCGTGCAGGACGGTCCATGCGGTGCGCGCGGGTTCGAAACGCAGGTTCGTGACCTTCCAGTTTGCATGCGAGCCAGCGCCGTAGCGCTCGACGGGGCAGAACGCTTTGGCCAAACAGCGCTCCAGGCTTGGGCTTTCGGCGGCCCCACCGGCGACTCCGTCGAAGGCGACGATTCGTCCGCGGCGCGGGATCAGGTTCACCAGGCGCTTGAATGCGGTCTCGACCGCATCAAGATCTTTGTAGATGTCGGCGTGGTCGAACTCGACCGAGGTCAGAATCACCGAGTCGGGAAAGTAGTGCAGGAACTTCGGCCCTTTGTCGAAGAAGGCGGTGTCGTATTCGTCGCCTTCGAGGATGAAGTGCTTGCCGGAGCCGAGACGGAAGCTAGAGCCGAAATTTTCTGCAATGCCGCCGATCAGAAACGACGGATCGAGCCCGGCGGAATAGAAGATCCATGCCAGCATGGAGGTCGTGGTGGTCTTGCCGTGGGTTCCGGCGACGACCAGCACTTCCTTGCCGCGAAGGAATTCGTCGTGCAGCAATTGCGGCAACGAGCAGAATGGAATGCGCTGATCGAGGAGATGCTCTAGTTCCACGTTGCCGCGCGACATAGCGTTGCCGACCACGACGACGTCGGGCCGGGGGTCGAGATTCCTGGCATCGAAAGGCTGCGCCACGGGAATGCCCAACTCGCGGAGAAAGTCTGACATCGGGGGATAGGCAGCCGCGTCGGAGCCCGTGACCTGGAATCCGCGATGCTTCAGCATGCCGGCCAGCGAGGCCATGGCGGTGCCGCAGATGCCGATCAGGTGAATATGCTTTTTGTCGTTCATCTTGGTCTTAATATCACGGTCGCTCTAGCGCGTAACTGCGGACCCCAACATTTTCAGGGCAACCTGCCCACTTCGCACTGTAAGTTTCGCCGGCACTCCGAAGGGCAGCGTGATGTTGTCCGAAGTGACGTGGCCCGACTTTAAGCCGAAGGCGACGGGAACTCCCAGGTCGCCAACAATTCGCGTGACGACTTCCTGCAGAGTGTAACCCTGATTTGCGGTCTGCACGCAATCGAGCATTTGTCCGAAGATGATGCCGCGGACCTCATCGAGGCAACCGGCCAATTTCAGTTGCATCAGCATGCGGTCGATCTGATAGGGCTTGGCGGCAAGATCTTCCAAGAACAGAATCGTATTGGCTGTTTTGATTTCGTAGAGTGTGCCGAGCGATGCGACCAGGATCGAGAGACATCCGCCGTATAAGACTCCCTCGCCTTCTCCATCGACCAGGCCGCTGACATCCGCGCCGATAGGCACATCCCACGATGCCGACTTCGAAACGGCAGCTTGCCAGGAGGACAGGTCGACGCCGTCCTCATGAAGCCAGTCCTTAGCGACCATTGGGCCGTGGAAAGTAATGAAGCCTGCGACATCGTGAAAGTAGGTCAAAAGCGTAGAGATGTCGCTGTAGCCAACGAAGATCTTGGGATGCGCTCTGATCTTTTCGAGATCTAGCGCTTGCAGGAGATAGTTGGCGCCGTAACCACCGCGTGCGCATACGATTGCGCGAACGTCGTCGCGGACAAACATTTCTTCCAACTCGCGCGCCCTGCGCTCGACGGAACCGGCAAAGTAAAGATCCTGTTCCAGGATCGAATCGAGATAGAACGGTTGGTAGCCTGCGCGCCGCAATGCCTCACAGCCCGCTTCCAAGTCAGTTCGCTTCACATTGCTCGCGGGCGCGACGATGCCGACAGTATCTCCAGGGCGAAGGGCGGGTGGTTTGACGGGTTGAAGATCGGATGAAGACATAAGCTTTCAAGCTGTAGCCACCGCTGAAACAGCCTCATCAGCAGATCAACTCAGGAAGAACTCTCCGCGGCACACCAGCCGCGCTGGACCGCGCAGAAAAACTTTACTCCCATTCGTGCGGACCGTCTGCGATCCGCCAGGCGCCTGGACCTTGACTGGCGAAACCGCCCGGCCCGNNCGAACCCGTGCCCGAAGATTGCGTTTCACCGACACCGCGCTCGAAGAAGCGTGCTCGCACATCGAATTTGCTATCGACCGCGACCAACTCAATATTCACGCCTTGTGGGAAGCGCGGGTTACGCTGGATTTCCGCCGCTAGCGTCTGCCAGTTCGTGGCAAACTCAGGAACAAAAGTGACAAAGTGTGGGTTGCCCATTGACACAGGAACGCCGCGAACTTCCCCGGCGGCCACCTTTAAGGCGACTTCGGTTTCGACCACGGCTTCGCCCATCTCGATTTCAAATTCGTATTCGGAGTCCAACCGGGAGGTCAGCTGGCAAATCTTCATGCCTGCGCCGGTCAGAATCGAAATCCGTTCTTTGCCGAGTTGGGCGCACACAAAGGCTGCCACACACCGCGTTCCATTGCCGGAAATTTCAGACGCGGAGCCGTCGGCGTTGACCAAACGTATTTCCACATCGGCGGTGAAATGAGGAATCATCCACTCGACACCGTCGGCACCCACGCCATTGTGCCGGTCACATATGCGGCGGGTGAAGCCGGCGACATCCTGCGGAGCCAGAGCGCCGTCAATCAAGAGAAAGTCGTTGCCGCAAGCGCTGGCTTTCACGAATGGAATGGTGCGGATGCTAGAGTTCACTCGTGGTCCACCCGGCCGAGGGAAGTCACACTTCCTAGAACCGTCGAGGCCTTCAACTGCTGGAGTAGTTGCTTCTGCTCATGATTGCAGCCCTCGACGTCAAACTGCAGGCGGACATGCTGGCCCGTGTTCCCGGAGAGCGTGTTCTGCATCATGCGGTGATGACTTTCGAGAATGCGGTTGACCTCGTTGCTGATTTCTTCGACGCTGGCGCCGGTCACTTCGTAACTCGACATCAGCAGCTTGATGTTGAACGTCTCTTCAAAATGGCCCAGGGCGAACAGCGCGAGAATCACCAGTCCTGTGGCGAACATCGCAGTCAAATACAAGCCGCCGCCGGCGGCCATTCCTACCGAGGCGACGACGAACAGTGTGGCTGCCGTGGTCAGACCGGTGGTCAGTCCGCGCATGTGCAGGATGGAACCTGCCCCGATGAAACCGATGCCGGGAATAATTTGCGCCGCAATTCTGGCGGAGTCCGAGGGCACACCCGCCAATCTCTGGGAAAGAAGAGTGAACATGGCCGCGCCGAAACAGATGAACATGTTGGTGCGCAGGCCCGCAGCGCGGTGTTTGAACTCGCGCTCGAGGCCGATCAGACCGCCTAGAATCGCCGCCAGGATGAGCCGCGAGATCGAGCTGCCAACGATTCCGCTCGCCATCTCCCTGTGCAGCAAATCGACGAAATGTTGCCAGTTCATGGAGTCTTATGCCCGCGCGAAGCAGGCTTCCGATGGCCGGATTCTATCATCCGATTCGCATGCTCCAGCGTTACCTGCGTGATTACCGCGCGCGGTAGACGATGGCCCGCGCCTGCCCGGTCACATGAATCTCGACGAGCTCGGGAAGATGACGGTCGTGCACCGCTTGCCACACACTGTCGCCTTCGGAAGCGACCACATAATCGGCATAGCGCGACGGATCGGCGAGAGCATGTTCCCAGAGACCTTGGGGATCGACCGGTTGCCTCCAGGTGCGGTGATTGCCTTCGTTGATGACGTGCTCGAACGGAATTCCGGCCTTCTGCACTGCGCCGACGTGGTCTCCCAGGTACATGAGCAAGGTGGAATTGGGCGGCAGTTTTTCGAGCCAGGTTGCGAGTTGGGCTTCGAGTTGATTACGGGTGCGCATGTTAACCTGAGCTTCCATCAGAGAGACCGGCCCGGCGCGCCAGACTGCGGCGTAGCTCACAGCGACCAACGCGAACAGGACCAGCACGCACGCGAAGCGCAGCCGCGGCGCCCAATTCTCGGCGCGCACCGCTAGACAGACGAGGATCGCAAGCGCCGCCGCGAGCGCCGGGAGCAACTGCAATCCGTAACGCACGTTGTAGTGGGTGAACGGCCACCACGCGGGGATGAAGATGGGAACACCGCCGTACGCCACCGAGAAAGCGTAAAAGGGCAAGGGGACCAGCAGAAAGAGCAGTGGCAGTCCTGCGGCGGGAGGCAATGATGCGGCTTGGCTCGATTTGCCGCGACGGGTCAGCGCCGCGCCCACTACGCCCGCGACGGCGAGTAAAATCCAGGTCCGCTGCAGCCACTCATTCTCGGCCACGTTCGATTCGGCAGACTTCAGAAAATACATTTCTGCCAACAGCGGATTACCGCTGCCCGGATGACCGGCACCACCGGCGCCCTGCGTCCTGCGTTCGATCGCCTTCGCGGAGTAGGGACCGTTAGCGAATTCGAGCGGATTGCGGTAGACGATTCCGTTATACGCGAGCCAGAGTGCGGGGGCGGCAGCTGCGATCAAGACGAACTTCACTGCGGCGGCTCGCGGAACTCGCAACGTAGACACTGCATTTGCCCTCTCGTTACCTGAGAATAGGCTCAACAGTACAATACCCGCCGCCATCGCCACGGCAAGAAACCATCCGTCATAACGAGTCAAGCAGGCTGCGGCGAGACACAGACCGCACTTCGTCAGTGCCTTCGCGTCTGCGCGTACGAATTCACTGAAATAGACGACCACCCAGAGGAAGAGCGCGAGATAGAGCGCCTCGCCCATGGCGGTGGTCTGCAGGTAGATTAGGTTGGGATTCGCAGCGAACACAAATGCCGCGGTCCACGCCGCCACTCGGGCCGCGCCGTCCGGTTCAACACCGCGAGAGAGCGCACCTCGAACCAGACGGAACATTCCGATCACGCTGAACACATACGCCACCATGGAAGGGATCGAACCGCCCACGCCACGCCGCCACATTTCGTTCGAGATCAAGAAAGGAATCATCAGCAAATGCGGCAGCGGGAGCCACACGGTTCCCAGCTGGAGCAGGCCAGGAGTTTTCGAATCGAAGACGCGGCGGGCGATGTTGAGGTGGGCTACGGCGTCACCGTACAGCAGCACATCGGCGCGCTGAAAGTAGTACAGAAACGAAATTACAGAAACACAGGTCGCCAGCCAGGCAAGCAGCCTGACCTCGGAATCCCAAGGGGAACTCGCTGGCGCGTTCTTTTTTTTCTTGGGCACGAACGATTGTCCCCGAGACGACCGGGCCTCCGCAGGCAGACTACTCGAGGTGGGTCAGTTCGCGAAAGATCTGAAAACGCGCATCGATCTCTTCCCGGGTCAACGATTGCAGACGCTCGGTGCCGAAACGCTCTACGGCGAATGAGCCCATGACGCCGCCGTAGAACAGAGCACGCTTCAGGACGTCTCGGCTCAGCTCTTTTTGCGATGCGAGGTAACCCATGAATCCACCGGCGAAGGAATCACCCGCGCCAGTCGGATCTTTTACTTCTTCGATGGGGAGCGCCGGAGCACGAAACGGATGATGCCCGATGCCGAACGCCCCATCGCGAAAGAAGATCGTGGCGCCATATTCTCCGTGCTTGATGACCAGGGCCTGCGGGCCCATGGCGAGAACCTTGTTCGCCGCCCGCGGCAGGTTGGTTTCGTTGGCGAGCATTTTCGCCTCGGTGTCGTTGATCAGCAGCACGTTTACGAGCTTCAGGGTTTCGGTGAGTTCTTTGAGCGCGCCCTTGATCCAGTAATTCATGGTGTCGCATCCGGTCAGGCGAACGCCGTGCATCTTGCGCCGCACGTCGGCCTGCAAGGTCGGTTGGATATTCGCCAGGAAGAGGAACTCGGTGTCCTCGTACTCCTTCGGGATGCGGGGCTGGAAGGTTTCAAAGACATTCAGGTCGGTGAAGTTGGTCTTCGCTTCGTTGAGGTTGTCGGTATAAGAACCGCCCCAGCGGAAAGTCTTGCCTTTTGCGCGTTCGAGGCCGCGCGTGTCGATGCCGTGCTGCTGGAAGACCTTCTCCTGCTCAGGGCCAAAGTCTTCGCCGACTACGGCCACGACACGCACCTTGGTGAAATAACTGGCTGCTAGCGAGAAGTAGGTGGCCGCGCCACCCAGAATATTTTTGACGCTGCCCGAGGGCGAGGTGACGTCGTCGAATGCAACGGAACCGACTACGAGAATGCTCATTTTGAATTTCGTTCCTCTTTAGTCATCTGGTGTGGGCCGATGCATGAAAAGGCATCAACCACGAAGGGCACGAAGGTTCACGAAGGAAATCCTTTTCATTTTGCCTTCGCTTGCAGGTACTTTCCCAGGATTAGCTTTAACTTTTTCTTTGTCGCGGCAGGGATCTTTTTAGGATCCGTCAGAATCGCGTGGGCCAGCGCCGAACCGCACTTACATGACCGTTCGCGTGGCATGGCGGCTACCGTTTCGCGGACTACTTTGGCGGCGTTCTCCGCATTCTTGTGGAGCACGGCGAGAATTTGCTCGACCGTGACGGAATCGTGATGCGGATGCCAGCAGTCGTAGTCGGTTACCATGGCGACGGTAACGTAACAAAGCTCCGCCTCGCGCGCCAGTTTGGCTTCCTGCAAGTTGGTCATGCCGATCACGTCCATGCCCAGGCCGCGGTAGACGTTCGACTCGGCCTTAGTGGAAAACTGGGGGCCCTCCATGCAGAGATACGTTCCGCCATGCTTGCCGACTACGCCAACTTTCTTGCAGGCGGATTCAACCACTCCGGCAAGTTCTCCGCAGACGGGATCGGCGAAGGCGATGTGCGCGACCACACCGCCGCCGAAAAAAGTATCGACGCGATGGCGAGTGCGATCGAAGAACTGATCGGGGATGACGAAGTCGAGCGGCTTGTGCTCTTCCTTCAGCGAGCCGACGGCGGAGATCGAAACGATGCGCTCGACTCCGAGTTGCTTGAAGCCGTGAATGTTGGCTCGGAAATTGAGTTCGCTGGGCAGGATGCGATGGCCGCGGGCGTGGCGCGCCAGAAAGGCGACTTTGCGGCCTTCGAGAGTACCGCACACGTAGGCGTCGGAAGGAGCGCCGAACGGCGTCTTCACGCGCACTTCTTTCACCTTGGTCAATCCGGGCATGGCATACAGCCCGCTGCCACCGATAATTCCAATTTCCGCCTGTGCCAATCCGCCTCCAGAACGCTTGCGCGAGCGCAAGTCAAACTCGTGATTATACAGGACGAGAATCTTCGGAAAGCGCGGGAGAGGTTGGCTGACGACAGGCGCTACAATTCGGAACATGAGGATTTGCATCGCGGCCTGCGCATTGTTCTTGCTGTCAGGTTTCATTCGTGCGCAGGACAAACCCGCGCCGCAATCAGAACCGACCTCGGTCACCGTCTCCGCAGCCATCGACCACAACCGCGTCGTGATCAATGCTGAGGTGCAACTGCCCGACGGCTCAAGTCTGACCGTTCATGTCTGGGTGGACAATGGCAATCCGGATCTCTTCTTATCACGCCGGGTGGCCACGCTGCTGGGGCTCGCGGTTGGCTGCAAGGATAAGGAATGTTCTTCGCCTCCGCTCCGAGAGATCGTGGTCGCCGGGATGAAGATTCCTTTCACTGGCGTGAAGGAGGCGAAGATTCCCCTGAAGCCCGTGAATGCGGCTTCGGTGCTGGCTCCCGGCATGAGCGCCGAGATCAACTTGCCGTCGAGCATCTTGCGCCACTATGACGTGCTCGTCGACTTTCCCGGACACAAGTTTTCGATCGGCGCGCCGGGTACGCTTCATTTTCGCGGACCTAGCGGGAAGGTGCAGATAAATGCCGAGAACGGGCTGATCCAGGTTCCCAGCCAGATCGAGAACAAGAAATACAATCTCGCGCTCGACTTGGGGGCGTGTATCAGTTTTCTCTCGAGCGAATTATTCGACAAGCTGGCAACTTCGCATCCCGATTGGCCACGCATGACCGGCGCTGTTGGATCGGCCAACATGTGGGGACTTGATGAAGAGCCGAAGTGGAAAGTGATGCGTTTGGACCGCGTGCAGTACGGGCCGCTCTTTCTCGCCAATGTTGCGCTCGTAGATTTTCCGAAAGACCGGATGGATTTCTTCGAAAAGCGCGCTGGCACTCCGACCGCGGGCCTGATCGGCTCGAACGTGTTACTCAACTACCGGGTGGGACTCGACTATGCGCACTCGACGATCTACTTCGAGTTTGGCCGATCGTCCAGCTTCCCGGACTTTGATGTCATCGGATTGACATTGCGGCCGGAGGATGACGGGCGATTCACGATCCTGGGCGTCGCTGACCTTGACGGAAAGCCTTCAGTGCCCCAAGGACCAGATGGAGTGCAGGCGGGCGATCATCTGGTTGCGATCGACGGCATTCCGGTTGGCGGGTCGACGATGGGGCAGGTGTGGGCAGGGCTTGGGGGAACGCCGGGGCAGGAACGTAAGCTAACCATTGAACGCGCGGGAAAGCAATTCACGGTGACGGCGAAGGTCCAACACTTCCTGGCGGAGCTGCCGGACGAGAAGGACAGGAAGAAAAAGAAGTAGCGCGCCCCATCACTTCGCGGCGGGAGGCGTTGCTCCGAACACTTCCTTCTCCAGACTTGAAGTCGTGGCCGCGTCCAGGCTCTCGCTCACGAACACAGTATCGCCTTGCTCCTCGATCACCACGGTGCCGTCTTCGGTGGTCCAGGTGTGGCGACCTTTCAGCAGATCGACTTTGGCATCGTCGCTCTGCCCGGTTGCATGATTCGGAGCGGGATCGCTGGCGCCTTCCACCTTCTTGTAGCGCTGCGTCAGCGACTGCGCATAGATCCCCGCAAATTCCGCGGCTTTGTCGGTGCTCGACCAGCGCGAGACGTACAGCAGACCCAGTGGCGCAGCCGTTACAACGTCCGAATGAGGATCAGGCTTCGGCTTCGCGGCGTAATAATATCCACCGCGCCATTCCGGGGATAACCGCTTTGACAGCTTCTTGCCGACATATTGTTCCATCAGCACGGCAACATCGAACTCGCCCATCGCACCGATGTCGAACTTCTGGTAATCCTTGAAATCGTGCTTGAAGTCGGGCACGTGCATGGGCTCGATCTTTTCGCCGGATAGATACGTCTCGGGTTCCATGATCTGGCGCGTGGTGTGCGGAGGATTCTGCAGCACGCCGGCGAACGCCTTCTCCTTGCCGCCCTTTTGCATAACCTTCACCACGAACTCCATGCCGTAACTGTAGGGGAATGTGAGCGACTCTTTCATGAAGATCGGCGCTTCGTTGAAGACTTTGGTGCCCGGTGTGCCGGTAAGAGTCTCCTCGACCATCGCGTCGACCAGCACGGGGGAATCCGTAATCGAGTGGCCGGTTGGAGCGATGGCATATTGAAACATCATGGCCTGGGCCTGGCCTTCGATGACGGCCTCGCGGGCACTGTCCATCTCGTCGTTCTCAATGTCAGCTGAGGTCGGATCTTTTCTGATTTCGGCGAGGTCTTTCTCGCCTCGCTTCATCCACTTCTGCAGGCCGACCGCCTGATCCTGAAGCGCGTGGGTCAACTCGTGCGCCATAACTGGCTCCTGCTCTTCCATGGGCACCCAGTCGAGCAGGTTCACGGTTTTTGTTTTGGGATCGTAGTAGCCGGCAACTTCTTCCCGCAGGAGAGCGACAAGGAAAGTTTCCAGATTGAAGTCGCGGGGAAGCAGGCCGAATTTCTTCAGCACCAGTTCCGAGCGGCGCAGGCGCTTGGTGTCCTCGTCGTTCATGTGCTTGGTGAGGAAAGAGACGACTTCATCACGGCTCGTCAGCTTGCGCTTGATTTCCTTCCTGATGGGCAGGCCGGTCTGCTTGCTGTCGAATTCGAGAATCTCATCGACGGAGTGGAAGAGTTCCTCGGCTTGACGCGGAGTGATCTTGACTTCGTCTTTTGGAGGCTCTTCTTTTGGAGGAGCAGGCTTTGCGGGTTCCTGCGTGGCTGAGGATTGCGTAGGCGGGGAGCTCTGGTCTTGCGGCTTGTTCGTGGGTTGCGCATCCTGCGTGTGCGCGAGGACTGGCACCCACGCCACTGCCAATACAACCGCACAAATCAGCCAACGAATCCCGGAGGTGCGCCCTTCAGCTTTATTCATTGAGATTGAGTCTATACGTTTCCGTATACTTTTCCCTCATGACTGCCACCAAGCCCGTCAATCTCTGGATTTCGACTGACCATGCGCGCGACTATTTGGAACGCGCTGACTCCGTTTCCCATCGCGGCGAGGGAGAATCGGCGCTGCTTGAGTTCATCCCTGCGGACACGCGGCGGATCCTCGACCTGGGCACTGGCGACGGACGCCTGCTGGCTCTGGTTCGCGAGGAATTGGCGCGGCGCGAAAACCCTGACACCCACGAAGTGGCCGTCGACTTTTCTCCAGCGATGTTGGATGCTGTTCGGAAGCGCTTTGCCGGGGATTCGTCCGTTAGCGTCGTCGCTCACAACATGGACGAACGTCTTCCCGCTCTTGGCACGTTTGACGCCGTCATCTCCAGCTTCGCGATTCATCATCTGGTACACGAGCGCAAGCGGGCGCTCTACGCCGAGATTTACGACCTGCTGAACCCCGGCGGCGTGTTCTGCGACCTGGAGCACGTGGCCTCGCCAACTCCCCGGCTGCACAAGGAGTTTCTCGAGCGCATCGGGTTTACGGTCGAGACCGAAGATCCGTCGAACAAGCTGTTAGATGTCGAAACGCAGCTGGGATGGTTGCGTGAGATCGGGTTTGGGGATGTGGATTGCGCGTGGAAGTGGCGGGAACTGGCCCTGCTGGTGGGGACACGGACTTGAAATCTAATCTGTCATCCTGAGCGAAGCATGGGCCAGTCGGAAGGAAAGGCCCGTGCGTAGTCGAAGGATCCCTAGTCCTCCGCCGCATTGACGATGCATCAAGGCATTCTGACAACGGCATCGGGAGAATTCCCCTATCAGATCAGCGGGAGCACTCGCTCGGTAGGGATCCTTCGACTGCGCAAGCCGATTCGCCGTCGCGAATCGGCTTGCTTCGCTCAGGATGACAAACTATGGGTGACTGACTTGGTTGGCGACCCACTCGCCCGCTTCCGTCGTTTCCAACTTGCCCCCAATATCCTGTGTGGTCTTCTTCTGGCGGACAGCCCCGAGCACGGCCGCTTCGATCTTCTGAGCTTCCTTCGCCATTCCCAGATGAGCCAGCATCATGGCCGCGGTCAGAATCGAGCCGAAGGGATTCGCCATGTTCTTGCCCGCGATTGGCGGGGCGGAGCCGTGGACTGGTTCGAACATCGACGTCTTCCCCGGGTGGATATTGCCGCTGGCGGCCATCCCCAGCCCGCCCTGCAGGCCCGCGGCAAGATCGGTGATGATGTCGCCGAACATGTTGTTGGTGACGATGACGTCGAACTGGCGGGGATCGCGGACCATCTGCATGCAGAGCGCGTCGACATACATGTGCTGCGCGATGATCTGCGGATACTCGCCGCTCACTTCTTTGAAGACGCGCTGCCACAGGCCTCCGGCGTGGGTCATGGCGTTTGACTTATCGCACATCAGGACTTTGTTGCGGGGCGAGCCGTCGAGCTTGGTATGCCGCTCGCAATATTGGAAGGCGTAACGGATAATGCGCTCGACGCCTTTGCGCGTGTTGATGTCTTCCTGGGTGGCGATCTCGTCTGGCGTGCCCTGCTTGAAGACGCCTCCAGCATCGGTGTAAACACCTTCCGTGTTTTCGCGGAGTACAACGAAGTCCACGTCTTTGGGCTCGACTCCCTTCAGGGGACACAACGCCGCATCGAGCAGGCGCACCGGGCGCACGTTGGCGTAAAGATCCATTTTGAAGCGCATGCCGAGCAGAATCTCTTTGGCGTGGATGTTGGTTTTGACCCGCGGGTCGCCGAAGGCGCCAACCAGGATGGCGTCGAAGTCGCGGCCGAGCATGGCAAAGCCATCGGGCGGCACTGTCAACTGGTCGCGCAGGTAGCGGTCAGCGCCCCAGTCGAAATCGGTCAACTCCACGTCGGCGCCTGAGGCCTGAATGACCTTCACCGCCTGCGGGATCACTTCCTGGCCAATGCCGTCGCCGGGGATGACGGCGATGCGCTTCTTCCTACGTTCTTGCGGTTCCTTTTTTGAGTCCACGGCAGGAAAGTTAACACAATCGCTATAATCGAACTACCGGTATGGGGCTTACAGCACTTCAAGTTCATGGCGAGGGATTGGGCGCGGCGGACGTCGGCGAGTATCGCGGCGCGACCACGGCGGCTCGCTTTGGGGATCCGCAAGCCGAGTTTGAGGCTTTGCGCGGCGGTTGCGGCGTCCATGATCTCGGATTCCGGGCCAAGATCTCGCTCACGGGCGGGGATCGCGTACGCTGGCTGAACGGGATGGTCACGAACAATATCCGCGACCTGGCCGTGGGACATGGCGTCTACGCCTTTCTGCTGAACCCGCAGGGGCACATTCTCGGAGATCTCCATGCTTACAATCGCGGGGAGTCGATTACAGTCGACACCGACTCCGGGCAGGCAGAGAAGATTCTCGCGACTTTCGACCACTACATCATCATGGACGACGTTGAAGTCACGAATCTCAGCGAGCAGTTGACTGCGCTGGGGATTGCTGGACCGAAAGCGCGCGAGGTGCTGGCGGCGGCGGGATTCGCGATTCCTGAGATGCAGCCTTTGCAGGTGCAATCAGTGATGTGGCGAGGTACGGAGTGCGCTTTGGTGCGCGGCGAGGACGCAGAACACGTCTCCTATGAGATCTGGCTAGCGCCCGCCCGCGTGAAGCAACTCTGGGATGCCTTACGGGCTGCCGGCGCTACGCCCGTGGGTTGTGAAGCGCTGGAGTTGCATCTCATCGTCGCGGGAATTCCGCGGTATGGAGTGGACATCCGCGAGCGCGACCTGCCGCAGGAGACCGAGCAGGCGCGCGCTTTGAACTTTAACAAGGGATGCTACGTGGGGCAGGAGATCGTAGAGCGCATTCGCTCGCGCGGTGCGGTGCATCGTAAATTCACCGGATTTGTCGCCGACGGTGCCGGGTCGATCGCAGCTGGGGCCAAGGTGGTTGCTGGGGAAAAAGAAGTTGGAGAGATTACCAGCGCTGCTTCCCTGCGATTCGCCGGCCGCGACAAGACGGTAGCGCTGGGATACATCCGGCGTGAAGTGGGTGTGCCGGGGCGTGAAGTAATGGTTGGCGCGGCGAAGGTGGCTGTGGTGCAGTTGCCGGTCGCGGACAGCGTGCTGTTGCGGGAAGAGAGTTCGCTGGAACAGCGTCCGGCCTAAGAAAAGCTTTGACCACGAAAGTCGCAGCGGGATCGCGAAGGGCGCATAGAAAATCGACCGTTCTGATTGAGGAAAGGGTTTATGGCTGAGAAGAGACACGAACAATCTGGATTCAAGGTAACGGACCGGCGGCTGTTCACTTCGGAGGGCGAGTTGCGTGCGGAAGTGGCCGAGGAAGTCGAATTACCGAAAGCGGCTGCGCCCCCGGTAGCCCAGACTGCACCGCCCGCGGAGAAGGCTCCAGCGCCTGTGGCAGTAGACGCCGGCGGAGTAGATACCGGCGCGTCGCCGGATCGTGAAATGCCGACGCCGCCCACCAGCGCCGAGCAGGATGCCCAGGCCGCCGCCTACAAGCAGTCCTCGAAGGATATGGATACTCAGGTCGAGCTGAGCGGGCATTCGGCCAAGGATTTTGAGATCACGTTAGAGCGCTTCCTGGCTTCGCTCTATATGACATCCATGATGCAGCTGGGATTGATGCGGCAACAGGGCGGGCAGCCGCAAGTCGACATCATCGGTGCGCGGCAGACGATCGACACGCTCAGCCTGATCGCCGAAAAGACCAAGGGCAATCTCACCGCGGCGGAAGAAAACTTCCTGCAGAATAGCCTGTATGAACTGCGCATGGCCTATGTCGAAGTGACCAATGCGCTGGCGCGGCCGCCGCAGGCGGGACCGGCCACCGGAACCAGCGGAAGATGAAAGCGACTCTGACCGTGCTGGGCAGTGGGACTTCGATGGGGGTCCCCACTTTGGGGTGCGATTGCGCCGTGTGTCGTTCGAGCGATCCGCGGGACCGGCGGACGCGGCCTTCCATCATGCTGGAGTACGACGGCAAAGTCGTGCTCATTGATACCACTCCAGACTTTTACGCCCAGGCCGTCCGCGAGCACATCACGCGCGTGGATGCCGTGCTCTACACTCACACGCACGCCGACCACATTCTCGGCATCGATGACTTGCGGCCCCTCAGCTACCGGCATAAGCCGGACAAGTTGCCGCTGTACGCTCGGCCCGATGCGGCGGCGTTTCTGCGCAAAATGTTCAGCTACATTTTCGACGCTGACTACAAGTTTGGCGGCCTGCCGTTGCTGGAACTACGACCGATTGATGGGCCGGTCGATATCTTCGGAGTGCAGTTCGAACCGATCGTACTGATTCACGGAGAGACGCAGATTTACGGCTACCGCTTTGGCTCGGGGGCATATCTCACCGACCACAGCGAGATTCCAGAATCGTCGCTGCATCAACTGGAAGGGCTCGACATTCTGTTTCTGGATGCGCTGCGGCACAAGCCCCATCCCACCCATTCCACGGTGAAGAATTCGCTGGCGATTGTCGACCGGTTGAAGCCCAAGCGAGCCTTCTTCACTCACATTTGCCATGATCTTGCACACGAGGCGACAAACGCTTCCCTGCCGCGGCACGTGCGGTTGTCGCATGATGGGATGAAACTGGAGTTTGAGATTTGAGGTTATGTGGCGCGGGCGCCCTCGCCCGCGTGCTGTCGCGCGCACAATCGCGGATGCGAAGATTCGGAAATATTGTGGGGATCTCCTAAGTTTGACGCCTGCGCGGGCGGTGGCGCCCGCGCCACATAAATCATGCAGGTTTTTCACAAACTCGACGACGTTCCCGCTGACTTCGGCCCGACGCTGGTCAGTGTGGGCAATTTCGATGGTGTGCACCGAGCCCACGCGCATGTCTTAGGCGAAATCGTTTCTCGCGCGCGGGCGAGCGGAGGCAAGGCCGTCGCAGTGACGTTTGAACCGCATCCCACGCGGATTCTGCGGCCTGAAGCAGGGTTGAAACTGCTGACCCCCACTCCCGAGAAACTGCGCTGGCTGGAAGGCACCGGAATCGACGCCGTGCTGCTGCTGCCTTTTGGTCGCGATCTTTCGCTGATGACGCCGCGACAGTTTGCCGAGCGTATTCTGAAGAAAAAGCTGCACGCCCGCGAGGTGCACGAAGGTTTCAACTTCCGCTTCGGACATAAGGCCGCGGGCGACATGAACCTGCTGGCGGAGTTCGGGCGCGAGATGGGATTCGAAGTGAAGGTTTATCCTGAGATGACCTTGCGCGGCGAGACGGTCTCGAGCAGTCAGATTCGCAAACTGCTCACCGCGGGACGCGTAAGCCGGGCGCGGCATCTGCTGGCGCGTCCGTTCTGCATTCTCGGGACACCGGGACGCGGGCGCGGCTATGGATCGAAGTACACCGTGCCTACCATCAACCTGGCGCGCTACGAAGAACTGGTGCCGAAAGACGGCGTTTACATCACGTGGACACGCGTCGGGGCCGAGCGCTTTGATTCGGTCACGAACGTAGGCAACCGTCCGACATTCGGGACGGAATTATTTGCCATTGAGACGCACCTGCTGAACTTCCATCCCATCGAATTGCTGCCGGAGACGGAAGTGGAGATCTGCTTCCTGGAACGGCTGCGGGATGAAATCAAGTTTCCGTCAGTCGACGTCCTGCGCGAGCAGATTGCGCGCGACGTGAAGAAAGCGCGGAGATATTTTCATTTGCTGCGAAGAGCGAGCGGGCAAGCGTACGCCTCAACCTAGTGAGGCAAATAGCCAAACTCCATGGGGAGTTTGCCGTCGACGTGCACCACGTTCACGCTGTTGTCGATGGAGTGAACCTCGATCAGGCCGATCGCGCCCGGTTCGCTCTGCACCTCTTTGAGAACGTCTGCGTCGCTGTCCACAAACAGGATCGAATCTTTGTGCGCGCTGACAAAGCTCTTCCACTCGGCGGCAGACATCTTGTTCAGGCGCTGCAGAGTTTCAGTTTCGCCGGCAGAATCTTTGTGGAGCACCAGAACGATATTCTTGCCGTCAGGCCACTTCTTGATCTCTCCCCGGATAATTTTCACCAGGTGCGCGGAAGTGACGTTTTCGACTGGGTTGTCCTTATTGACGACCACTGCGGTGTGGTGCGCGAAACAAGGCGTCAAGAAGACGCCAAGAAATGCAAGCGTGTAGATCGTGGAGCGGATTTTCATCACCCAAACCTCGAGACTTTTTAGGGGATATGCCAGCGTAGCGAACGACTGGGTGGGATGTGTCAAAAAGAAGTAAACGCGCCACACCGAAGTAACGGGGGGTAACCGTCCTGGGAAGTCGAGTTTCGCTCGGGGCACAGCCGATGGCTGTCTCCACATGTTGGACAATCCGGCTGCAGGCTTTACAATCCGCCAGACTTATCTTCAATCCTTCATGGCGATCGGGCCCATACAACTGATCCGGCAAGCGACGCCCGGGCAGCGGCGAACGCTGCTGGCTGCGGCCATGGGATGGGCGCTCGACGCTTTCGACGCCATGCTTTACTCGCTTGTATTAGCCCTGCTCATGCGCGATCTGGGGATGAGCAAGACTCTGGCCGGGTCGCTGGGAACTCTCACGCTGCTGGCTTCGGGAATCGGCGGCGTGCTCTTCGGATTCTTGGCCGACCGCATCGGGCGCAAGCAGGCGCTGATGGCGAGCATCCTGACATATTCCGTGTGCTCCTTTGCTTCGGGACTCGCAACCAGCATTGCGATGCTGGCCGTAGCACGGTTCGTGCTTGGCCTGGGGATGGGCGGCGAGTGGAATACCGGGGCGACCCTCGTGGCCGAGAGTTGGCCGACTCAGTTCCGTGCCAAGGCAATCTCGATCGTGCAGAGCTCGTGGGCGCTGGGGTTCGCGGCAGCCGCGCTGGTGGCGGGTCCAGTGGCGCGGTATTACGGGTGGAGAGCGGTGTTTTTTGTGGGCATCCTGCCGGCGGTCGTCACGTTGTGGATTCAGCGAAGTGTGCCGGAGTCCGAGATGTGGCGAGAGAGCGTATCGCCTCGGAAGGCAGCCCAGGTCGAGGGCTCGAAATCCCCACTTCTCGCAAAAAACGCGAGAAATGGGGCACCCAGCGACAGAGACGTAACCAGTTACGGCTCTACGAGATTCTCCGTCATCTTCAGGCCTCCTTACGCTCGCCACACGTTCGCCCTTCTGCTGTTTAACTTTTTCGGGATGTTTGCCTGGTGGGGGCTGTTCACATGGCTTCCGCCTTATCTGTCACTGCCTGTCGAGCAAGGTGGGCGCGGATTCGGCGAGATGGGTATGACCACTCTGATGGTTGTGCTGAACCTCTGCGGCATGTTTCCGGGCTATGCCAGTTTTGGCTGGGTGGCAGATCATCTGGGGCGCCGCAAAGCTTTCTTGGTCTATACGCTGGTGGCGGCGGTTCTGATTCCACTTTATGCGGCGGCGCGATCGCAGGGTGTGCTGCTGGTGCTGGGCACTCTGGTCGCGTTTTTCGGGACCGGAATTTTTTCCGGCTCTGGGATCATGGGCAGCGAAATCTTCCCCACTGCCGTGCGGGCGCGAGCCTTGGGATTCACCTACAACGGGGCGCGCACGCTGAGTTCCGTCGCCCCGCTGGTGATTGGGCGCGTGGGGGAGACGAAGGGACTGAGTTGGGCGTTCTATCTATGCGCGGCAGGATATTTGCTCGCCGCGCTGATGACGACGCAGTTGCCGGAGACGAAGGGGAAACGGCTAGAGTGAGCGAGGCCACGTTCCTTACTTGCTGGATGTTGGCAATGAGACAAGGTGCGGATTGCAGGTAAACGCAACCTTGTATTTTCCCTTCTCGATTGATTCCACCGTTACCCAAAACTCGATTGGCTCTCGCGTGGTTTTGCAGAGATACTGATAGTTCCATGTCGTCTTTGTGCCGTCGGGAAGAACATCCTCTCCAAGGATCGGCTTACCGCCATGCTGGATCTTGCTGTCGAGTGGACGCCCGCACCGCTCGAGCATTTGCCGTAACTGGGTTCGGAACCCCTCCAGAGCGGCGATCTTCATAGGCGCAACCTTTTCGATCGCGCCGGATGTCCGGTTGGCGACCAAGTCGGCCATTACCTCATCACTGGCCTTTCTGGCACCGGGTTCGAGTGCGCTGTCTTTTCCTTGCGCGGCCGCTAGATTTGCGAAAAGCAGCGTCAAGAACAACAGACCCATGAAAGTACGCATATTGTCACCGCCGAGAATAATACAGAAGCTTGTGCCGAGACGGCTACTCGATCGGATCGATCACGACCGATTCCTGCCCTGCTACCCCCCGTCCGGGGAGTTGCACGATCACAATCGCCGACAGCACCAGCACAATCCCGAGAGTCTGCACCGGGCGCAGGCCTTCTCCCAACAGCGCCGCAGCCAGCAGGATCGAGAACACCGGCTCCAGGCAACTGGCGATGATGGCGCGCGTGGGCTCGAGATGTTGCAGGCCGAGAAAATAAAGCGAGAACGATCCCAGCACCGAGATCATGGAGAAGACGAACAGAAATCCCCACTGCGCGGGCGCATAGTGCGCGGCCACTACCTTCCATGGAGGATTCACGAACAACCAGAACACCGCAGCGGAAGTCAGCGTCCACACCAGAACGCGCCAGCGGTCGTAGCGGGCCAGCAGGCGGTGTCCACCGACGTTGTAGAAGGCGAACGAGAACGACGCCAGCAAGGCTGCGAGGAAACCGTAGGAGTCGAGGCGGAGCCTCGTTGCCGATTTTCCGCCGACGATTCCGATCGTCAGTGCGATTCCGGCGATGGCGACCCCCACGGCTGCGACTTTCTGCAGCGAGAGTTTTTGCTGTCGGCGGGCGACCACGTATATCAGCACCCACACCGGCGCCGTGTATTGCACGATGATGGCGATGGCAACGCTCGTCTTCTGAATCGCAACGTAATAGAAGTAATTCGACGCGGCTACGCCGAACATTCCCAGCACCAGGCACTGGATGAGATCAGGCGTGGGCAGTTTGATCCGCTGCCAGCCGCGCCGCCCCACGAGGAGTGGAAGCAGTACGAGCAACGAGAATGACGTGCGCGTCTGCGAAAGGATCAGCGGATCGATGGGATGCAGGGCTTCCCCGCTCAGGGCCAACTTGCCAGTAAAGACGGCGCGACCGAGCGCGGCGGAGACTCCCCAGAGAAAGGCCGCGGCCCCGATGAAGAAATATCCGCGCAGGGGATGAGGAAGGCTTCGGCTGGGAGTAGCAGAGTTCAGGATTCAGTCACCGAATCCGATGATGGGGCCGAGTCGAGGAACTGGTCAAGACGTACGGGATCAAAGCCGATAATCACTTCCGACGTTTCTCCGGTAAAGATCACCAGCGTCGGAGTTTCCGTGCTGTCGTGTTCTTCGGTCATTTCGCGGCGAGCTTCGCGGTCGCTGCTGATGTCGTGTTCTTCAAAGACGATCTCCTTAGCCTCGAGGAACATCCTCATCAGTTCGCAGGAGAGGCAGCCGGGCTGGGTGAAGAACAGTACACGCATGGGCGGCATTTACTCCACCACTTCGATCTTTGACGTGATCTTGGCAGTCTTTTCCAGCATTGCCGAGACCGAACAGTATTTCTCTTTCGACAGGCGAACAGCGTCTTCCACCGCCTTGCGGGACACCTTGCCAACGATCCGATAAACCAGACTGATCTCGGTGTACACCGCTGGGTAGCCGGATGCCCGCTCGCCGCTGGCGCTGACTTCCAAGCTGGTGAACTGCTCACGTTTCTTGCGGAGAATTCCGACCACATCGGAAGCAGTGCACCCGCAGAGGGCGATCAGTACCAGTTCCATCGGCGTGTTGGCCGTCTTCTCGGTTGCGGTGTCCATCACGATCGCATGGCGGGAGCTAGCCTCGCCGATGTAGCGCTCGTTGTCGGTCCAGATTGCTTTGGCGGTGATCATCGTCCTGCTATCTCCGGTTGTCGGTGCTGGGCTCAGGGTGAATCAAAACGCGGAACAACTCCGGCGCGTCCTGCTTGAAGCGGATTTCCAATTCCGTCTGGATATCATGGACCCGCGCTAAAGAGAGTTCGTCCGACAGCGTGCAATGACAGGACAGATACATTCGTCCGCGCACGCGCTTGATGATGAATTCGTGAACGTCGAGCACCTCGGGAAACTGCGACGCCACGGCTTTCAGGCGGTGCTCGAGTTCCGCGTCGCTGAAGACTTCTTCTGGTTTCTCAATAGTCGCAGGCTCGCTCTCAATGTGGGTGAGGATGTCGGCAATTTCAGGTACGTCGCGGCGCATGTCCGCTTCGAGTTCGGTTACTTGATCGTGCGCGTCCTTAAGCGACATGCGCTCGTCGAGTTCGACGTGCTGTTCGACGTGGAGCTGGCCCGCAACATCCTGCACGCTGATGTCGTGCACGTTGAGATTCCTATGCGTGGCCACGGCGCGGATGCGGTCAAAGATGTTCTCCGAACCTTGCGCGCGCGGAAGCGGCTGCACCGTAACGTCGGCGTCGGGGAGAATCCGGCGAACCGCCTCGGTGACGGAGGCAGCCAATTGGCCGGAGCGCTGGAAGGTCACGGTGCGCGCGAGGCCTACGGCGAGATCGGCGAAATAACGGTTCCCCGCCCGGCGGATGCGGATGCGATCGACTTCGAGAACGCCGTCGACGTGCAAAACTGCGTCGTAGATCTTGGATCGCACTCCCGGCGGAGCTGCGTCGAGCAGAGCGTCAATCGTCCGGCGCGCCAGGCGCCAACTCACCGAGACGACGACACCGGCCACGAACAGAGCGGCGATGGGATCGGAATCACGCAACCAGTCCACATGATAGGCGCGGCCGACAAGAACCAGCGCCAGCCCGAGCACGACCACACCGGCGGACCAGATGTCAGTGGAGAAGTGCAGTGCGTCGGCTTCCAGAGCCTGGCTGTCATATTTGCTGGCGATCCGGCCCAGAGCGCGCGAACGCCACCAATCCACTCCCATCGAGAACACCATTACCGCAAAGGCTGCAATGGAGGGCTCGATTTCAATTCGACGGAAGAAGAGACGCAATGCGGCTTCGTAGATAATCCAGGCGCAGGTCAAAAGGAGCAGGCCAGTTTCGACAAATGCCGAGAAGTTCTCAATTTTGCCGTGGCCGTACTGATGATCGGCATCGGCAGGTTTGTCGGAAACGCCCACCGAAAAAAACGTGAGGAGAGAGGCGATCAGGTCGAGCCCGGAGTGCGCCGCTTCCGAAAGAATACCCAAGCTTCCGGTGCTGAATCCGACCACAATCTTGAGGACGGTAATTACCACCGCAGCCAGAACGGAGTTCCCCGCCGCCGCGCGCTTTTCGGTGCGCATCAAATCATGCGAAGAAATGGCCGGGCTTCCCGACATGCAGGAATTATCGCCGCTGCGAGCCGAAACCGCCAAGCAAATCGCGGCAACGCTGGGGTCGTGCGTCGTAGCGGAGGGAAAAAATCCGGCAATTGATTTCACGTACCGGCACACGGGCAAAAGCCGCCGCTTGTGCTAGGATTTGATGCTTGGCATTTTCAACTTTCTGATGGACCAATCCTGGAGGAAATGACTTATGCGTAAGAGTTGGCTGATGTGTGTTTTGTTGGGGACGCTGGCCTGGGGACAAGCCGCCCCGAGCGCCCCGCCGCAGCCCGCCCAGGCACCGGCGGATACTTCTGCTTCCGTTGCGCCGGACACGGCGGTGATCACGGTAATCGGCGTGTGTCCGGCGCAGCCAAAACCGGCAGTCGCCAAGGGCACGGCGGCAAAACCCGCCACTGCTGCGAAGGCTCCAGCGTCGAAAACTCCACCCGCCGATTGCAAGACGGTCATCACCAAGGCTCAGTTTGAAAAGCTGGCGGCCGCCGTCGCCCCCAACGTCACGCCGCAGGTCAAAAAGCAGCTCGCCGGTGTTCTGCCGCGCTTCATCGGGATGTCGAGTGAAGCCAAGAAGCAGGGCTTGGACAAGACTGACCAGTTCAAGCAGACCGTTGAGTTCGCCAAGATGCAGATCTTGACCACTGCACTGCAGCGCAAGATTCAGGAGGAAGCGGCAAAGATTTCGCCCGAGGAAATCGAAGCGTATTACAAGGAACACGCTGACACGTTTGAGCAATTCAACGTGGACCGGTTGTTTGTGCCTCGCACCAAGCAGCCCGATGCCGAGTCCAAGGAAGAAGACGAGAAGGACGAAAAGCTGAGCGACGAAGCCAAGAAGGCCAAGGAAGCCGAGGAGAAAACGAAGGCCGACGCAGCCGAGCAGGCAATGACCAAGCTGGCGGAGAGCCTGCGGGCGCGCGCCGCGGCCGGAGAGGATATCGCCAAGCTGCAGAAAGAGGCTTTCGAAGCGGCCGGGATGAAGATCGAATCTCCGACGGTCAACCTGCCCAGCGTGCGCCGCACCGGCCTGCCGCCGGCACATGCTGCGGTGTTCGATCTGAAGCCGGGAGAAGTGTCGCAGGTGATCAGCGACTCCGGCGGGCAGTATATTTACAAATTGAACAGCAAAGACCACGTCACTCTCGAACAGGCAACGAACGAGATCCACAGCAAGTTGCAAAACGACCGGACGCGCGAAATGATGGACAAAGTGAACAACTCGTTCAAGGCGGAAACCAACGACGCGTACTTTGGTCCGGGCGGAGTGGGTGCGGCGCCACCTCCGCGGCTTCCGCATCCGCGGCCGATGCCGCAGACCGCGCCGCCGGCCCAGCCGCAAACACCGCCGCCGGCGCAACCTGAGGCCGCGAAACCGAACTGATGGCCAAACCTGTCGTCGTCGTGACCGGTGTGTCGGGCAACCTGGGCTCCAGGCTACTGCCGCTGCTGGGAAGCTATTCGGTGATCGGGGTCGACGTCAGTCCGCCCCGCACCGACTCCGAGTTGCAGTTTGAGAGTTTGGACCTTGGCCAGGAATCGTCGACCCGGACTTTGTACGAACTGCTGCGCGACACGCATGCCTATGCGGTCGTCCACCTAGCATTCGTAATCGATCCCGTACGTACCGGTGTGGTCGATGTCGAGCGCATGTGGCAGATCAATGTGGCGGGGACGGCGCGCGTGATGGAAGCCGTCACCGAGGCCAATCGCTCGACCGATGACGGAGTCAAGCAGTTCATCTTTCCCAGCAGTGTCTCGGCATACGGGCCGAATCTGCCGGCGCCAGCGACTGAAGAATCAGTTCTGGGCGCACACACCCTGCCCTACGCCATTCATAAGAAGCAGTCGGATGAAGTGGTGCAGACGCGCTCGCACGCCCTGCGCGGATGCAGCGCCTATATTTTGCGGCCGCATATTTTTTCCGGAGCGAGTGTCGAGAATTACCTGATGGGAGCATTCCGCGGCACGCCCAACGGCAAGAGCGCACGAGCCGAAAAAATGCGCAAAGAGGGCAAGCGACTCCCGTGCATGTTTCCCCGAGGCCAGCAGTACCTCGACAACAAGATCCAATTCATCCACATCGACGACATGGCAAGGCTGATCCGGCACATCCTTCAGCGCGAGCCCGAGCCGCAACGCCTGACGGTACTGAATGTCGCCGGCCGAGGCGAGCCTCTGACCTTCGGGCACTGTGTCGAGATGGCGCAGGCGAAACTGGTGCGCGTCCCCGGAAAATGGGCGATGCGGCAGGTGCTGAGACTTCTGTGGAAGTACAAGATCTCAGCCATTCCGCCGGAGGCCGTGCCTTATATGACGGGCGAGTACATCATGAACACCGACCGGCTGCGCCGGTTCCTCGGGCCGGAGTACGAGCACGTGCTTCGCTATACGATTACCGATGCGTTTGCGGATTCCTTCCGGCGCGACCCAGCCACGACCTGACCTCGGTTTTCTGGTTTCGGTTGGCTGAGTAGTGCGTCCAAAGACCATCTTCCCGGGCCGTTGATCATCAAGAAAAGAACTGTCAGCAATTGCGCGTATTCGGAGCGGACCTCGTGCAGCACCGCCCACATTCCCACTTTTGGGGGCGCCGCGGGAAGAGGCAGGGGCGAGGTGCCGAGGTACAGCGAAATCTTGGTGGAGAGGATGGCAACGATCATCTCGACAATGAACGGAATGGCAATGAGTCTGGTGAACAATCCGGAGAGCAGCAGTAGTCCACCAACAATTTCGAGGCACGCCACGAAGTCAGCGGTGAAGTGCGGCAGGGGCATACCAAGTTTCGTGAAGCGGCCAATTCCCTGGTTTGCGTAGACGAATTTCAGAATTCCTTCCCACAGGAAGACGCCTCCGGCCATCAGGCGCAGAAATAAGGGTGGACTTCGGCCCGCCGGTGGGTGGGTTTGTGAGCCAGGCGAATAGGTTTTTCATCGTGCCTCCTTTGATATCGTCCTTCGATTGTGTCGTCGCGTCCTTGCACCCTGATAACTGGAACGGCGGGGATTTATTCCCGCAAGAATTTGCTGGGAAACGAGGGAATAAATTAGCGTGGGACTGGTTTACGTATGAAGGTGCCGGAACATGCCGAGAAATTTGAAGAGCTGGCCATGCCGCTGTTCGACCAACTCTACAACTTCGCGCGCTGGCTGACGCAGGACACTGCCGAAGCGGAGGATCTAGTGCAGGAGACCTACGCCAAAGCGCTGCGCGGATTCGCGTCATTTCAGGTGGGCACGAATTTCCGGGCGTGGATGTACCGCATTCTGCGAAATTCGTTCCTGAGCTCTCGAACCGGGCTCAAGGTCACGGTGGCAATCGACGGAGAGGCTGACGAAGCCTTGTTGCCAGCCGAAAGCAACACACCTGAGAGCATCCTGATCGCGCAGGCGAGCCGCGAAGCAGTGCAGCAGGCGCTGGCCGATCTGCCCGTGCCCTTCCGCGAGATCTTGCTGCTGTGCGAGGTCGAGGAGATGTCGTACCAGGAGATCGCGGAAACGTTGGCCATTCCAATCGGCACCGTGATGTCACGCTTGTCTCGAGCCCGAAAGGCGATGCGCGATTTGCTGCGGAAGAAGAACCAGGGGGACCGGAATGGTTTGTGAGCAATGGCGCGGCAAACTCGATGCGTACGTCGATGGCGAACTCGAATCCGCGGAAACCGACGCGTTGGCGACACATCTGCGAACCTGCGCATCCTGTGCCGCTGACGCGCTGGAACGGGTACAGATGAAGCGATCGGTGCAGATGGCAGGCAACCGCTATGCAGCCAGCATCGAATTACGGAATCGCATTGCCAAGGCTATTGCCGCGAAACCGCGCCGGGATTCCGGCTGGCTCTGGAAGATTCTGGCGGTGCCGGCGTTGTCGCTGTTGATCCTCTCTCTCGCAGTGAATTGGTACGTGGGGCGCGAAAATGCGCGCCGGCAGCGGGTGTACAGCGAACTGGCTGACCTGCACGTCGCCGCCTTGGCCAGCACAGCCCCAGTCGACGTCGTTTCGACCGATCGTCATACCGTGAAGCCGTGGTTTCAGGGCAAGATTCCGTTCACCTTCAATCTGCCCGAGTTGCAAGGCTCGGAGTTCACCCTGCTCGGAGGACGCGTCACCTATCTCGCCCAAACGCCCGGAGCGCATTTGATCTACCAGATCCGCAAGCACGAGGTTTCGGTTTTCATTTTTCAGGATCGCGGAGAAGAGACGTCGAGCCCGCCGTCAGGACCGGTGCATGCCGCATCGTTCAGTGCGGAGAACTGGACGCAAGGTGGGCTACGCTATTTTGTGGTGGGAGATGTCAGCGTGGACGACATACAGGCATTGAGTAAACTTCTGCAGGCTGCGGGATAAGTCACACACTCTTCTGTGCGCTATTTCTTCCCGCGATACAAGCCGGCGATCCCGAAGGTATAAGGCGTCCAGGTCGCTTCGGCAAATCCAGCACGTTTCATCCTCGCCAGCATTTCTTCCGGTGGAGGGAACCGCTCGACCGAGGCTGGGAGGTAGGCATAGGGACCGCGGACGCCGGAGATCAGGGTGCCTACGCGAGGCAGGACTTGTTTGAAATAGATGCGGTAGAGCGTCCCCATCACGCCCTCAGGCGCGCCGAAATCGAGGATGCCGCATTCTGCCCCAGGACGCAGTACGCGAACAATCTCCCGCAGTCCGGCATCGTAGTCGGCGAGATTGCGGAAACCAAATGCCGAAGTCACCAGATCGAAGTGCGCACTCGGAAACGGAAGATTGAGGGCGTCGGCTTCGATCCAGTCTGGCCCTAATCCGTTCTGCGCCACCGAGGATTTCGCGCTGGCGCGCTGCAGCATGGCGTGCGAAAAATCGGCGCCGACAATCTTAGGAGACGACTTCCCTGCCTGACGGCGCAAGGCGAACGTCATGTCGCCCGTTCCGCAGCACAGGTCGAGGACACGTGCATCGGAGCGCTCAACAATGTGCCGGAAAGACCGAGCGGTCCGCCGCCACCACATCCGGTCGATGTTGAACGACAACACATGGTTCAGCAGGTCGTAGCGCGGNNCGCGCCCTCCGGCGCTGCGCCAACTACGGTGGTTTTGCTGAGCCCTTGCAACGTGGCGAACCTACTTCCGCTTCTTCTTCAGCTGGGCAGCGATGCCTTCAATCTGCTTCACGTGGTTGGTGTCATGCCCGGCGAACATGCGCACCACATGGGTAATGGTTTCCTTGCCGCGCTCGGCGTGCATGCCGAACTTATCCCAGCTTTCACGCGGAAGGGCCTTGAGCATCTCCAAGTTATTCTCGCGAAGCACGCGGAAGACTTCCAGCGACTGTTTCGCGTCACGCTTGCCATATTGAAATAGCGACGCCCATACATCTTGATCGTAAGGCTGAACCGTGGTCCCGCTTGCTCCGGCGATCAATCGCATGCGCCAGCTGCCAACAATTTCCGCGTCCGCCAGATGAGCCAGGATTTCCGCAACCGACCACTTCCCCGGCTCCGGTTTCCATTTCAGCTGCTTCGGAGTCAGCCCCTGAATCAGCTTCTTTAGCTTCCCAGCCGTTGCCTTCTGAACCTTGATCGCGTCTTGACCCTCAACGTAGCCCAAAATTCGCTGAATATACTGCTGCGCCGTCTCCTGCATTTCCTTATCTCCTTCTATTTTTCCCAAACCCAGCCGCCGCGCGACAGCCGCCGCAACTCCTCAAGGGCGTCGAGCACGGC